>CAYLSV010000031.1:21929-23588 GCA_964386435.1 uncultured Tepidisphaerales bacterium
CAACCCGGCCGGCCCGGGCGATGTTGATGCCGACCACCCGGCCGTCGAGCGAGACGACCGGGCCGCCCATGTCCAGCGGCAGCAGGACCGTGTCGTGCTGGATCACGTCCTCGAAGTCCGCGGCCCGCAAACTGAAGGCGCCGTCGAATTGATTCTGCTCGATGGACCGCTGGCTGCCCCGCGGCCGGCTGCCGAGGATGGCCAGGCGGGTCAGCTCGCGGTCGTCGCGGACGAACACGACCGGCACCTGCTGGCCGACGTCGAACATCCGCATCGCCCCACGAACCGCGTTCTGGTTGTCGATTTCTGCCCGGCCGAGGCGGACGATGATGTCACCCGTCTCCAAACCCGCCCGCTCAGCGGAACTGAACGGCGTGACCTGGATGATTCGCACGCCGCCGTCGGGGTGGTTCTCCATGGCGACGCCCAGGAACGCGGCGGTGCCGGGCACCTTCAACCGCTCCACACTGACGATGCCGTACTGCACGTTCTCCGCGGCCGGGCCGGGCGTGATGAGGATCGTGCCGATGTCCGGGCGGTTGGGGCTCAGCGTCAGCGGCGGCAGCTCGAGGCCGGGCACGCGGAGCAGGGCGAGGTCGTTCTCCCGCCACACGCCGCGGACGGTGGCGTCGGATTCGTCGCCGGCGGCGGTGCGGACCTTCAGATTCGAGCCGTCGCCGAGTTCGCTGGCTTTGGTTAGCACCTCGTGCTGCCCCACGGCGGTGCCGAGCGCGACCTGCGTGTCGCCGGACCAGACGCGAACCACCGAGTCGCCCGCTTGGCGGCCGACCTCGGCCATCAGGTCTTTCAACTCCGGGTTGTTCTTTGAGCGGGCGCGGTAGGTCCGCCATGCGTTGCGGCGCTGCTCGACGCGTTCCTGCCCGTCGTCCTGCGCAACGGCGATCACCGGCCAGCCGCCGAGCGCGACGGCGAGGGCGAGGAGCAGCATGAACGGGCGGCGTGACATCTAATGAACTCCTTCAACGGCGGGGGGCGGCGGCGAGGGTCATCTGCAGCGTCAACGGCACCGCCCGGCCCGGCCGGCGGATGCGCACGGTCACCTCGTCGCCCGGCTCCAGATCGGTCAGTGCGTTGAGCAAATCATCGAACGACGACAACCGCTGGCCGTCAATCTGACGCAGCACGTCGCCCTCCCGCAGCCCGGCGATCTGAGCGGGGCTGTTGGCGATCACCTCGTCAATTCGCAGCACCAGATTGTTGTCCACGAACCGCACGCCCATGTACGCCCGCTCCTCGCCGCTGGGCACCAGACGGCTCCACGCCCGGCGGTAGTGGTCGATGGGCACGTGGAAGTTGGCAAAGCTCCGCTGGCCGATACGGCTGTGGATGCCCACGACGTTGCCGGCCAGGTCCAGCAGCGGCCCGCCGCTGTCGCCGCCGACCAGGGTGTTGTCGGTCCGCAAGGCGAACCGCCCGCCGACGATCAGCCGCCCCAGCCGCAGCACCGGCGGCCGATTCTCCTGCAATCCGCCGGGGTGGCCCAGCGCGATCAGCCACTGCCCGTCGATGAGTGCATCGCTTTCGCCCATCGGCACGAACGGGAAGCCGCCGGGCTCGGTCGGTTCGTCCGTGATCTGCACGACACCGCTGTCGTAATCGTTGATCTGCCCCAGGACCACGCCGCGAACCTCGCGGCCC
>CAYLSV010000031.1:23598-31382 GCA_964386435.1 uncultured Tepidisphaerales bacterium
CCGAGTCGAGCGTGACCCGCACCGGCCGCCCCGGCCGCCCCGAGACGTGCCCGGCCGTCAGCACCAGCCCGTCCGGGCTCACGATCACGCCGCTGCCCTGCCCGCCGCCGGCGCTGATCGCCACCACCGCCGGCCGTGCCCGCCGGTATGTCCGCCGCACCTGCTGCGACAGGTCGCCCAGCTCGTCCAAATCATCCGCCGCCCCCAACTCCCTCACCTCCGCCGGCACCATTCCCACCCCCGGCGGCTCGGCCGCGACAATCAGCGGCACGAGCGTCAGAACCAGCATCGGGATGGCGAACCTGTTCCAACGCACGACCCAATCATAACCCACGCCGCCCCAAGTTGCGGCCCCCGAAATTGGGCCGCAATCTTGATGAGGCGGGAGGTAGCTGCGAACAGGTGCCTACAGGTCGTGGCGTCGCTCGTCAGAAAGAGGGCGTTGCTGATGCACAAGCTCAGTCGCAAGCTGTTCCGCCAGACAAGCACATGGTCATCCGCGTCACTCCGCCGCGTTGTCCGCCGATGCCGCGTGCCACTTGCGGCGGTCGGGGTCCCACGTCAGCGTGTCGCGGTTGTCCTGCACCCACGTCGGCAAATCGCTGCTGCCGACGCCGGGGGCGTCGATGTGGTCGAGCAGGGCGATGAGCATGGCCGGGCGGGTCTGGTGCTCGTTGACCATCTGGCCGCCGTCGAGGGCGACGGCGGTGTAGAGCAGGGCGTCGCGGACGCCGTGGCGGATGGCCAGCGGGGCGGCCTGTTGCTGGCCCCACTCGCCCTGCTTCTGGCTGTTGATCCACATCCGCTCGATCGCGTCGTCGAGCTTCGGCCGGGGGATCGTGTCGGTCGCGGCGGCGTACTCGGTGTACAGCGACTGCAATTGGTACGGCTGCGTCTGGGCCAGCATGCCCAGCAGGGTGTCGGCCAGGGCCGGGTCGTCCAGCCGCAGGCCGGCGATGGCGAGCTCGCGGTGGCTTTGGTGCTGCGGCATGTTCTTGAGGGCGGTGCGAATTTCTGCCTCGGCGTCCTCGACCCACTCGTGCTTGAGGATCAGCGACGCCATCTGCGGGTTCTTCGGCAGCAGCTCGATGATCGTCGCCTTGTGAGCCCCGACGTCCATCTTCTGCAGGGCCTGCTTGACGTACCAATCGTCATAATGCGGCAGCAGCAGATCAGCGTGCTCGTCGCCGACGTCGGTGAGCATGCCGATTTGCGGGTCGTCGCTGCTGTAGCTGTTCTGGCCCTTCGAGGCATTGACGACCGCCTGCACGTACTCGGCAAGGTCATCGCGGCTGGCGTCGTCGGGCAGCTTGATGACGCGGAGCAGCTCGATGTTCGGGCCACGCTCGCGATGGTGGTTCGGGAGGTTGGCGAAGCGGGGGTCTTCCTCCTCGGCCGCCGCGGCGGTGGCGGGGGCGCCTTCTTCGAGTTGCCGCTCGATCTGCTCGAGCCGGATTTCCATCTGCTGCAGCTTGGCGAGGATGTCCTCCAGCAACATCTCCGTCCGGTCAGGCTCCTCCGCGGCCAGAAGCGGCGTGGCGAACAGCAGCGGAATGAGCAACAGCCAACGCATGATCGTGATGATAACGCGCGGCGAAAACTTCGGAAACCCAAACGTCGGCGTACCGTCGGGACATGGCGACGCTCGTCTGCTTCAACCCGATTGCCGGCCGCGGCAAGGGGCGGCGGGTGGCCGCGGCGTTGCAACGGCGGCTGCCGGGGGCGCGGCTGGAAGATCGCCACCCAGATACGCTGCCGGCGGAGGTGTTTGACGGCATCGACGTCGTGCTGAGCGTCGGCGGCGACGGCACGCTGCGGGCGGTGCTATCGGCGGTCCTGCGGCACACCGGCGGCGACGGGCCGATGCTGGGCGTGGTGCCCTTGGGGACGGCGAATTTGATGGCCCAGCATTTGGGCGTGCAGCCGCCAGGGCTGCTGCGGCCCAAGTGGCTCGACGCGGCGCCGCTGCTCGATTTGTCCGAGAGGTTCGCCGACTTCCCGATCGACGCGCTGGCCGACGCGGCGGCTCGATCGGTCGCGGCGGGGCGGTCGCGGCGGGTGGATGTCGCGACGGCGGCGGGCGAGTTGATGCTGCTGATGGCCGGCGTGGGGCTGGACGCCGACGTGATCCACGCGCTGCAGACGAGCCGCACCGGGCCGATCAAGCGGCTCGATTACTTGCCGGCGGCGGCGCGGGCGGCGTGGTCCTACGTGTTCCCGGAGATCGTGGTGACGGTCGACGGCCAAGCGATCGGCGGGCCAACGCGGGGGGTGGCGATCTGTGCGAACGTGCCGGAGTACGGCCTGGGCGTGCCGCTGTTGCCCGAGGCGGTGGCGGACGACGGGCTGCTCGACGTGGCGGTGCTGCCGGCGGGGAACCGGCTGGAGTTGATCGAGCTGACCCTCGCCGCCATCGCCGGCCGGCACCACCTCACCCGCGGCACCCGCCTCGTCCGCGGCCGACACGTGCGAATCGAAACGATGGGCGACCCGGTCGCCGTCCAGGTCGACGGCGAGGCGGCGGGCACCACGCCGCTGGAGATGACGGTGGGGACGCGGCAGGCACGGTTTCTGTTGCCGGGGTGAGGGTTCTACCGTGCGGCCATGCCCGACCCGCTGCGCCGCGACGATTGCCCCTTGTTCATCTTCGCCGGGCCGTGCGCGATCGAGTCGTACGACCTCTGCATGATGGTGGGTGAGCAGGTGAAAGCGATCTGTGACGATCTTGGGCTTGCCTACGTCTTCAAGGGCAGCTTCGACAAGGCCAACCGCACCAGCGGCAGCAGCCCACGGGGGCCGGGGATGGAGGCGGGGTTGAAGGTGCTGGAAAAGGTCGGGGCGGCGCTGGGCGTGCCGACGATGACCGACGTGCACGAGTCGCCCCAGGCGGCGGCGGTGGGGCAGGTCTGTGATGTCCTGCAGGTGCCGGCGTTCCTGGCGCGGCAAACCGATCTGCTGCACGCCTGCGGCAAGACCGGCAAAACGATTCACGTCAAGAAGGGGCAGTTCATGGCTCCGTCGGAGATGGCGAACCCGGTGGCGAAGCTGGCCGACGTCGGGTGCGACGACGTGGTGCTGTGCGAGCGCGGCACCTTCTTCGGCTACGGCCGGCTGGTGAACGACATGACGGCCCTCCGCGAGATGCGCCGCCTCGGCAAGCCTGTGAGTTTCGACGCCACCCACTCCACCCAACGCCCCGCCGGGCAAGGCGACAAGAGTGGCGGCGATCCGACCGCGACGCCGCTGCTGGCCCGCGCCGCCGTCGCCGCCGGCGTCGACGGGTTGTTCATCGAGTGCCACCCCGAGCCGAGCGAGGCGTTGAGCGACGCCGCGAGCATGGTGCGGCTCGACGGCATGCGCAAGCTGCTGACGGACTGCACGCGAATCGAAGCCTTGGGGCTCGGCGACTGATTCGAGATGCAACGTAGCTGCGACCCCACGGGTCGCAGTGGCGGCGTCCGAGATCCATCGGCGGTGCAAGTCTTGGGACGCACACACTGCGACCCGTCGGGTCGCAGCTACGTCGTCCTCTGCGTGACGATGTTTCAACCCTCGGCGAGTTGCTCGCTCGGGCGGCGGGGGGTTCGCAGGTGGTTGAGGGTCAAATTCTCGACCTTGAGCCGAGCCGTCTCGACGTACAACCCGACGCGGCCGGCGGCGAAGCTGTCGTCGGCGAGCGTGAGCAGGACGAAGCCGTTGATGACCAACTCCAAGTAGCTGCCGAAGGCCAGCAGCTCGAAGTCCCAAGGCCCGGCGGGGTCGCTGAGCCAGAAGCCGCTTTGCAAAGCCTCGAATTGGAAGGCGTGCTCATCGCGGCCGTCGTGGCGGGCACCCCAACTGCGGAGTTGGGCAACGCCCTTGATGAGGTCGAGCGAGAGGTGGTAGCCGTCGGAGGTGTCCGGATTGGTGCGGAAAACGAATCCGCACTTGCCGCGGCCATCCAGGTGCAAGCGGCCGCTCAGGCGGAAGCAGTCGACGGGCTCGGCGAGCAGGAACGCCTCGAAGCCGCCGTCGGAATCGATGGCGAAGCAGCCGTCGCCCTCATCTTCGACGCGGGCGTGTGGGTTGCCAACCATCGGCGCCAGCGGCATCAACTCGCCGCACGACTTGGTGGCCGTCACCTGCTGGTCAAAGCCCTCGAACGGCTTAAGCTTCAGCCGGCCGTCATCGGAGATGACCACCCGCTTGGGCGGGGGCATCAGGTTCCGCGTCGTCTTGCCGACAAGGTCGCGGCTGAAGAAGTTCCACACCAGCGGGCCGCCCGGATCGTGCCCGATTCGGGCGGCGTAGTTGCCCTGTGGCAGCAGCACATTGTCGAAGTAGTTCCGCCACGGCCCGTCGAGACTCTTGCTGTACCAGTACCGCACTTTCACGTCCTCCCGGATGCTGCCGAGCAGGAAGTACGTGTCGCCGATCTTCGTGAGGTTCGGCACCTCGACGTCGTCGTAGATTCGCGGATGGTACAGCGGCTCGCGCAGCTCGAACTGGTCGGGCGCGACCTCCTCGGCCACGCCAATGCAGCCGCGGCGGATCACCGGCCCGTCCGGCACGCGGGCGGCCATGAGCAACATGCCGCGGGCGTCCGGCCCCTCGCCATCGCGGTAGTAGTACGGGTCGCGAAAGCTCACCCACTGCCGGCCCTCGTCGAGCGAATCTTCGTACCATGGCTCCTGCGCCGCCAACGGCCAGGCGCTGTCGGCGTCATAGCCGTGGCGGATGTTGTCGCTGGGCAAATCGCCCCGCCGCCGATCATGCCGGGCCCACCGGTCCGGTGTCTTGACCCACGTGTACAAATCGTCGCTCTTGGCCAGCCCCAGCCGCTGCACATACCCGCCGTCTCGCCGCGACAGCCCGGTGTAAAACATCCGCCACCCGCCCGGCTTGTGCGGGTCGGGCGTGACGTGCATGGTCCACAGCATGTCGTCATCCCACCCGCCGGGGTGGCCGATGAACAGCGCGTTGTCCACCCGCCGCCAGTTGAACGCGTCGCGGCTGACGGCATGGGCGATGAAGTCGTGGTTCGGCAGGACCAGGTGGAACAAATGGTACAACCCGTCGTGCCAAAGCACGTCGACGTCGCCCATGTTCTTACGCTGGAATCCAAGATCGGTGTACATCGGCGGGGGCAGGATAGGGCTAGCGCCCACAACCATGGTATGTTGACCTGCGGGCAACTCTGAGCTAACGTGGTAAGTGATCCCGTCCAGTCGCCTGCCGCCCGACGACTTCAGGGATGATTGCGAGGAAGCCGTGAGCAACGGGCGGCACGCCATCGGCGGCTTGCTCGGGAGGTCGCTCACGAATAATGAGCTTCGCTGGCTCTTGGAAGATTTCGCCGTGGTTCTGGACGATCTAGATCAGGCGGTGCGAAAGGGCAATCTTGAAGCGATGAAAGAGTTTTTCTTCGAGGCCAACTCGGTAGGTGAGGCCATCGCCGACCTTTTGATGGAGGATGACTGACATGTCGCACGCGCGCCGCAGCAATTTTAATAAGATATCGAGCCGGATCATCCGCCACCTGATGGACAAGCACGGCATGACGATGACGGCAATCGCCCAAGTCGTCGGCGTTGATAAGTCGTTCATCAGCCGGTGTGCCTCGGCCGAGCGAGAGTTGTCGAGCCGGCAAATGGCCGCCTTGGCGGACCATTTCGACATGGGGCTCGGGGCATTCCTGCTTTCGACCAGACCTCCGCGTGAGCCACGGTCGGAGCAGGAGCGGGAAATCTTCGGCCTGATCCGCAACATGATGAACGCCGCCGACCGGGCCCAGGCCGCCCTCAAGACGCACCAGGCCGACCCGGCGGCGTGATGCCCTCGGCCCCCGCCCCGCACTCGGGGCAGCGGCCGGGGGTGGCTCGGAGGTCGTAGCCGCAGGCGGGGCAGTGGCCGGCGACGAGCCGGCGACGCTGGCGGCGGGCGACGAGGAAGCCGCGCCCGGCGAGGCCGGTCAGCAGCAGGCCCAGCCCGCCGGTGAACCAGTGCGGTACGGCGATACCGCGAACTTTCGCATCCAACCCGTTGTTAGTGTTGTACGACTGGTGGTAGAACGCAAAGCCGCGCCAGCTCTCAGCGGTCCAGCGTCGGACGTCGAAGGTATCGGTGAAGCTGGGCGGAACTGGAAAAAGCCCGTCCTCGGCAGCCGTCGGCCGATAGGCTTGCCTCACAACAAACTTGGACTCGGTCCGCCATCCTGCATCCCACCCGGCCTGCGGCTCGTTTATAAATGTGCGGGTTTCGAACATCATCGAATCGGTCATCGTGTTCAATAACATTGTCCTGCGGCTCGGTTGCGGCGTGGTGGAGTCGTCTTGGGTCCAAACGATGTACACAGGCTTGAAGTTACCGAAGAGCGTCCCCGCGACGGAAATTGCGAGCAGCAGCAGGCCGAGCAGCAGCGTAAGCCAGCGGCGTAGGCGTCTCACTCGACCACCTCTGCCCCGGCGGCGGCTGCGGTAAGAAACGCTTCGGGCTTTTTGCCGGTGTGTTGTTCGTAGGCGCCGGTGACGGCTTGCAGGACTTGCTCGGCCTTCTCGGGTGTGGCGAGGGTGACGGTGCAGCCGCCGAAGCCGCCGCCGGTCATGCGGCTGCCGTGGACGCCTTCGTGCTTCACTGCCTCGGCGGCGAGCCAGTCGAGTTCCGGCGTGCTGACCTCGAAGTCGCCGGACAAACTCGCGTGGCTGGCGGCCATCAGTTCGCCGGCCGACGCGTAGTCGCCGGCGGCCAGCTTTTCGGCAAAGGCTTGGCAGCGGGCGTTCTCCGTCGTCACGTGGCGGCAACGCTTGAACACCGTCGGGTCGAGGTCGCCCACCGCCGCGTCGACCTGCTGCGGCGTCACGTCACGCAATTTCTCCACGCCGAAGTGGGCCGCGCCGGCCTCGCACTGCTTGCGGCGCTCGGCGTACTCGCCGCCGGAGAGTTCGTGTTCGGTCATCGAGTTGATGACGATCACGCTGACCGCCGCCGGGTCGATCGGCACGAACTGCTTCGACAGATCCCGGCAGTCCAGCAGCATCGCGTGCCCGGCGTGGCCGGCGGCGACGATCATCTGGTCCATGATCCCGCACGGCACACCGGCAAATTGCTGCTCCGCCTGCTGCGCGAGCAGCGCCAATCGGTCGGCATCGAGTTCCTGCCCGGCGAGTTTCAGCAGGGCGGTGGCGGTGCCGACCTCCATCGCCGCGCTGCTGGAGAGGCCGCCGCCGGGCGGCAGGATGTTGAGCACCAGCGCGTCCATGCCGACCAGCGGCACGCCGCCGACCTTGAGGAAGTGCGTCATGCCCTTGACGTAGTTGCCCCACTTCGGCTCGCCGGGCGCGAGATCGTCGGTGATCCCGAACTCCACCGGCATGTCGGGGAACAAGCCGCTGCGGACGCAGACTTGCTCGTCCTCCCGCTTCGTCGCCACGAAGTAGATGCCCGGCTCGATCGCCATCGGACAGACGAAGCCGTCGGAGTAGTCGGTGTGCTCGCCGATGAGGTTCACCCGCCCCGGTGCCCGCACAACGCATTCGGCATCGCGGCCGAAGAGTTCGAGAAATTGGTGGCGGGCGGCGTCGATGTCGAACTGGCTCATGCCGTCACCGTAGCCTGAAACTGTGACGGCCGAAGAGCTTGCCGAGCGGTTCCCGCGGCTGTACCACCTGACCGAGCGCGGGGCGAGCCGCAACATCATCCGCCACGGCCTGATGTCGACGGCGGTGGCGCTCGAGCGGCTTGGCGTTCCCGAGGCCGACCGCCGCCGCCTGACCCGCCACACCCGGCCGGGCGACACGACGTTCCAC
>CAYLSV010000031.1:31392-32161 GCA_964386435.1 uncultured Tepidisphaerales bacterium
GTCTCCGAGAGGATGCCCGCCGGAGTCGTCTACACGACGTTCCACCACCCGATGCTCGGCACAATCGTCATCCACCACAACCTGCCGATGACCGAGACGGCGCTGAGCAGGTGCCTCGACGACGGCCTCTCGCCCGGCGACTGGCTGGCGTTGCTCAACCGCAAAGTCTTCTTTTACCCCGACGAAAAACAACTCCGGCGGCTGACCGAGGCGAAGCTCAACCGTGGCGTGCCGCGGGAGGTGATCGTCTTCGACACCCTGCCGCTGGCGCGGGCGCACCTCGACCGCCTGCGGCTGTGCCCGATCAACAGCGGCTCAACGATCCGTAAGCCCGCGCGGCGGGGGCTGTCGACATTCACGCTGGCAAAGGACGTCACCTACCGGCAGTGGCAGAAGCAGCGGGGCGGGCGGGACACGGTGGTGGAGATCGTGGCCGACGAGGCGGTGCCGGACGCCGGGCGGTTCATCGTGGAGGTGCGGGCGGTGGGGGACTCGTGACGGACCTGCGGCACGTGGTGCGGCGGCTACTGCAACGAGACCGCAGACTTTGACTTCGGTAGCCGCCGCACCACGTGCGGCAGGTTCGGTCGCGTATCCTCACGCCGTGTCCGCTCAAGAAATGCCGCCGCGGTTTGTTGTGCTCGATGGGGGCGAGGGGTGCGGGAAGACGACGCAGGTGAAGCTGCTCGCCGGCGCCTACGCGCGCCACTTCGGCCGCGAGCCGCTGGTGGTCCGCGACCCCGGCACCACGCGCATCGGCGAGCAGATC
>CAYLSV010000031.1:32171-40121 GCA_964386435.1 uncultured Tepidisphaerales bacterium
GGTTGCTCCTCAACCCCGACCACACCGAAATGGCCATGCGGTGCGAGATGCTGCTGTACATGGCCGCCCGCGCTCAGATGGCCGTCGAGACGATCCGTCCGGCACTTGCCGCCGGGCAGCCCGTCGTGTGCGACCGCTTCGTCAGCAGCACCCTCGCCTATCAACTCGGCGGCGATCATCTGACGGCAACCGACATCCGCACCGTCGCCAACGTCGCCCTGGGCGGCCTCCGACCCGGCCGCACCGTGATCCTCGACATGCCCGCCGAGGCCAGCATCCAACGGGTCAACCGGGCGAAGGACCGCATCGAGCAACGCCCGCCCGAGTACCACCAACAGGTCCGGGCGAATTTCCTGCAGCAGGCAGAGGTCGACGCAACGTATGCCGTGGTCGACGCGAGCGAGTCGATCGAGTCGGTCCACGCCGGGATCCTGCGCGCCGTCGGCTTGGACGACGCGCCGCTGTTCGATGTGAGCGTGGCTGGAACCGCCTCCGCCTCGTGAAGCCCCGCCTCTACCAGGCGGAGGCGGTTTCAGCGACGTGGATCCGACTTCAGCGTTGGAATCGGCGATACGCTGCCGCATGGCCGACATGCTCGTGAAGTTGTTGACGTTGCCGCCGCGGGTTGATGTCGAAGGCGTCACGATCCGCCGGGCGCGGCCGTTCGAGGCGACGGCGGTGCGGGCGTTTATCGAAGAGCACTTCAACAACAAGTGGGCCGACGAGGCCGTTTGTGGATTGCCGCGTCACCCGGCGACGCTGCTGCTGGCCACCGAGAGTGGGCGGGACGGCGAGAAGTCGGCCACGATCCTCGGCTTCGCCGCCTACGACGTCACCGCCCGCGGCTTCTTCGGTCCCACCGGCGTCGACCCCACCTGCCGCGGCCGCGGCGTGGGCAAGGCGCTGCTGATCGAGGCGCTGCACGGCTTGCGCGAGCTCGGTTACGTCTACGGCATCATCGGCGGCGTGGGGCCGGCCGAGTTCTATGCCAAGGCCGTCGGGGCGGTGCCGATCGCGGGCAGCACGCCCGGCGTCTACGGCGATCTGCTGCGGGAATAACCTGTCCCATGCCCACGCCGGACGCGACGACGCTGGTGGACGCCGCCCTCGCCGAGGCGGCCCGGCGGCGGGCGTCGGACCTCCACGTCGAGCCGGTGGCTGAGGGGTACGAGTTGCGGCTGCGGATCGACGGGCTGCTCGAAACTCTGCGAGCGATCCCGCCCGAGGCCGGGCGAGGCGTGGTCGCCCGGCTCATGGTGCTGGCGAAGCTGCTGACGTACCGGCCCGATCTGCCGCAGGAGGGGCGGATGAAGCTGGCCGAGGGCGAGGCGCGGGTTTCGACGATGCCGACGGCCCGCGGGTTGCGGGCGGTGGTTCGGCTGCCCGCCGAGCTGACACGGCCGCCCACGCTCGACGAACTCGGCTTCGGCGACGAGGTGATGGCCGGCCTGCGCGAGTTCACCCGCGCCGGCGAGGGCTTGTTGCTCGTCGTCGGCCCCGCCGGCAGCGGGAAGACGACCACGCTGTACGCCCTGCTCGCCGAGGTCGCCCGGCTGTTCGACGGTTTGAGCATCGTCTCGCTGGAGGACCCGGTCGAACGCCACCTCACCGGCGTTACGCAGATCGAGGTGACGCCGTTCGGCGAGCTGACGTACGAGACGGCCCTGCGGTCGATCGTCCGCCAGGACCCGCAACTGCTCATGCTCGGCGAGATCCGCGACGCGGCGACGGCCCAGATCGCGGTGCAGGCGGCGCTGGCGGGGCACCGGCTCGTGGCGACGCTCCACGCCGCCGACCCGGCGGGGGCGGTTGCCCGGCTCATGGAGATGGGCGTCGAGCCGCACGGCATCACCGGCAGCCTGTTCGGCGTCCTCGCCCAACGCCTGCTCCGGCGACGGGTCGGTGACGGCTATGAGGGCCGGCTGCCGGTGGGCGTGCTGATGCGGGCGACGCCGCCCGTGCTCGCGGCCATCCGCGGCGGCGGCGATGCCGAGGCCATTCGCGCCGCCGCGGCACTCCCGACGCTGCGTGATGAGGCGTCGAAGCTTATCGCCACCGGCCTCACCGATGATGCCGAACTTCGGCGGGTCCTGGGAGACGGCTGATGCGCCCGATGGAACGTGCTGCCGGCCTCGGCTACAACCTTGGCGTGCCCGCCGCCCGCGTGCTGTTGCATGTCATCGACGATGCGTCGCAACCGAAGACGGTGGTGCATGCCTTGGTCCGTGGCAGTCGCGGCGAGGCGGCACGCGAGCCGCGCTTCGAGCCGCTGCACCGCTGGGCGGCCGAGCATGTCGACCTCGTCCCGCTGGAGCGGGCAAATCTCATCATGTACGGCGCGTCGGCATTCGGTTCGGCCACCCAACTTGCGGCAGATGCGGCACGACGGGTCAACCTCACTTGCATTTTCCTCAACACGCAGGACGCATGGCAACCATTTCGAGCAACGGATGGCGTGCTTTACCGCAACAGCCTCGACAAGCGGCGTCAACGGCCTAACGAGCGGGCGATGCCGGCGATGGTCGGCGATCAGCGGATCGACGCGGCCGCGCTGGGGCTGGACCTCGGCGACCCTCCATACGAGCCGACGCCGCGGGTCGGGTTCTGCGGTTACGTCGGCAGTCCGATCGGCCGGCTGAACGCGTTGGCGACGCTGCGGCTGCAGAAGTGGCGGGGCCTGCACCTGCGGGCGAACGCACTGGCCGCGTTGCGGCGTGCCGAGGGCGTCGACACGCGGTTCGTCGAGCGGACCACGTTCGGCATGACGCCGGTGGACGCCGAGGCGGGGGAACGTCGGAGGCGGGATCTTCTGGCGAACATGCTGCAAAACCCGTACACGCTGTGCATGCGCGGCAAGGGCAACTTCTCGTTCCGGCTGTACGAGGTGCTCGCGGCGGGGCGGATTCCGATGTACGTCGACACGCACACGGTGCTGCCGTTCGAGAATGAGCTGGATTGGCCGAGCCTGATGCCGATCGTGCGGATCGACCGGCTTGAGGACATCGGTCCGACGCTGTGGGCGTTTCATGCACGTTTCGATGCGGCAACTTTCACGGCACACCAACGCCGGCTCTGGCAGATTTGGCACGACTGGCTCTCGCCGCTCGGTTTTGTGAAGCAACTCGTCCGGCTGCACGGCCGGCCTTGAGGCGGCTGCGGGTCGTGACGGTTGCGCCGGCTGCGGTGGGGCGGGCTCGATTATCAGACGGCGAACCGGTCGGGCAGGCTGGGCACCTTGCACCGGTTGGCCCGCGGCCAATCCGATGGTGTGGGTGGAGAGTGCCCATGTCTTACCCCCCGATCCCCGCCACGTCGTCCGATTTTGCCGGCAACCCGTTTTCCGCCACCACCGACCCCGTGACTCTGCTCGCCGCGGCGGCGGCGGCCGTGCCGATCAAGGCGCCGTGGGGTGACGAGCGACGCAGCGGGTTTGATCGGCGGGCACGACGGGACCGGCGTGGCGCTGATCGACGTGTGGCGCAGCAACCGTTCGACGGCCCCGACCGGCGGCAGGGCGATCGGCGAGAGGCGTGCGAACGCCGCAGCGGCCAGGATCGCCGCAGCGGCTTGCCGAGCAACCTCGAGACGCTCGAGGACCGCCGGCTCATGAGCGGCGACGGCGTGCGGTTCGACGGGTCGACGCTCGAGGTGCAGGGCACGCAAACCGGCCGAAACGACTTGGTCGTCGAGCTTTCCGGTGACGGCAAGCATGTCCGCGGCGTGGCCAACAAGCACGTCGGCGATTGGCAGAAGGTCAACAAGATCCAAAAGATCGTCATCAACGGCGGCGACGCGGCCGACCGCATTCGCGTGGCAGACGGCGTGGCGATCCCTGTCATCGTCGTCGCGGGCGACGGCAACGACGACATCCAAACCGGTGCCGGGGACGACAAAGTTTACGGCGGCGGCGGCGACGACCGCATTGACGTCGGCGGCGGCCGCGACATCGTCGAGGGCAATCACGGCAACGACACGCTGCTCGGCGGCCGGGGCAACGATTTGCTCGTCGGCGGCAGCGGCCACGACCTGATCGGCGGCGGCGTGGGCAACGACGAACTCCACGCCAACACCGGCCTCGACGTGCTGCTCGGCGGCGAGGGCGTTGATCTGCTCCGCGGCGACCGCGACGATCAACTCGACGGCGGCGCCGGCCAAGACAACCTCGACGTCGGCAGCGGCGGGTACGATTACAACGACCAGGCCCGCCTCAGCCGCGTGACCCGCTTCGCGCTTGTCGACGCCGATTCGGGCAGAATCATCGACGGCTACCACGACCTTGGCACGAACGTCAACCTCGACCTCGCCGAGCTGCCCACCGACCGGCTGAGCGTGCGGGCGTACGTCGATGGCGCCGACGGCCGGCGGTTCACCGGCAGCGTGCGGTTTGCCATCGACGGTGAGGCGGTGCAGCTGGAGAACATGCGGCCCTACGCCATGCTCGGCGACTTCGGCAACGAGTGGACGGCGTGGACCCCCGAGGTCGGCGAGCACATCGTCAGCGCCACGCCGTACCAGCTCAACCACGCCCAGGGCGAGGTCGGCGTTGCCAAGACGGTGCGGCTGCGGGTGAGCAACTCGCACGACGTGAAGCCGACGATCCAGCGCTTGGCGCTCGTCGACGTGCAGACGGGCCAGCCGCTGGCGGGGTATGAGCACCTGCAGGACGGCTCGGAGATTGCGGCCCACTTGCTGGGCGAGCGGGTCGACGTGCGGGCGATTGCCGCCGACGGGTCGGTGGAAAGCGTCCGCTATTCGATCAACGGCCAATTCTCGCACATCGAGAACTCGGCCCCGTTCAGCCTCGGCACCGACGGCGGCGGGCGGGCCATGGCCTCGGGGGCGGGCGAGTACCACCTCCGCGCCGAGCCGTTCAGCCAGGACCACGGCAAAGGCTTGCAGGGCGACGCGGCCACCGTCCGCCTTGTCGTCGTCAACCACCACAACGGCGGCAACAAGGAGAACCCGCAGCCAAACCCACGCCCCAACCCCGGCAACGGCGGCAACACCGACGCGGGCGATTGGGATGTGAACCGCAACGACAACGGCACGGCCACACCACGGATCTCGATGGTCAGCGACGCGACCGTCAAGGCCGGGCAGGCGCTTACGGTCAATGCTGCCGCCAGCACGCTGCGGGCGGGCGATTGGGACGACATCGTCATCGAGTGGGACTTCGGCGACACCGGCAGCGACTACAACCGCCTCGCGGGCTACAACGCCGCCCACGTCTACACCAGCCCCGGCGAATACACCGTCACCCTGCGCATCACCGACCCCAATGGCAAGGTCAGCCACGCCCAGCAGCGCGTCACGATCACGCCGGCAACGTACGAGCACACGCTTTACGTCGACGCCCAACACGGCCACGACGCCAACCCTGGCACCGGCAGCGGGCAGGCGTTCCGCACCGTCGCCGCAGCACTGGCGCGGGCCGACCAACTCGGCGGCGACACCGAAGTCCTGCTCAAGCGCGGCCAGACTCACGACGTCCGCGAAGCCATTCGCTACGGCAAAGCTGATATTCGCGTGGCGGGTTACGGCGCGGGGGCCAAGCCGACGCTGCGATACACCGGCGGGTTCGACAGCGGGCAGATTCTCGTGCCGGACCACGGTGCGACGAACGCGGTGATCGAGGGCTTGTCGTTCACCAGCAAGGCCCAGCACGCCAACGGCGACAAGGGCGGCATGCCCTTCGGCATCTGGCCGGTGGGCGACAACGTGCTGATCCGCAACAACGAGTTCTTGCACCTCAACGACGCCATCAACGGCAACACCAACCCCACCGGCCTGACCGTCATCGACAATGACGCCCCGCTCGACGTCGGCGTTCGCGGCTACTTCCTGTGGCTGCAGGGCACCGATTCGACCATCCTGGGCAACAAGGTCCAGAACAGCGCCCGCGAGCACGTGCTGCGCATGCACAACACCCACCGCGTGCTGGTCGCCCACAACGACTTCACCAACATGGACCGCCGCGACGTCGATTATCGCGACGACGCCAAGGGCGTGTTCGTGGCGCAGGAGGGCCAGTTGGTGTGGGCCGAGCAGAACGTGTTCCGCGGCCCCGCGGGCGTGGGGCCGCTGGCGTATTACGGCGGGGCGGCGACGGCCGATCAGCGGTGGGAGCACGCCGTGTTCCGCCACAACGTCATGGACGGCCACGCCTTCTACGCCGACCACGGGGCCCACCACTTGCGCCTCTCCGGCAACTACTTCGAGGCCCCCGGCATCACCGCCATCGAGATCAAAGGCTGGAGCCACGAGTTCAACCGCGGCGTGCACGACATGGTCATCGAGAACAACGTCGTTCACAACGACAACTCGATCGGCCGCATGATCTACCTCGCCGGCGGGGCGAGCGAGCTGCAACTGGTCGGCAACACGTACCTCGCCGACAACCTGCTCGTTGGGGCCTACCAGTCTGCCAACGTGCACCTGAACGTCGCCAACCTCGACAGCTTCAGCCGCATCGACGGCAACACGTGGAGCCACCCCGGCACCATCACCGGCTGGGCACAGGGCGGCTACATGATCCTCGGCACCAGCTACAGCCGCGAGGCCCACCTCGACATCGGCGAGTGGTCGAGCCTCGACGGCGTGGGCAACGACTTCTTCACCAACCTCGACGACCGCCAGGTCATCGACGCCTGGAAGTCCGAGCACAACCAGGCCGGCCGCATCGATGAGCAGCTGCAACTGCAGCACGCCGCGTGATCGCTACGCTGTCGGCGTGGCCGATTCTGCCGACACGTTTCGCCTCAACGGCGAGCCCCAGCCGCTGCCGTCGCCCGCGACGGTGAGCGGCCTGCTCGCGCAGCTCAAGCTCGACGCCGGCAAGGTCGCCGTCGAGCGTAACCGCCGGCTGGTCCGCGGCGACCTTTACGACGACACGCCGATCGAACCCGGCGACGAAATCGAAATCGTCACCTTCGTCGGCGGCGGCTGAGCAGACTCGCTGCCGCCGCCAGCATCGCCACCCCGCCCGGCTCCGGCACGGTCGCCCGCCAGCCGTCGATGGCTGCCAACTCCGCGGCCGACCCGCCGAAGTTCGCCCGGAGCTGCCCGAAGTCGGCGAGGTCGATCACGTCGTCGCCGTTGAAGTCGCCGTCCATGAAGTACGCGTCTGGCCCCACGCGCCCGAAGTTCGCCCGCAGGATGCCGAAGTCGGCGAGGTTCACCACCCCGTCGAAGTTCGCGTCCCCCGCCAGCGGCGTCGGCGGCGTCCAGAGGGCGACGCCGCCCACGATTTCTTGAGCATCCGAGTCGTAGTAGCGATACCCGAACGCCACCTGCCCGCTGCTGTTCGGCTCGATGTCCGGCGCGACGAGATTGCCACCGCCGCCCAGAAGAGCGGGCGTGAAGCTGTTGATCCGCTCGAGCCTGTGGTCGCCGAGGTCCTCCCCGGCATGCGCCACCGGCAGCACGCCCAGATGCTCGTCCCACAGGTAGAGATGCTGGCGCATGGCATCGCCAAGAAAGCCGTCCGTAATGTCGCCGCTGGCGACGAACACGACGTGGCCGCCCTCGCCAAGCCAGTGGGCGATCGGCGGCAAAAACGGGTCGGCCGGCGAAGGCCCTCCAACGAGCGCCTCGTAGCTGCCGACGAAGATTTCGCCGCCGCCTGCGATGCGCTGGCGGTCGCTGAGGATTTGGCGGGTCTGCCCGTCCTCGTGAAGAAAGATGCCGTGGCCGTCGGGCCCGCTGCGGCCGAAGGTGACGGTGCCCGCCTCGTTGATCTGCGGCGTGAAGACGCGATCGGCGTTCCAGGAGTTGCCGGTCCCGTCGCTGTTGTCGGTGATCGCCAGCGGGCGTAGATCGTGGCCGTCGTGCAAAGCGATCGCGTGGTCGGTGGTGTTCTGGTCGTCGGATTCGAAGGTCGCCCGCATCACCGCCATGCCGTTGCCGACGCGGGGCACGTCGAAGTCGGCGATCGCCCGGCCGGCGAGCAGG
>CAYLSV010000032.1:0-24580 GCA_964386435.1 uncultured Tepidisphaerales bacterium
ACGGGTCTGACTGTAAATCAGATGGCTCAGCCTTCGGGGGTTCGAATCCCTCCGCGCCCATAACAGCAGTGTCAGCAAGCACTTGCGGCGCACTGCATCGAGGTTGAGCATCACGGTGCCGGCCCGCATCCGTGGCGCGATGGCGGCTTGGCGTTTGCGGCCGCTGGTGAGGCGACTTGTCATCGACCGTTGCTCGGCGACGGTATTGGTTTGGCGGTCGTTGCTGGTACGGTCCTGCATCCGCACGATGCCGGGTCCACGTCGGGTGCGAAGGCATTGGGCGCCCTCTGCTGCGACGTGTCCGCGGTCAGCAGGTAGCCGGCGAACTCCTGTGGTAGTTGCCGCTCGTCATCTTCCAGTTTCAGGCCTTTGACGAACGCCTGCCATGCTCTTGTCCCGGAGGCGGCAGGGTCGAGGCCGTCGAGGCGGTCGAAGTCGAGCGGGGTGTTGGTCAGCAGGTGGGGGGTTGCCGGCCACAGCGAAAGCGTCCGATCAAGCGAGTCAAGGTGGCCGATGTGGGCGATGTCGAGGGCGGCGGGGTCGGGCCGCGCCGGGTCGAACCAGCGCCACTGCGGCAGCGGTCCCGGGAGTGCGGTTGATGTCGGCCAAGGCGGCGAGGATCTCGGCGATGTGCCGCCGGCTCGGGCGGAGAAGCTCGGCGGTCATTGCCGTCGCGGGATTTTCGTCCGGCACCTTGACCAGCGTGAGCATCATCGACGTTGACGAAGGCGGACCGACGACGGCAAATGCTGGCGTCGGTACCGGCGCTGCCGTGTCGATAAGTCGTTCGAGGAGTCGCCGACCCCATTGGCGGCGGGGATGTGGTTCGAAAATCGGTGTGAAACTCGAATTGTGGTTGGGCGTGAGGTCTGCGGAACGTCAGGAGATTCGTCATGAGCCAACGCAAGCAGCAACTTCGGGAATGGGACGGGTTGGGTCGGCTGGGTGAGTGGGGGCGGCGGTTGGGGGTGTGGGCGGGGCTGGCGGTGGTGGTCGGGGGGTTGTGGGTGTTGGCGGTGGCGGCGCGGGCGGCCCAGGCGCAGCGGGAGGCGCGGCAGGCGGTGGCGGAGGTGCATGTGCCAATGCCCGACGCCGTGGCCGAGGCTTGGCGGGCGGCGGTTCGGGTGTCCACCCGACCGCGGACCTGAGGCGCTTGATCGATGATCGGACCGGCAGGTTTCGGGCGGCGCGGGTTAACCGGCACCGGCATCGGCCCGATGCGAGGGGCATGGCCGAAGTTCAGGAGCAGGCGAAGACAATCCCGGCCAAGCCCACCAAGCGCAAGGCCAAGTCCAAGGCGAAGCCAAACGTGGCCGCCGAGCCCAAGCCGGCCCCGAAGCCCGCGGCCGACCGGCAGGTGCAGACGCCGATCCAGCTTTACCTCCGCCAGATCAACGACTCGCCGCTGCTCACCGCCGACGAGGAGAAGATGCTCGCCCGGCGCATTATCCACCAGCAGGACATGCTTGCCCGCGACCGCATGGTCCGCAGCAACCTGCGGCTGGTCGTCAACATCGCCAAGCATTACCAGAACCGCGGGTTGTCGCTCCTGGACCTCATCGAGGAAGGCAACGTTGGCTTGCTCAAGGCCGTCGAAGGCTTCGACCCGGAGAACGGTGCCCGGTTCAGCACCTACGCCAGCTGGTGGATCAAGCAGGCCATCAAGCGGGCACTGATCAACGGCGGCCAGCCGATCCACATCCCGGCGTATATGGTCGAACTGATGACCAAGTACCGCCGGGCCGAGCACAAGCTCCGCGAAGACTTCAAGCGGCCCCCGAGCGAGAAGGAACTGTCGACCGCACTCGAAGTGCCGGTGAAAAAGGTGCGGATCATCAAGAAGGCGATCAAGGCGTTCAACGCCCCAAGCCAGTTCGCCGGCATGGGCAGCGACGGCGAGGAGATCGGCATCGCCGACGTGATCGCGTGTGACCGCTTGCCGTTGCCAGACGATTTGGTCAGCAGCCGCGACGACCTCAAGCAGCTCGACGAGTTGCTAAGCGAGATCGACGAGCGGGCCGCCACGATCCTCCGCCTCCGCTACGGTCTCGACGCCGGCGTGGACGACGAGCCGATGACGCTCAAAGAAATCGGCGCTCAGATCGGCCTGACCCGCGAGCGCGTCCGCCAGATCGAGCACGAAACCCTGCGCAAACTCCGCGAGAAACTCGAAGCCCAACTCCACCCCAAACCCTCGGCCGCCTGAAGCCGGCGCGGCAAGGCGGATGTGTTTGCCATGAGTTGCGACCCGCCACGTGCTCACCGGCTGGGCCGAACATAATGCCGATTATCGGACTCCGGAGGCTGGTGCTGAGTTGCCGCGTCTGGCCAAACTATCTTTCGGCGTGGCGATCAAGGGCGGCTTGGGCGAGTTGGTTGATCTGCGGGTCGCTTGAGCGGCGGATGGTCAGGCGGGTCATGTGGAGGAGCGGCTCGCGGTGGGCGGCTGATTGTATCAGGCGGTCGTATTGGTCGGGGGCGGCCAGGAGCAACCCTTCGACCGCGAAGTTGCCGACGTGGAAGTCGTTGAGTTGGGTGGCCAGGTAGTTGGCGATGGTCGGATCGGAGCCGGCGATGAGGCCCAGGGCTTTGGCGGCGGCCTTGCGTTGGTCGATGAGGTTCGGGCGGTCGTGCGGCGGGACGGTGGTTCCTTCATCAAGGATGGCGATGAGCGTTTTCGTCGCGTTGGGCAAATGCCGGGCGGCGGGCATCTCGCCGAAGGCCTCGATCAGTTTGGCGTTGGTGGCGACGTCGGTGGTGTCGGCGATGCGGTCCAACAGCAGGTCGGCGGCCTCGGCGGGTGCGTTGCCGTGGCGGAGGAAGACCAACGCCGCCGCCTTGGCGACGTCCGGACGCTGGGCATGACGACGCAGCGCTGCCGTTGCGGCGGTGGAGGCTTCGCCTAGTTCGGCATTGGCGAGGCCGAGCAGCGCGTGGCGGGTGGCGTCGGGATCCGTTGATGATTCGGCCAGCGCCACGGCCCGTTGGAAGCCGCGCGCACCGGTTCGGGCGAGTGCGGCACCGGCGGCTCGCCCGGCGTCGCCCGCGAGTGCGGCGGCCAACGCGTCCACCACCTCGGCGTCATCCGCCCGCACCGCGGCCAGCAGCTCGGCGGCAAGGCGTCGAAGTTGCGGCGGCGTCGACTTTTCGCGGAGCCGGGTCAAAGCCACAGGGCGGACCGCCTGGCGAGCCGACGGCGTGACGATTTTCATCAAGGCGGCCGCCGCTTTGTTGGCCGCCGCGTGGTCGGTGTCGGCGACGAGCTGCGTCAACGGCTCGATGGCCCCGACATCTTCGGGCGTCGCCAGCTTGGCCAGCGCCGCGGCGACGGCCACGGCGTCGGCAGCTTGGACCTTGTCGAGCACGTTAATCAATGCGGCGACCGCGGCGTCGTCACGTTCTTTAAGACCCAGTGCGTAAGTGGTTGCTTGGGCCGGCGGTCCAAGCTCCTGCAATTGCTCGATGAGCTGCGACGTCGGCGTGGTTTGAGCCGTTCGGCGGACGGTGGCCCAAAAGTCGTCGCGGCTCGTCGAGGTGGTCAGGTCGGCCAGCGGCATCGCGCGGCCGGCCACGCCTTGGTAACGCTTGTAGGTGGCGGCGATGTCACGCGGCAGCACCGGGTAGATCGTGCGGCTGATGCCCGAGTCGTTTTGCAAATGCTCGATGGTCCAGCGGACAATGTCGCTGGCGTGCATGCCGACCTCACTCGGGACGCGGGCGAGGATGAACATCGGCTTGCCCGGCTCGGCGTGCAGCTCGATGCTCAGCCGCAGCTTGTCCAGGTTCCGCCACGCTTGAGACCCGCCGGCGGTGGCGAGATTGCTGGCCATCTTCTCGCCGACGTGGTTGACGTAGACGGTTTGGTCGGCCATGCCCCAGACCGGCTCGACGTCATCGATGTTCATGTAGCCGACGATGACGAGTTCCGGCTCCAGGTGGCCGACTGTGGGCTGCTGCCATTGGGCCTGCTGAGGGTTGTTGAACAGGCCCATCAGGTGCAGCGTCTGGAACGCGCCGTTGGCCGCCTCGAAGTTGCGGGCGTACATCTGCCGCCACGCCTTGCGGCCGGCGTCGTCCTCCGGCCAGCCGCCGTTGTTGAGCGACGGGATCAAATCGATCTGCGCGCGGTGCTGCTGCGTGTACCACGCGAACAGCGGCGGGTGGAGGTCGACGGCGTACGGGTGGATCGTCCAGCCGACCGGCGCGGACCCGGCGGCCGGGTCGTTCCGCAGGCCCTTGTAGGTGTAGCTGTGGAAGAAGCCCAGGTTGTCGCCGTCGGCGGCACGCCAGGCGATGTAGACGCCGTTCGGGTCGATCGGCAACGCCTGCGGCTTCAACGCCGGTGCGAACTGCTCGGGATCGGTCGGGAAGGCGCTGGTGATGCTGAAGTTGTGGCCGTACCCCTCGATCGGGTGCAACGCCGTCGGCCGGATGACCTCCAGCATGCCTTCGACCTCGAGCTGCCCCAGCACCGGCGTGCCCGGCGGGAACGTGCCGGACTGCAGGAAGGCCTGCGCTTCGGCGTACCCCTGCTGGTTCACGTTCTTGAAGTAGAACGAGAAAATGTGGCAGGCGACGAGGTAATCCGTCGTCCCTTTGGCCGGGGTGTGGGCGAGGAGCTTGGTGTTGAGGTCCGGGTGGTCGACGTACCGATTCAGCGACCACTCGAACGCGGCCAGGCCGTCCTCGATGCCGCGGAGGTCGGCGATGATCGGCAAATCGTGGCCGCGGTTCTTGAGCGTGTTGTAGACGCCGACCGACACCGGCAGCGCTCCCTCGAACGTCGCCGCGTTCACCGCCGCCGCCTCGATCGATTGCGTCTGCCGGCCGCGCGGCTCGTACACCGCGTACCCCTCGACCGCTTCGGGGTATCGCTCCAGCAGATACAGCAGCGTGGCGAACCGCCCTTCTCCGACCTCGGCCCGCTCGATTGGTACGGGGATCAAGCCGTCGTCGAGCATTTGCTCGAAGAAGTCGACCGGGTACCCGACCTCGACCGGGTCGCGGAAGATCCAGCTCGGTTGGCCCGCGACGTAAACTTTCTCGCCGCCCTGCCGGTTGATCAGGCCCTGCAGCGCGGTGATCGAGCCGAGCAGGTTGCGCTCTTCTGGGTTGATCGTCACCACGACGACCGATGTCGGCTCCGGCCCGGCCTTGGGCACGATCGGCTCGTAAGCGGCAGCCGGCGCGGCAGCCGCCAGCATCAAGATCACCACGGCGAGGTCACGCAGCATCATCATTTCTCCAGCAGTTTGTAGAACTCGCGCAGCACCGCCGGGTGCGACGTCCAGGCGACGGCGGTGACGAGATTGCCATCGACCGTGGCGTCTTCGAGTCCGATCTTCACGTACTCGCCGCCGGCTTGCGAAACCTCCGGACCGCAGGCGTAGTACCCGGCACACTTGCGGCCCCGCAGCACGTCGGCCGTGGCCAGCAACTGCACGCCATGACACACCCCCGCCACCGGCTTGTCGGCTTCGAAGAAGTGCCGCGTCATCGACAGCACCCGATCGTCCAGCCGCAGATATTCCGGTGCCCGGCCGCCGGGCACGTACAGCGCGTCATATGACGTCGGATCGACATCGGCGAAGGTCGCGTTCAACTGAAAGTTGTGACCCGGCTTCTCCGAGTAGGTTTGGTCACCCTCGAAGTCGTGAATGGCGGTGCGGACGGTGTCGCCTTCGGCCTTGTCCGGACAGACCACGTCGACCGAATAACCCGCGGCCAGCAGCGCCTGAAACGGCACCATGACCTCGTAATCCTCCACGAAATCGCCGACGATCATGAGTATTTTCTTCATCACGTTCTCCAACTCAAACGATCCGAGCCGACGTCACAGGTTGACTCGGCCGGACTGCAAGATGCGGTGGCCAATATACCACAATGTTCACGCGGCACCAAGGTGACGCGGCTAAGGACTGAGCCGCGCCGCCCTCGCCCGATCATGCTCAGTCGGCGGCCTCGTCGTCTGCCGCAAAGAGGTCGGCGGCTCCGGAGCGGCTGAAGGCGTCGAAGAGGCCGCGATCCACCGCAAGCGGCGCCAGCCGCATGGAGGCCGGACCCGATCCGGCAGACAAAGCCGCGGCGGGCGGGAAGCCGCTGACCATGTCGGCGACCTCGGCGGCGGTGAGCGCGCGGTCGAACAAACGGAGCGTGTCGAGGTTGCCGGTGAATTTACCGCCCGCACCCCAGGCCGGACGGCCGAGCTGGAGGTGGGTGTCGAACTCGAAGACGTTGCCGTTGTGGTTCTTCTGGTCGCGTTGGACGCCGTCGATGTAGAGGCGGATTTTGCCGCCGTTTTCCCAGGTCGCGGCGACGTGGTGCCACTGGCCGTCGGTCACGTCGCCGTCGGTGTCGGTGCCTGAGAGCGTGACGTCGCCCTTGCCCGAGCCCTCGAGGAAGACGCCGATGTTGTTGCCGTCGGTGTGGACGTGCAGCTCGCGCTCGAACCCGAACCCGTCGCCGCCGTTTTGGGAGGCGTAAAAGATCATGCCGTTGCTCGACTGCGAGGTCTTGACCCACGCGGAGAAGGCACCGGCCTCGCTCGACATTTCCTGGCGGATCTCGTCGGGCATGTTCAGCCGGTTGCCGCTGTTGAAGCGAATGCCTTGGCCGTCCTTGCCGGGCGCGTACGACACCCCGCCCCGCGTCGCCGGCGGCGCGACGTCGGACCGCAACGTGCCCTCGAAGTCGTACGACGCCAACAACGCCGACTCCAGCGGCAGCTCGTCGAGGTCGTAGCTGGTGTAGAGCGGCAACACCCATTCGAAGACGCGACCCTCGCGGTCCGGCAGATCGTCTTGCTGGACGGTGCGGGTGACGCCGTTCTGCGTGTCGCGGATGACGGTGTCGAAGCCGCTGAAGCCAAAGTCGTTGGGGCCGTTGCTGCTCAGGACCAGCGACACGTTGCCGTCGGTGTTGGTGACGACAATGTCCTCGCTGCCCTTGCCGGGCTGGAAGTTGCTCTTGGCATATTGATTCGGCGTGCCGCCGAGGACTTCGAGCGTGCCGCCGGCGGTGACGTCGAAGCTGATCGTGCCGCTCTCGACCTTGTAGCCCAGCACCCACATCGTCCCGCCGTCGCCGACGAGAAAGTTGGGGCCGGCCTTGTACTCGGTGTTGATCGAGCGGGCGTAGACGTTCTGGTTGATGGCCCGCGACGACTCCCGCTTGCCGAAGCCGTTGGTGTTGTTCACGAACAAATCGCCCCGCTTGGCCGAGGTGTCGCTGTTGGTGTAGACGGTGGTGGTCCGCAGCGAGTTCAGCACCAGCGTGCGCGGCTTGGCGTGGTCGATGAGGAAGGCCTCGTTGGCGTGGTAGACGTCGTCAACGACCAGCGGGTCGGCCGAGTTCTGGGCCACGCGGAAGTACGAGCTGCTGTTGTTCCCGTTGCCGCTGAGCGTGGTGAACATCAGGTGAATCCGCTTCACGTGGGCCGGCACGTTGATCGGCGAGGTGATGCGGTACTCCTTCGACGGGAAGTAGATCACGCGGGCGTTGGTGTTGTTGAACGCCGCCTGCACCTCCGCCGTGTCATCGGCCACGCCGTCGCCGGCGGCGTTGTAGTCGTCGGGGCTGGCCCACTGGTTCATGTTCTGGGGCCACGGCGTGTCGGGCACGTCCTTCACCGGCAGATTCATCGACCGCAGCCGTTGGTCGCCGTCGAACCCGATCGGTGCGTCCGACACGTACTCGTCGATGAACTCACCCGCCACCTGGACGCCGCCGTTCTTCTTCACCGCGCTGCCGTAGCCGTCGACGCGCACGTCGCGGGCGAACAAGTGCCCCACCTCGACGCCGGGCACGTCCTCGCTCGTGTTTCGGCCCACCGGATTAGCCACGCGGTCGAGGCCGGTGTCGTCCACGCGGATCGCCGGCTTCGTCGGCGAGCCGCCGATGAGCGTCGAATCGAGAAGCGTGACGTGGGCCCCACCGTCGGTCAGATCGACGGCGATGACGTCATTGTCGCTGAACAAATTACGGATCGCCGGCTTGGAGTTCACCACGCGGATGCCGACCTCGTTTTGGTCGCGCAGCGTGATGTTCTCCAGCGCCGGGTCGGCGAAGTGGTACGGGTGCATGAGGATGCCCCGGTCGAAGCCGTTGATCGAGACGTCGCGGACGTAGCCGCTGGTCATTCCGATCTTGAAGTGCAACCCAATCTCGCCAAGACCGTCGCCGGACACGATCGAGACGTTGTGGATCTCGGAGCTGTTGGCCCCCACGAACTCCACCCCCACCGCGCCGGGATTATTGCGGCCGGCGTGCACCGTCAGGTTCCGCAGCGCGTTCTGACCCGGAAAATTGTTGTACCCCAGGAAGATCGGGTCATCGCCCAGCCGTTGCGAGAAGTCGATGATCGCCTTCCGCTGCCCCGCCCCGAAACCCGCTTGGCCGTTCTTGAGGCGGATGATCGTGTTGTCGCGGCTTTGCCCGACGATCCGCATCTGCACGAAGTCCTCGTCCGGCAGGCCGGAGTACTCGATCGTGTTCTCGACGTGGTACACCCCGTCGGGCACGTAGATGATGTACGACGTTTCCGGCGGCCGAACCGGGCCGAAGGTGAGTCGCAATTTCTCCCGCACGTAATCCAACGCCGCGATGAACGCCAACGAGTCGTCGTCGGTGTGGTCGTTGGGCGTGGCATCCGGGGCCGGCGTGCCGTCGGCGGCGTTGAACGCCGCGATCTGGCTGAGCTGGGTGACGTCGATCACGCGGGCCGTGGGATCGACGTGCATGAACGCACCTTCCGGGTAGACAGCGTTGATGTCCGGCCGGGTGTCACCGCTGAGCAGGCGGCGCGGTTCGAGCTGCTCGACGCTCGGGCACGACGATGAAGAAGGGGTACAAGCCATCGGTTCCTCCAGAAGATGGGGCGTTGGCGATGCCTCGCACCCGGCGGGCACGACTCCTGCGGCTGTTCGCTAACGGGTGATTAAAGTACCCGATCACGAAACATGTTGCAAGCGGGGCGACCCGCTTTTTCGGCGCGACCGGGCGCGGGTTGAAGTCGCACCGTTTTCGCATTACGGTTTCTGCGTGTCCCATGTGCCAACCTGCTCAAGCTCGGCCGGAATGGCGAGCCGCCGGCGCTTTCTCGGATACGCGGCGGGTGCGGCGGCGGTGGCCGGGCTGCCGCGACTCGGTCGGTCCGACGCCGGTGAGCCGGCGCGGCGGACCAGCGCGATCGTCTTCCTGACCGACGACATGCACGACGACTGGCACGGCCTGGTGTCGGTCGACGTCCACACGCCGAACCTCAATCGCTTCGCCCGTGACGGCGTCTGGTTCGACCGGGCGTACATCACCTCGCCGGTTTGCACGCCTTGCCGGTACACGCTGTTCACCGCGCAGTTCGCCGGCCGGGCCGAGTCGCTGACGTACGACCGTCCGGAGGATTTGCACCACGCCCGGTTGGGCAGCAACGGGCAGCGGGTGATCCAGTGGAACACGCGGGTGACGCCCGACGTGCCGAGCCTCGCCCGGGCGTATCAGGCGGCCGGGTACAAGACGGGCATCGTCGGCAAGTGCGACGGCTACTTCGTCCCACGCGAGACGAGCGTGCCCGGCGGCGACCCGCGCCACCCCGACGTCGCGAGGCAGCTTCAAGCCAACCAGCAACAGCTCGGCGACTTCATGCGCTCGTGCGGCTTCGACTTCGCCGAGCGGCTGTACCACTTCAACCTCGACCGGCTGGGCATCGACGAACTCAAGGTCCACAACTTCGACTGGATCATCGGCGGGGCGCTGCAGTTCCTGCGGGAGCGGGCGGCGGATAACGAGCCGTTCCTGTTGTTCGTCGCGCTCACCGGGCCGCACATGCCGGACCCGACGGCGTCGATGATCGCCGACCCGGACCGTCGGCGGACGCCCGCCGGGCTGTTGCCGGCGGACTCGCCCCGGGTGTTGCCGGACAACGCCGACGTGCTGCGTCGGGTCCGCGAGGCTGGTGCGCGGGAGGAGCTGGCCGGCATCACCTGGCTCGACGACGCGCTGGCCGCGGTGCTCGATGCCGTCGATGACCACGGGCTGGCGGACGACACGCTGATCGCTTACGTCATCGACCACAACGACGTCGGCGGCAAGGGTTCGCTTTACGACGCCGGTGCCCGCACGAAGATGGCCCTGCGAGGCCCCGGCGTGAGCGGGCGTGGCCGGACCAACTCGCTCGTCGCCAACGTCGATCTGCCGGCCACGCTGCTCGATTGGTGCGGCATCGACCCGGCCGACACGAACATGACAATCGACGGCGTCAGTTTGAGACCGATCCTGCGAGAGCCGACTTCCGCCGTGCGCGATGATCTGTATCTAGAGATCGGCCTCACCCGCGGGTTGGTGACGGCGGACGGGTGGAAGTACATTGCTCTGCGCAAGCCGCCCGAGTGGCAATGTGAAACGAAGGGCCACCTCGGGTTGCCGGAGATTTATCACATGGAGGGCTACACGATTTCGCACCACCCGGTCCACTACTTCGACGCCGACCAGCTTTACGATCTGAACGCCGACCCGCAAGAGCGGCGGAACCTGGCCCGCGACCGCCACGCGACGCCGGCGAACCGCGCGCGGCTCGCGGCCATGCAGGCGCGGCTGCGCGAGATGCTCCAACCCGTGCCCGGACCGTTCGGCGAGTTCAAGGAAGGCGCGTGATGAACCTCGTCATCCTCCACTCGCACGACACCGGCCGGTTCGTCAGCCCGTACGGCCACGCGGTGCCGACGCCGCGGCTGCGGGCGTTTGCCGAGGAAGGCGTGCTGTTCCGCCGGGCGTTCTCCGCCGCGCCGACCTGTTCGCCGAGCCGGGCGGCAATGCTCACCGGCCGGTACGCCCACGAGGTCGGCATGCTCGGTTTGGCCCACATGGGACACGGGCTGCGCGAGCCGTCGCAGCACCTCGCCGCCACGCTCCGCCGGGCCGGGTACGAGACGGCGTTGGCCGGCATCCAGCACGAGGCGAATCTCCGGCACGGCCACGACCCCCGCGACCTCGGCTACGACCACTTCCTCAACCACGACGCCGACCTGGAACGAACCGACGGCACCGACGCCGCCGCGGCCGAGTTCCTGAAAACGCGGCAGCCCGGCGGTCGACCGTTCTTCCTGTTCTGCGGCTTCTTCGAAACCCACCGCGGCGGGCCCGAGGGCTACGTCGACACCGACATCGACGCCGGTCCCGTGCCCGACGCCCGCTACCTCACGCCGCCGCAAGGCCTGCCCAACACGCCGACGACGCGGCGAGACACCGCGCTCTACCACCAAGGCGCGGCCGCGCTGGATCAGCGGATCGGCCGGGTGCTGGATGCGCTCGATGACGCCGGCCTGCGGGAGGAAACGGTCATCGTCATCACCACCGACCACGGCATCGCGTTCCCGACGCACAAGGCGACGCTCAGCGACCGAGGGCTGGGCGTCATGATGATGCTCCGCGCCCCCGGCCTCGGTGGCGGCCGGGTGGTCGATGGGCTGGCATCGCACGTCGATCTCGTGCCGACGCTGTGCGAACTGCTGGGGCAGCCGCGTCCCGACTGGTTGGCGGTTGACGCCCGTTCGCTGATGCCGCTGGTGCGCGGCGAGTCGCAGGCCGTGCGCGAGTCTGTGTTCGGCGAAGTAAACCACCACGTCGGCTACGCCCCGCAGCGAACGGTGAGAACCGACCGCTACGCCTACGTCCGGCAATGGCACGATCGGACGCCAAGCGGTTTCCCCTGGGAAGTCGACGAAAGCCTGAGCCAACGCGAGTTCGCCGAGGCCGGTTATCCCGAGGCACTGCCCGTGGCCGATGAGCAGTTGTACGACGTGCTGCTCGATCCCGCCGAAGCCCGCAACCTTGCCGACGATCCGGCGTTTGCCGACCTGCTCAGCGACATGCGGCAACGGCTGGCGGCGTGGATGAAACGGACCGACGACCCGCTACTGGAGCCGATCGATTGACTCCGACTTGTGCTTCGACGCTGCTCGACCTGGTGGAAGCGAGCAGGTGACTACGGCACGAACACGTCGGCCACGCGGCCGGGCTCGGCGGCGGGCGGGGCGTTGCCGCGTTGCTCCAGCAGGTAGGCGCGGCCCGTGGCGGCGAGATCACGCAGCGGCACGAAGTAGACGGTGCGGCCGTCGAGGTCTGGGTGGTTGCGAAGTGCATCCATCGCCCGCTTGCTCTGCTTGGCGGGGAACAGGCCGCGGCGGACGTTGATGTCGGCCTCGACGTCGTAGCCGAGGCGGGCGACGATAAAGCTCGGCTCTCCGGCCGGCCGCTCGGCGGCGACTTTGACGACAAGGTCGGCCAGGTCCTCCGGCGTGCCAAAGGCGCTGCCGACGGTGAACGAGGTGAACGGCAAGCTCTCGACTTCGATCAGGCCGATGCCGTAGGGCGAGTTGTCGGGGAAACTCTGGTAGCCACGCTGGACGTAGTCGATCGGCGGCGCGAGGCGGTCCATGTGCGGCGGGGCCGGCGCGACCTGGCCGATGTCGGGGCCGAAGTAGGTCATCGCCCGCATCGAGCCGTTGCCGGCCTCGAGGTAGTTCGCGTACAGCTCGGCCCACCGCCGGCCCGCTTCGTCGCCGTGGGCCGCCCCGCCGTTGTTGAGGCTGGCGACGAGGTCGATGTTCGGATGCTTCGCCTGCTGCTGCGTAAACCAAGCGTGGATCGGCGGCGACAAGTCGATCAGGTACGGCTGCACCTTCCACCCCATTGGCACCTCCGGCACCGCCGGGTCGAGGGCGAGGTTCTTGGGCAAGACGTCCGGCGTCCAGTCGAGCGTGTCGCCGTCGTTGCCGTGGAAGGCGACGTACACGCCGTTCGGATCGATCTCCAGCACCTTCGGCTCGCGGGCGGGAATGAAGTCATTCGGGTTCGTCGGGAAGGCCGACGTGGCCGACGCGTTGACCATGCCGCCTTCGACGGGCGGGAATCCCTGCGCTTCCAGCAGTTGAATCGCGTGAGGCAGCTCGACGCTGCCGAAGTGGGTGGTGCTGCCCTGCTCGTAGTGGTCGAGGATGACGTGGTAGCCGTCGGTCGGATCCATTTTCGCGCCGCGTTCTGCGCGGTGGTTGAAGAAGTAGGCGAAGGTGCCGGTGGCAACGAAGTAGTCGACCATGCCGCCGGTGTTGGTGGCGAACTCGCTGTAAAATGCCAGCAATTGGCCGTTGCGTTTGGGGTGGTCGATGTAACGGTCGACGCTCCAGGCGAGGGCTTCGGTGTTGTCGAGGCCGCGAGTGTCGACGACGATCGGCAGATCGTGGCCCTGGGCCTTGAGGTAGCGATGCACCTCCGGCGACACCGGCAGCAGCGATTCGAACGTGCAGGCGTTAATTGCCGCGGCGCGGGCACCGGCAATGTTGGGCACCATGTACTCGTCGCCATGGATCGAGGGCATCATCGCGTACCCCTTCACGCGGTCGCCGGCGTGCTCCATTAGCCACAGCAACGCGGGAAACCGGGCGTCGGGCTCGGCCGGCTCGACAAGTTCGTGCGGTGCGGGGAAGACGCCCTCGTTGAGCAGCATCTCGGTCGCGCTGATGCCAACCGGGCCGCCCTCTTGCTCCATGTCCCAGAAGATGCGGGTGGGCATGTTCAGCAGGAAGATTTTTGCCCGGTCCTCTTGGTTGACGAGCCCCTGCAGCGCGGCGATGGTGACGGTGGCGTCGTGGGCGACGCTGAAGTGCGGCCGGGGGCCGTCGTCGTTGCGGAGCATGTCCTGCCGCACGTCCAGCACCAGCAGCTTCTCCACCGGCACCGACACCTTCGGCACCGCCGGCTCGTAGTCGGCGGGCTGGGTCGTCTGGGCCGCGGCGGGAACGAGGAGCATGAGGCCGAGGAACGCGAACGAAAGGAGGCGAGTCATGGTGGCAAGGCCTTAGCGGCGGACGAGGCGAACCTCGCCGGGCTGCGAGTAATCGACGTCGTACCCGTCGTCGTCCAGCGGCTCGACGTCGTCGAACTCGCCGATGCGGTCGCCGGTGTACGTGATAATCGTGTAAGCCTCGGCCGTCGGGTTCGAGCGGTCGGCGATGTCGAGGATGTCAAACGGGGCCGAGAGGTCGAGGTCGCCATCGAGCGCGACTGGGCCGTAGCGCAGGGCGTTGCCGTCGATGGCGACGTCGAGCTTGAACTCGCCGAACGTGCCGGGCAGGGCGCGGAGTTCGTCGGCGAGCATTTGCTTCATCGACGCCAACCGCTCGGCGTGATCGGAGTGCTGGGCGAGGTTGTTCTTCTCGCCAGGATCAGCGGTCAAGTCGTACAATTGATCAGCGGCGGCGTAGGCGGGGTGCTGGTGGATCGCCCCGCTAATCATCGGGCGGTACTCGTTGGCCACGCCTTTGTAGTGGGTGTGAATCGTCTCGTGTTCGTGCCCCGGCGGCGGCGGCATGAGGACTTCACTGGGCCGGCGGAAGGCAACGTACTTGAAGCCGTCGTGGATGATCGCCCGCGTGTTGGCCGCCTCCACGAGCGCGGGCTGCTCCTCGAGCGCCTCGCCGCGCAACGCCGGTGCCAAACTGCGGCCGTCGAGCCGCATCCGTCGCGGCGGCTCGACCTCGGCGACGTCCAGGATCGTCGCCGGGATGTCGACGGCGCTGACCGTGCGGTCGACGTCGGGCAGCCCCTCCGTCGTGCCCTGCTGGTAGATCATCAGCGGCATGTGCGAGCCGATGGAGTAGACCGACCCTTTGCCCCCGGCAGTGCCGTTGTCGCTGGTGAAGACGACGATCGTGTTATCAGCAATGCCCAGCTCGTCGAGGCGGTCCATCATCGCCCCAATGCTCAAGTCCTGCCACAGCACGGCGGCCGATTCCTCGGGCAGTCCGGCGTCGGCGATGCGCAGCTTGATCTCATCCCGCGACGGCAGCACGTCGGGCGCTTCGTCGAGCGGCCCCGAGAGCGACAGCGTCGGGTCGGCGTCGACGTGCTTCTGCAAGTCGAGCGCGTGCAGCACGCCGTAGGCGACGTAGAGGAAAAACGGCTCGCCCTCTTCGTGCGATTCGTCGATGAACTCCAACGCCTCGGCCGTCTGCCAATCGACGTTGTGATAAGCGGTCGGGTCGAAATCGACGTTGCCCGGTTGAATGCCGCCGGCCCAGTCCCACATCGGCATGCCCTCGACGGCGGCGTGGTACAGCTCGTAGCGGTCGGCCCACGGCAGATCGTCGAAGCCGTCGGGCTTCTTCAGGTTGAACTGCAGCGGCTCGGCCTTGCCGACGATGCCGGTGCGGTAGCCGGCGTCGCGCAACGCCTCGGGCAGGCTCGGCTGGTTGGGGTTGATGCCGTGCAAAAACCACGGGTAGCGGACGTTGTGCTCGAGGATGTTGCGGCGGTGGTCGTCGCGGCTGGAGAACTCGCCGCTGAGCATCGCGTAGCGGCTGGGCGAGCAGACCGTGGCGGCGAGGAAGTGCTGGCTGAAGTGGATGCCGTCGGCGGCGAGCTTGTCCTGATTCGGCGTCAGCACCGGGCCGCCAAGGAAGCCGAACTGGTCGCGGTCCTGATCGTCGGCGACGATGAACAGGATGTTGGGCCGCTCGGGCGGCGTTTCGGCGGCAGCGACCGAGGGCAGCACCGCCGCCGCGGCGGTGGCAAGCGCGGCGATCAACCGGCTGCGCCGGCGGGGTGCGGTTCGTTCGTGTGCTGCCATGTCGGTTCCTTCTGAAATCGGCCCCGAAGCCCGGCGTCGCCGTCTTCGCATGTGGGTCATTGTCTCACCTGGAAGCGCTGCGGTCAAGGCGCGGCGTTGCGGCTCGTTCCTGTTGTCACGGTTGATGCGTTAACATCGGCGCGTGAGGTTCGATCCTGCAGCACGCTTACCCGCTCCGGCACTTCTTCGCCACAACTTGGCCGGGGGCGCGGCCTCCCTTCTCCTGAACGCCGCCGTGGCCGGTCGCAAGCGGGAGGCGGCGGCGGCGAACCGAAAGCCTCGGGAGGAGCGGCCGGGGCCGCAGGGGCACACGCCGATGCGGGTGCAGGTGCGGGTCGACCCGCGTTGGGGCTTTGGTCGAAAAGCGGCGTCGGCTTTTGTGCGGTACGCCAAGAGCCACACAAACTGGCTGTACAGCGTCTCGACCGTGCGGCACCGCGAGTTGATGGAGGAGATTTTCGGCAACGCCGATGCTTACCTGCACGCGACGCCCGACCTGGAGGGGCTGGACGCGCTGCTGGAAACGGGTTGCCCGATTATCAACATTGCCGGCAACTGCGACGGCCGGGGGTGCCCATCGGTGATCCCCGACAACGTCGCCGTGGGCCGGGCGGCCGGGGAGCATTTGGTGTCGTGCGGGGCACGGTCGTTTTGCTTCGAAGCGTGGAACGACGACGGCCTCGACGCCACGCGGCGGCTGGCGGGTTTCGAGGAGTTCGTCGCCGGGGCGGACGGGCGGGTGCGCTGCTTTGCCAAGGAGGTTCGCGGGATGAAACGCGTGTCGCAGGCCAAGCGGGCGGCGGCGTTTTGCGAGTGGATCCAGACGCTGGACAAGCCGGTCGGGTTGTTCGGCTCGTACGACGGCATGGCCGGGTTCCTCTCGATTTTGCTCCGCGAGCACGGCTTGCTGGTGCCGGACGAGGTGGCGATTCTGGGCAGCGAAAACGACTCCTGGCACTTCGAGTTCACGGACCCGCCACTGTCGAGCATTGACCTCGCCGCCGACCGCATCGGGGCCGAGTCGGCGCGTGCGCTGCAGCGGTGGCTGGAGCAGGGCGAGAAGCCCGACCAGACGCAGCTCGTCGAGCCGGCAACGGTCATCGGCCGCGCGTCAACCGACGTCCACACCGGCCACGACCCGGGCGTTGCCGCGGCGATGCGGTTGATCCGGGAGAACGTCTGCAACCCGCTGACGGTCAAGCAGCTCGCCACCCACGTCGGCGTAAGTCGGCGGACGCTGGAGAACCGGTTTCAGCGGGAATTCCGCCGCACGCCGCACGAGGTGATCACCCACCTGCGGATGCAGCACGTGAAGGAGTTGCTGGTCGGTACCGACCTGCCACTGGAGCAGATCGCCCGGCGGTGTGGGTTCAGCCAGCCGCACCACCTGACCCGCAGCTTCCGCACCAGCTTCGGCACCACACCTCACGAATACCGACAACAACTCAAGACCACCGCCGACGCGACCTGATCGCTCTACAGATCGCCAAACTCGGCGAACACCTCGTCGATGGGCATGCCCTGATCAATCTGCTCGCGCTCGGCATCCTCGAAGTCGAGAATCTCCTCGACTTTCAACAGCACCTCGTCGACCAACCCGCTCGGGATGGTTTGCAAACCGTCCTCGTCGCCGAAGATGAAGTCGCCGGGGTAAATCGGGACGTAGTGCGTCAGGTGGCCGGGCATCCAGATCGGCACGTTCACCTCCAGCGGCCGGCCCATGCCGTAGGCGTTGGGGGTGGTGCCGCGGGAGAAGTAGGCGAAGCCGTCCATCCGGTTGATCTTGCGGACGTCGCGGGTCATGCCGCTGTTGATGACACCCTCCGCGCCGCGGGCGCGGGCCAGCGTGCAGCTCATCTCACCGAACTGCGCGGCGTGCAGGTCGTGGCCCGTGTCGAACACCAGGACGTGGCCCGGCTCGATGGCGGCGTGCATCTGTTTCTGCGGGCTGCCGAGCTGCTTCCACTTGGTTTGCCGGGCGAGGTAATCGGCTTCGCTCATGCGGGACTCGGGCGCCTGCGAGTGCCACTTGACCGGCAGGGCCCGGCCGATGATGACGCTGCCGGGCCGCAGCGGCTTGAGGTCGTGCGAGAGGACGTTGTCGACAATGCCGCACTGCAGGCAGGCGTCGCTGATCGCCCCGCCGTAGGCCCGGTCGAATCGCTTGATCCGCTGGGCGTCGTCGATGTCGAGTCGCCGGGGGTGCGTCGGTTTCGGCGGGACGTCGTCCGGGTAGGCGTAGCAGTAGTAGCCCTGATTGTGCGTCTGCCACTCGGCCTCGGCGCGGCCCGCCAGTTCCTTGATGCTCATCACTTCGTGTCCCAGAAGACGTTCGGCGTGGCATCGAGCGACCGCCAGAACGTGCGGACCTCCGGCCACGCCGCGCCCGAGAGGCCCCAGGAGGACGGCGGGTTGTCGATCTCCGTCTCGGTGAGAAACCCTTCAACTCGCGAGTCGAGCATCAAAGCGTTGCTCCGAGCCAGGTGCCGGTCCATGAATTGGGCGGTGTTGGCGGCCGCGGGCGTGCGATATTGGTTGTCGAACGGGCGGCGGGTGGAAATGTTGCCGCGCAGCTCGCCTTTGGTGTACTCGATCGGGTCGCCGACCGTGGTGCGGGCGACGTCGGCGATGTAGATCGAGTTGGTCGGGTCCTTCCAGTCGCGGCCGGGGATGATGGAGAAGTAATCGGTGCTGTTGGCGGCGGTCCGGTCGAACCCGTTCCGCAACGGCTGGTTGCCATTGGGGGCGCTGCGGCTGTAGGACTCGGAGTTCTGAATCACGCCGTAGGTGCCGTGGTTGGTCACCAGGTCGCGCTCCTGGAGGACCGCCTCCTCCGAGGCCGATGGGCAGTTGAAGACCTCGAGCAACCCGCCAGTGATCCGCCCCTCCGGCAGCGTCGGGTCGTCCGATTCGGAGGAAAAGTAGGCGTTGTACTTCTCGATCCAAACCTCACCCTGGTACACCCCCGCCACGCTCGGCGACCACGCCATTGGCACGGGCGTGCTGGTGTGATCGGAGATGTAGAAGTTCATCGCCAGTCCGAGTTGCCGGAGGTTACTCTTGCACACCACGCTCTGAGCCGAGGCCCGGGCCCGGCTCAGCGACGGCAACAGGATGCCGACGAGCAGCGCGATGATGCCGATGACGACCAGCAGCTCGACCAAGGTGAAGCCGCCCCACCTCGTCCCGTGACCGCCGCGGGGCGCGGCTTGCGGTGTGCTGGGGACTTGCGATAAACTCGTGGTCACAATCGGCCTCCTCAAGGCAGGGGTTCCACCCGAAGATCGCCGCCCTCCGTCGGCGGCCGAATCTTCGCTTAATGGTTAGAGTAAAACCTTTCTGGTTGCACGTCAAGCCGGCGCGGGCTACAACCTGATGCCGCGCCATGCCCTTGCCCCACCATGCCACCGACGCCCAAGCCCAAGCCGAAGCCGCTTTGTCGCACGTCCGCACCGCCTCCCGGCCCTCGGACCTGCGGATCACGGACCTGCGGGTGGCCAACGTGTTCGGTGCGCCCTTTTACACCACGTTCGTCAAAATCTACACGAATCAGGGGCTTGTTGGCCTCGGAGAGGTGCGGGACAGCGCCAGCCGGACGTTCGCCCTGATGCTCAAGAGCCGGCTCGTCGGCGAGAACCCGTGCAACGTCGACAAGTTGTTCCGCCGGATCAAGCAGTTCGGCGGCCACGGCCGTCAGGGCGGCGGCGTGAGCGCCATCGAGATCGCCTTGTGGGACCTGGCCGGCAAGGCGTACGGCGTGCCCATCTATCAGATGCTCGGCGGCAGGTTCCGCGAGTCGGCCCGCTGCTACTGCGACACCGACGTCGGCCGCCACGCCACCGGCGACGATATGGGCCGAGCGCTCAAAGCACGCATGGAGCAAGGCTTCGGCTTCCTGAAGATGGATTTGGGTATGTGGCAGGTCATCCATCAGGATGGTGCCCTCTCCGCGCCCGGCGGCGACGTCGAGCGGTTCCGTCAGGACTGGCAGCCGATGTGGGACTATTGGCACGACGCCGCGCCCGACAGCACCGCCCGGATAAAGCAGCGGGCGATGTACGACTTCCACAATGTGCCGCATCCGTTCACCGGCGTGAACCTCACGGAGTGCGGCCTCGACTGGCTGGACGACTACATGAACCGCGTTCGCCAGCACGTCGGCCCGGAGGTGCCGCTGGCGGTGGATCACCTCGGGCACCTCTCGGTCGAAAATGCGATCCGCCTGGCCGACCGCGTGGAGAAGCACCACCCCGCGTGGCTGGAAGACATGGTGCCCTGGCAGTACACCGATCAATACAAGCGGCTCAACGAGGCAACCCGCGTGCCCATCTGCACCGGCGAGGACATCTACCTCAAGGAGAACTTCCGCCCCCTGCTCGAGGCCGGCGGCGTGGGCGTGTTGCACCCGGACGTGCTGACCTGCGGCGGCATCCTGGAGGCGAAGAAGGTCGCCGACCTTGCCGCCGAGCACGGCGTGGCCTACGCGATCCACATGGCCGAAGGACCGGTCGCCGCGCTGGCCGCCGCGCACGTGGCGGTGGCGACGGAGAACTTCCTGGCCCTCGAGTATCACGCCGCCGAGGTGCCATGGTACGACGACCTCGCCGTCGGCCTGCCGGGGCCGATCGTGCAGGACGGCCACATCACGCCCGCCGACAAGCCGGGCCTGGGCATCGACGATCTGGACGACGAGGTGCTCGCCGCTCACCCGCATCCGCACTTCAAGGAGCTGTGGGCGCCGACGCCGGAGTGGGACGCGGAGTGGTCGTGGGACCGGACGTGGAGCTGATGTCTTGAGCGATCCTCACCGAATCTTCGTCACCGGCGGGACCGGCAACGTCGGCTCGGTCGTGGTTCGTCGCCTCGTCGCCGAAGGGTGTCGACTCACGCTGCTCGACCCAGCTGGCGGCGATCACGCCGACGCCGACGCAGTCATCGCGGCGACGCTTGACGATGTGCCGACGCTAACGCGGGCGATGGCCGGACACGATGCGGTGCTGCACCTCGCCGCCGTCGCGGGGCCGTTTCTCGCGTTGCCGAGAGAGGTGTTCCGCGTCAACGGCGGCGGCACGTTTAACGTCTTCCAAGCCGCGGTCGACGCGGGCGTGGGTTGCGTCGTGCAGGCGAGTTCGATCAACACGCTCGGCCTGTTCTTCGGCCTCGTCGACGTGCCGCCCGCGTACTTCCCGGTGGACGAGCAGCACCCGCCGTTTGCCACCGACGCTTATTCGTTCTCGAAGGACGTCGCCGAGCAGGTCGGCAAGTACTTCTGGCAGCGTGAGCAATTGCCGAGCGTGGCGTTGCGGTTGCCGTGGATTACGCGGGGCGGGCCGGACTTCGCCGCGATGCGGGAGCGCCAGCGGGCGCTGGTGGAGCAAGCGTTGAGGCTCGACCCGATCGAGCGGCGAGCCTGGTGCGCCCGGCACGTTGAAGCCTTCACCGCCTACCGCGCGGCCCGACACTTCGAGACGCGTACAGGCTTCGAGCAGGCGTGGGCAGACAACCCACCGATGCCGATGGCCTCGCGCGACTTCGTCAACGGCCGGAATAATCTGTGGGCCGCGTTGCACGAGGACGACTGTGCCGACGCCTTCGCCCGTGCCCTCGCCGCAGACTTCAACGAAGCCTCGGTGGCCTTCGTCGCCGACGACCGCAACTGGCTCGGCGTCGACAGCGAACCGCTGGTGGGCTTGTGCTTCCCGCACGCCACCCGCCGCCGGACGCTCCGCGGCGACGAAGCCCTCGTCTGCCTCGACGCCGCCCGACGGCTCATTGACTTCCAAACGCAACACCACCTGGCGGACGCTTAAGTCATACGATCGTCAGCGTGCCGTCCGGGTTTGTGCGGACGGACTCGATGCCTCGGACGGGCAGGTAGCACATGCGCAGGTTGGTGCTGCCGAACGGCACCAGCTCGATGCTTTCCATCTCGTCGCTCGTCGCCATCGGCGGGTTGGGCAGCATCGGCGTCTGACGGGCCTTCATGATCACGTCAGGCTCCCAATCCGTCACCCGCACCGCCGGCACGCGAACCCGCCAAGCCGCGTCCTCGAACGGGTGCTTGCTCGCGTCGCGCTCGCCGCGGACCAGCTCGAGGGCGTCGTCCGGATTCTGCACGTCGAGGACCAAAGCGTAGTTCCACGCCGGTTTCTCCGGGTTTTTCTCCTCGACGGCGAAGTGGACGTCCATCTCCTCCTGTCGGATGCACGGCTCGGCCTCGCCGTCGATCGGCTGCCAATCCTCGGGGACGGCGCGAACGAATGTCAGCGGCCCACGCTGCACCGCGAAGCCGGGGACGGCCCACCAACTTTCGTCGAACACGTCCAGCTCGAAGCCGATTTCGAACGCGATTTCAACGACGTCGCCCTCGCGGAACTGCCGGCGGACCGCGGCGAACGAGCCGGGGGCGATGTGGACGTCGGCCGCCTCACCGTTGACGGTGATCGTCGCGCCATGGCACCACGTTGGGATGCGCAGCCGCAGCGTGACGTCACTGACACTGTCGCCGGCGGCGACGATCCGTGCCGCATCTTCGAAGGGGTACTCTGTTTCGATCCGCAGCGGAAGGGTCGGGTGATCAACCTCGCACGCGCCGTACAGCACCACCGCCGGCCCCCCGTCGGCGGCGGTGGCGACGGCGTGGCGGGCGAAGTTCGGAAACGCCCGGCTCGTGTTGCCGTTGCAGCAGATGTATCGGCAATTGGCCGAGTAGTAGCCGCGGAACCACGCTTGATCCCAGTTGTCCTCGTAAGGCGCGGTGTGCTTGCCGGCGGTGATCTGATTGGGGGCGTGGTTGTAGGTGAGGGTGTGGCCGTCCTTGCTGCGCGAGCCGAAGTAGGCGTTGTAGAAACACCGCTCGGCGTCATCCGCGTAGGCGACGTCGCCGGTGAGCGCCGCGAGCTGGCAGCCGGCGATGGTCCACTCGACGGTGCCGCAATGTTCGGTCCACTTGCGCGGCCCCTTCATGCTGATGAACTCGTTACCCGCCGGCACGCCCGACGCCTGCTTGGCCGGGGCGGCGACCTCGTGGTACAGCTTTTCGGCGGCGTCGAGGTACTTGCGGTCGCCCGTCAGCCGGAAGGTGTCGGCGAAGACGACGACCTGCATGCCGGTGTTCACGACGTGCCGCCGGTAGCCCGAATGCCGACCGGCCAAGACACCGGCGGCGCTGAAGCCGTCCTGCTCCGAATCCCGCAGGATTTCAAGCGCCGCCTCGCGAATCGTCTCGTCGCCGGTGTGTTCGTAGACGCCGGCCAAGCTGCTGATGATGTTGACCGCGTGGTCGCTCTGCCAAGCTTGTCCCTCGAGCTTGGGCCGGCTGTACATCTCGCGGAGCATGGCCCCGTCCAGCTCGCGGGCGAACCAGTGCCCGACCTCGCGGCAGGCCGTCAGCACCCGCCCGTCGTTCGTCGCCTCGTAATCGGCCACAAGCGCGCCCAGCAGCAAGTGCATCGGCCAGATCTCGAAGTAGCCCTTGAAGCGGTTCTCCGGCAGCGAGCAACCGATGTAACCGTCGGGATCCTGCGAGGCCAGCACCCGCTCGACCCAGGTGCGGCAATCCGTTTCGCTCCGCGTGCCCGGCAGCAAGTGGCCGAGGCGGACGATGGCGTCGCCGACGTAGCCGGCCGTTTCGGTGTGGCCGTCGGCGCGGTAATCGACGTGCGCCAGCCGCTCCCACGGGGCGGCGTAATGATCCGCGTCGTTGGTGTCGATCAGGCGACCGAGCCAGCCGTTGGCGACGGTCTCGCCGATCTGCCGCCAAAACCCTTGCGGCCGGATTGCCCCGGTCGGCAGCAGCGAGAGCGCCCGCCGGCCCGGCAGTTGGGCGGCCGTTGACCCGGCCAGCTCGCGGTGGTGGGTCGTCCCGTTGCCGTGGCCGTTGGTCGAGGCCAAGCGGCCTGTGGGTCGTGTCGTCGTCGTCAACATGTCGGGTTCGGGCCGGGATGAGGTTCGGGTGCGGCAAGCCGCCGCTTGCGCTATCGGGTTGATAGACTACCCGACAGCGGCGTCGGCGACAAGCAGAACCCGGTGATGATCGTGCTACGGGCTGGCGTGTTGCCCCGCCGCGTGCGCCAGGTCGCGAATCGGCACGAGGTGGATCGTCCGACCGACCGGCGGTTCGGCCTCGAGCGCGTCGATGACTTCCTGGGCCATTGTGAACGCGTACGAACCGCGGCGGGCGTTGAGGTCGCGGTCGGGGTCGACGCCCAACCGCACCAGCACGAACGCCGGCTCCCCCGCGGGCACCTGCGCCACGGCCTGCCGCACCTGCTCGGCGGTCTCAACGGGCGTGGCGTTGGCCGTGCCGACCATGTTGGAGTGAACGCAGCCGTTGCGCGTCGCCCATCGCATTGGTTGGCCGCGGAACCCTTGGTACGCCCGGAATACGTGGTTGATGCCGAGGTCGGCGAAGCTCCCCATCACGCGGCCGCGACCCGCGTCGAACGGGCCGAAGTAGTTGGCAATGCGCAGCGAACCGTTGGCGTGGTCGAGGTAGTGGGCCAGTTGCCGCCGCCAGCCCGCCTCGCCCTCGGCGGTGTTGCCGGCGCCGCCGTCGTTCATGCTGACGACGAGGTCGATCGGCCCGCCGGCCTGCTCGGTGTGCCACGCGTAGAGCGTGGGGAAAAGGTCGATCCAGTACGGGTTGACCTTGATCGCCATCGGCAGCTCGCCGCGGGCCGGGTCGGTGAGCAGCGACGAGAGCGACACGGCGTATGCGAAGTCGATGGCGTCGCCGTCGTTGCCGTGGAACGCCAGGTACAACCCGTCCGCCACGACGTCGATCTCAGCCGGTTCGTCGGCCGGCTGCATTTCTTCAGCAGGAGCTTCCGTTTCCGCGGGAGCGTCTTCCGCGGGAGTGTCTTCAGTAGGTTGTTCTTCCACCACCGGAGGCTGCTCGGCTTCCATGGGTTCGTCCGCAGGCGTCTCCGGAGCTGGTTCTTCAGCAGGCGTCTCCGGAGC
>CAYLSV010000032.1:24590-39838 GCA_964386435.1 uncultured Tepidisphaerales bacterium
TTCGTCGGCCGTTTTGAAGTCGCTTGGCACCGTCGGGATCGACGACGTGACTGAGACGTTCGGCACGTGGCCGTTGACGACGGTGTAGCCCAGTTCCTGGATGTGCGGGATCAAATGCGGCATCTCGCTGTCGCCGAACGTGACGGTGCCCGGCGGGTACAACCCTGGCCGCAGCAGCTCACCGACAAGCTCCGCCTCGTCGTCGGCCTCGCGGTCGTCGAGCAGGTAGGTGAACGCCCCGACGGCGACGAAGTAATCGTTCATCACCGCCGGCACGCTGTAGAACGACAGCAGCCTGTCCGTCCGCCGAGGGTGGTCGGCGTAGCGCTCCAGCGACCAGCGGAACGCCTGCTTGTTGTCCATTTCCCGCAAGTCGGCCAGCACCGGCAAGTCGTGCCCCTGCCGCTTCATCCAGGCGTGCATCGCATCCGTGACCGGCAGCGCATCGTCGAAGGTCGCGGCGTTGACGCCGGCGGCGTGGGCGCCGCGCTTGAGCGGCTGCATGCCGCTTGGCACCAAGGACACGCCGCTGAGCAAATCGGCGTGGTTTTCAAGCATCCAGCCAAGGACCGGATACCGGCCGCCGTCGGACAAATCGACTTCCTCCGCGACGGGGAACGGCACCAGCTCATCGAGGGCGAAATCGGCCGGGTTGCCCGCCCCAGGCCGCGAGGCGTTGCCCGCCGAGCGGCCCTCATCGACCTCCGGCCGCCAGAAGATGCGGACCGGCATGTTGTGCAACCAAATCTTGCGCGGCGTGTCCCGATTGATAATGCCTTGGAAGCACGTGATCGCACTGACCCGCGGCAAGTCCCGGCCGCCGGCGTCCTTCACGACGGCGAAGTCGAGCTTCACCAGTTCCCGCGTCGGCGACGCCTTGGGCAGCAGCGGCTGGTACTCGGCCCCCCGCGCCGATGTCGGCAGGAGCAAGGCCGGGATGAGCAGGGACAAGAATCCGAGGAACCGCATCGAGAACAGCTTGCCATGTTCTTCGCATTATGGCAATATGCTAACCCATAGTGCCAGACGGCCGATTCGTGCGGACGAGGCGGGTGGTTGGCCGAAGTGTCCTTTTGCGTCGAGTCGAATCATGCGTTTGCGAAACCTTCTCGCCGGCCTGACCGTGTCCACCACCGTCTGCGCCGGCACCGTCGTGGCGGCCGAGCCGGAGCGGCCCAACGTCATCGTCATCATGGCCGACGACTTCGGCCAGGAGCTGCTCGGGTCCTACGGCGGCGAGACCTATGAGACGCCCCACCTCGACCGGTTGGCCGAGCAGGGAGCGCGTTTTGAGGTTGCCGTCTCCGGACCGATCTGCACGCCGTCGCGGGTGCAGCTGATGACCGGCAAGTACAACCACCGCAACTACGAGAAGTTCTCGTTCTTCCCGCCCGCCGCCAGCGCCGACAGCTTCGCGTTCCCGATGAAGCAGGCCGGCTACCGCACGGCCCTGATCGGCAAGTGGCAGCTCGGCCGCACCTCGCCGGACGAACTCGGCTTCGATGAGTGGGCGATCCAGACCTCCAGCGGCGCGGCAACGCTGTACTGGGGCTCGACGCTCGACGTCAACGGCGAGACGCTGAAGCTGCCGGACGAGCAGTACGCACCGGACTACTACAGCGGGCAGATCATCGAGTTCATCCAGCAAGACGACGAGGAGCCGTTTTTCGTTTACTACCCGATGCGGCTGACGCACGCGCCGTTCGCCAGCACGCCGAACAACGACGCGATCGAGCCGAATCCGAAAGGGCCTGACGCCGACAAGTATTTCCCGGACATGGTCGAGTACACCGACGAGGTGATCGGCCGGATCATGGCGGCGCTGGAGGAACAGGGCGAGGCGGAGAACACGGTCATCATGTTCACCGCCGACAACGGCACGCCCGGCCGGATCAGGTCGATGGCCAACGGCGTCGAGGTCCGCGGCGGCAAGGGCGGCATGGACGACTTGGGGACGAACGTCCCGCTGCTAGTCCATTGGCCGGCGCAGATCGAGCCGGGCACGGTGGTGACGACGCCGACGGATCACACCGACATTCGGGCGACCATGGTCGAGCTGGCCGGGCAGCCGGCGAGTGACGAGTTCGACGGGGTGAGTCTTCTTCCGGCGTTGTTGGACGAAGAAGGCGAGCGGCGGGACTGGGCGTTCAACGTCTTCATGGGCCGGCTGGAGGCCAACCGCAACATCGGGCTCATCATGAAGCGCGGCAGCTACTTCGCCCGAAACGAGCGGTACGCCCTGGACGATCGCGGCGACTTGTTCGACCTCGATGCCGACCCCCGGCAGAAGAACCCACTGCCGGCCGAGGAAGACGACGAGGACCGCGCGGCGGTTCGCGCGGCACTCCAGGCGGCCATCGAGGAGACGGGCGTGACCGAGGCGACGCTGCTGGAACTCACGCCGCGGGATCGGGAGATTTCCGCCGAGTACAACGCGCTGAAGGACAACGACAAGGTCACGGACGATGTGATCCGGGCGCTGAATCAAATAGCGATGATCCGTAACAAGCGGGCGCTGACCGAGGCGGATTGGGAGAAGATCGACGCCATTTGGGCCGACGCGCAGCCGGAGTGACATCGGCGGGCATTGAGGAGGAACGAACCGTGAAGAAACGAATCCTTGTGAACATCATGGCGGCGATCAGCTTGTCGGCGGCGACTCAAGCCGTGGCCCAGGAGGCGCGGCCGGTAATGGGACACGACCCGGCGAACTCGGCTCTGCACCGCTGGCAGCAGAAGCCGGTGCTGGAACGGTTGCTGCTGGACGACATGGAGGGCGACGTCTCGGCGTTCAGCCACGTCAACGACGGCTCCGTGGAGTTGAGCCGCGAGAGGGCGCACGGCGGCGAGCAGTCGCTGAAGCTCACGCTGCCGCTGCTCGTGGTCGACCCGGACACCGACTACGCCAAGGGCACCGGTAGTCTGGGATTCGGCGGCATCAAGATCGGCACGCAGGACGTCGACTGGAGCCGCTACAACCGCGTCTCCGCCTGGATTTACGCCGAGGCACCGGCACTGCGCGACATCAACATTGACGTCGTCGCCGCCACGTCGGCCGATTCCTACCGCTTCCGGCCCAAGCACAGCGTGGCCATCCCGACGGGCGAGTGGGTGCAGGTGGTGTGGGAGATCGAGGACGTGCCTCGGGAAACGATCCGCGAGCTCGCCTTCCACTACGGCATGTCGGGCCGCGATCCGGGGGGCGACGAGTTCGTCTTCTACTTCGACGACATTGAGCTCCAACAAGTCGAACCCGACCACGTCCGCGGCTGGGAGGTTCGGCCCGGCGCGTTCGCCTACAGCCACAGCGGCTACCTGCCCACCTCACCGAAGCAGGCGCTGGCGAGCGGGCTGGATGCCGAGAAGTTCCTGGTTTTGGGCGAAGATGGTGCCGTCGCGTTCGAGGGGCCGGTGGAGGATGTCGAGTCGGACCTCGGGCAGTTTCAGCGGCTCGACTTCTCGGAGCTGACCGAGCCGGGCACGTATCGGATCACCGCCGGCGACGTCACCTCGCGGCCGTTCCCGATCGGCGAGGACGTGTGGGACGCCAGCGTCGAGAAAGTAATCAATTCGTTCTACCACCTCCGCTGCGGTTACGCCGTGCCGGGGGTTCACGGGGTGTGCCACAAGGACATTTGGGTCGAACACGAGGGCGAGCGGATTCAGGGGGCGATGGGCGCCTGGCATGATGCCGGCGACCTGACCGTGCCCGGCGATCGGTGTGCCGACGCGGCATACGCGCTGCTCGACCTGTACGCCACGCTGCGGGACATCGAGGGCAAGGAGCGGCTCGCCGAGCTGGCACGGGACGAAGCCATCTGGGGCCTGAAGTGGATGCTGCGGACCTCGTTCCGCAACGGCTGGCGCGGCTTCGGCGGCAAGCTGGGCTTTTACACCGACAACGAGCCGGACACGTTCGACGACGTCTATTGGAAGGCGTCGCAGTCGCCCAAGGACTTCTTCCTCTACGCCGCCGTTGAGGCACGGGCGGCTTACCTGCTGGCGGACAGCCACCCCGAGCTGGCCGAGCAGGCGCGGGAGATGGCGATCGAGGATTACGGCTTCGCCATCGCCCGGTTCCGGGACAAGAACGGCCGGTTCTACGGGTCGAAGGACATCTCGGCCGCCGGGGCTTGCGTCATGGCGGCGATGGAGCTGCACACGCTGACCGGCGACAAGCAGTACGCCGAGGATGCCGCGCTCATCGCCGACCGGCTCATCGGCAACCAGGTGCAGACGGTGCCCGACGGCATGACCGACCCGGTCGTCGGCCACTACACGCAGAACTTCCGCCGCGAACGCAAGATCCGCAACTTCGGCCACCAGTCGGAGGATCACTTCGTCGTCCTGCCGCTCGCCATGCTCTGCGAGCGGTTGCCGAACCACCCCGACTGGATGAAGTGGTACGAGGCGCTCACCCTCTCGGCAACTTACCACCAGGCGAAACTGACGACCTACACCGGGCCGTACCACTACGTCGCCAACGGCGTGTATGACGCGAAGTACTGGGCCGAGGTCGAGCCGCAATTCGTTGAGGTGGTGGACTACCTGAAGGAGGGCACGCCCATCGGCGGCGACTACTTCGTCCGCGTCTTCACGCCCATGGTCGACTGGCACTTCCGCGGCAACACCGGCACCGCGCTGACGCAGACCAAGATGATGAGCCGCGCCGGCCGACTCATCGACGACGACCAACTCGACGATCTCGTCCAGCGGCAACTGCACTGGACGGTGGGCATGAACCCGTTCAGCAGCTCGCTGATGTGGGGCGAGGGGTACGACTACACGCCCTACTACACCGCCCAATCCGGCGACATCGTCGGGGCGCTGCCGGTGGGCATCAAGGCGTTTCTCAAGGAAGATCAACCGTATTGGTCGCCGACGTCGACGTGGAACTACAAGGAGGTCTGGATTCATCCGACAGCCATGTGGCTCTGGACGATGGCCGACGTTTACCGGCAGCCGGCGGACTCGCCGCTGGACCTTCAGGTCAGTGCTGAGGAATCCGGCGAGAACCGGCGGAAGCTGACCGCAACCCTGCGAGTCACGGAGGCCGGGACATACCGCTTCAAGCTGCACACCGCAAACCTTGCCGCCGAGCAGAACGAGGTGACCGTCGATTTGGAGGCCGGGGTCCCAATAACACTCGATTGGCAGGTGGACGTCGAGGCCGACGACCGGCCGTGGATCGCCGTCTTGCGATCGCTGGACCATTCCCACGTCCACGCTCAAGCGACAGGCTGGTGATCACGCTTCATCGAACAACCGGGCTTCCCAATGCTTCTGCGATTCCTGTTCAAGTCATGGACCTTGCAAACGGTCCTGCTCGTTCTCGGCCTGGCCCCACCGGCGGGTGCCGAACCATCCGCGTGGGCACCGGCAGAGAGCCCGCTGATGACCGTTTGGGGCGAATCGATCGATCCCGAACGGCCGCTGCCGGAACATCCCCGGCCGCAGATGACGAGGCCGAGCTGGGTCAACTTGAACGGCCTGTGGGACTACGCGCTGGAGCCCGTCGACTTCGAGCCGGTGCAAGGGCTGATCGACGATGACTCGATGACGACCGGCGACCCGCCGACGCGGTGGGACGGCCAGATCCTCGTGCCATTCGCCATTGACTCGGCGTTGTCCGGCGTGAACCACGTCCTTCGACCCGACGAGCGGCTTTGGTATCGACGTGAACTGCCCGATTTTCCGGCCGATGGCGGGCGAATCCTGTTGCACGTCCAAGCCAGCGATTGGGAGACAAGCGTCTACGTCAACGGCCAACGAATTGGCCAACACCGTGGCGGTTACGATCCGTTCAGCATCGACCTCACCGATCACCTGCGGGAGGCCGGCAACGAACTCGTCATCTGTTGTTGGGACGCCACCGGCCAGCAGGCTCAGGCCGTCGGCAAGCAGAGCCTGCCTGAAGATCGCAGGGGCTTTCGCTACCAGCCGACCGGCGGCATCTGGCAGACGGTCTGGCTGGAGCGGGTGCCGGCGATCCGCATCGATGACTTCAAGCTGACGACCGACGTGAGCGACGGCACGCTGACCATCACGCCGCAAGTCGTCGGGAACAGCAACGGCCTGCTGCTTGAGGCCGTCGCCTTTGACAACGGCAACTTCATTGCCGAACACCGTGGACCCGCGGCCAAGCCGCTGACGCTTCAGCTGGTCGGCCCGAAGCTCTGGTCCCCGGACCGCCCGCACCTTTACGATTTGCGTCTGCGGCTCCTCGATGGCGACGCAATCGTCGACGAGGTCGGCAGCTACTTCGGCATGCGGGAAGTCGAAGTCAAGCTCGCGCCCGACGGCCACCCGCGGGTCCACCTCAACGGCGAGCCGATCCAGATGTTCGGCCCGCTCGATCAGGGCTACTGGCCCGACGGCATTCTCACGCCGCCCTCCGAGGAGGCGATGCGGTTCGACCTCGAGTACGTCAAGAACGTCGGCGGCAACGCGATTCGCGTCCACGTCAAAACCCACCCGGCCCGCTGGTATCACCTCGCCGACCGGCTGGGGCTGCTTGTTTGGCAAGACATGGTCTGCCTGCCGAAGTACGACCAGCAAGTGGACGATGCCGCCGCGGCGCAGTGGAAGCGGGAGTTTGACGGCATGGTCGACGCCTTGGAGAACCACCCGTCGGTCATTCTCTGGATCGTCTTCAACGAAGGGTGGGGCCGACATGACTTGCCCGGATACGTTGCTTGGCTTCGTGGGCGAGATCCGACGCGGCTCATCACGCCCACCAGCGGCGGGACCGACCACGACCTCGGCGATGTCCGCGATTATCACGATTACCTGATGTACCCGACCGTCATCGCTCCCAAGGCGAGCGACCGACGAACGTGGGTCCTTGGCGAAACCGGCGGCGAGAATCTCTCGCTCTCCGGCCATCTGTGGGATCCAGATCGGACGCCGCAGCCTTGGGTCGACTATCGCCTCAACCTCGGCCGCCCCACGGCGGCAGATCGGGAGGAACTCGAGGAACTTTACAGCTTCAGTTCGCAGATGTGGCGTTATCTCCTACCGCACGGCTGTGCCGGTTTGATCTACACGCAGCTGAGCGACATCGAGCACGAGCAGAACGGCTGGCTCACCTATGACCGAAAGGTGTCCAAGATCCCGATCGCCGAGCTCCGCCGCATCCACGCGCCGCTCACCCGGCCGCCGACCGAGCTGGAAGCCATACCCGCGATCGACACGACCTGGAAGATCAGCACCAAAGCTCCGACTCAGGCGACTGAGGTGCGGCCCCGCTTCGATTACGAGGGCGGCCCCTGGGCTCAGATCGACTTCGATGACGATGCGTGGGCGACGGCGCGGCTCGACGAGGTTGTGCTGAAGGATTCTGCCGAGGAGAGGGGCGAGCCACAACCGATCTTCCTGCGGCAGGTGTTCTCGCTGGACAGACAGATCATCAACCCGGTCTTCAGGATCGAGTCGAGCGTCACGCACAATCCCACGACCCGCGACCGCAACCTGCCGGAGATCGAGCTCTTTCTCAACGGCCAATTCCTCCGGGACATTCGCCTCGTTGGGCTCACGGGGCGGACCTGCTTCGCCTACGTCGCGTTGCGACCCGATGAGGAGGCGCTAGTCCGCGACGGCGACAACCTGCTCGCAATCCGCCTGCCGAACGGCAGCGAGATGAACCACCTGACCGTGAGCCTCTGGAGCGAGGCTCCCACCACGCCGCAGACGCGAGATTCTTCACCATGATCACGCCCCTCCCCACCGCCACGTGGCAGACCATTATCCGCACAATGGTCGGCCTGGCCCTCTGCGTCACCTCCGCCCGCGCCGAGCCGCTGCCGCTGCCGGACCTGCGGGACGGCTGGTCGGTGCATGTCGATGAGGAGGGGCTCGATTTCGCCGATTACGCTGGGCAAGACGCGGCCGGCGAAATCGAGCATCACGCGACGCGGCCCGGCCCGCAGCAGTTCGGCGAGTACCGCCAGACCGAGGCGTACTGGGTGAAAGGTTCGTTCGAACTGACCGAGGCCGAGGCGGCGCGCTCGGCGTTGCTGCGCAGCGAGCAGCACGCGTTCGGCGTCGAGTACTGGATCAACGGCCAGGAGGCCGGCGAGTGGGAAATCATCAGCCCGCACACCCTGCCGCTGCCGGACGGGATCTTGAAGCCCGGCCGCAACGAAATGGTCCTGCGAATCGGCGGCTTCGCGGCCATCCCCCGCAGCGGCCCGAAGAACGCTCCGCTGATCCCCGCCGGCGCGGCCAGGGCGAGCTGGGGCCGCGACCACGGCATCTTCTCGCCGTTCGAGATCGACTTCTACGACAAGGCTGTCGTCAAGCACGTGCTCGTCGTGCCGCGCGTCGAGCGGCGGGAACTGCTGCTGCGGATCGAGCTGCACGAGGACGAGCCGCTTTCCGCCGACGCCCGACTGGTTGTGCGCGGCGACCATCTCGAACCGAGCGAACACGCCGTGACGCCAACCGGCGATCGCTTCGTCGACGTCGTCGTGCCGGTATCCGATGACATGCCGCTGTGGTCGCCGGAAAAGCCGGAGCTAGTCGGCCTCACCGTCGCCCTGCGTGACGGCGGCGAACTGTTGCACGAGCGGCCCGTTACCTACGGCTTCCGCGAGGTCGCCATCGTCGGCGACGACTTCACCCTCAACGGCCAGCCCCGACTGATCCGCGGGTCGAACCTCGTCCAGGAGCCGAAGTACAACCAGGAGCGGTACGACGACCCGGCGACGATCCACGAGTACATGATCCGCTTGGGCCGGGGCATGAACGTCAACGCGTTCCGCACCCACACCGGGCCGCTGCCCAAGAGTTGGATGCGCGTCGCCGACGAGCACGGCATGATGATCTTCCACGAGACGTACCTCATGTACAACCACATGAACTACGAGTTCTCGCCGGAGAATCACGAATTGTACCGGCAGCGGGCGCTGCAGGCCGCCGAGCAGTGGGTGCTGCATTATGGCAACCACCCGTCGATCGTTTTCTGGGTCGCCAGCAACGAGGCGCCGCTGACGGAGACGGATTGGGAGAACGACGTGCTGGTGCCGCACTGGAAGGCGCTCGATCCGTCGCGGCCGGTGATGCGGGCCGGGTTCGTCAGCGAAGACGTGGCCGACCACCACAACTACGACGGCTTCAAGTTCGGCAGCGAGGGCGACTTCGCCCTGAAGGTCGAGGGCCGGCTGAACGATTATCGCACGCTCGAGCTCACCGTGCCCAAGGCCAACACCGAATACATCGAGGGCTACAAGGCCTACCGCCGGCTGCGCTGGCACGGGACGGTGGAGAATTCTGACGAGTCCCGCAACGTCTACGCACAGCTTGCCCACGAGCAGACGGACTACCTACGCCGCCGCGACTTCGAGATCATCATGCCGTACATGTTCGGCATGTGGACCGGCGGCCGCGACACTTGGGCGACCGGCGAGCGGCAACCGATCTACCTGGCACTCAAGCAGTCGCTGGCCCCGATCTACACGTCGCCCGATCTCATTGACCGCAACCATGCCGCCGGGTCAACGCTCTCCGTGCCGCTGGTGGTGATGAACGACACGCTCGATGAGGCAACGTTGCGCGTCAACATTTACCTGACCGAGCGCGACCTCGACTTCGGCGACGATCCGGACGCCTTCGTTGAACTTGAACCCGTCGCCCGGCTCGACGCGTCGCTCGATGCCGTCTCCACCGCAAAGCGGCAGGTCGACCTCGCCCTGCCGTCGGCTGAAGGCCGCTTCTTCGTCTACGTCGAGACGATCGGCGACGGCGGCGAGCGTGCCGTCTCCCGCCGCATCATCCGCACGGTCGAAGAGTTGAAAGCTCTCCCGTCACTCGATGACCGGCGGGTTGTATTGCTCGGCGAAGACTCCGAGGTTCGACAACAACTCCTCGATTTCGGCGTCACGTTGATCAATGAGGTGGGCGACGCGGATGTCATCGTCGTCGCCACCAGCCTCGACGAAGCCGACCGCACCTCGGCGCTGGCCGAGCGGCTGCGGCTCGCGGCTGAGTCCGGGGCGACGGTCGTGGTTTTCGCCGATTCTTCCTGGAACTGGCCGGACCTGATGCCCATCGAGATCAAGCCCAACGGCCGATTCACCCGCAACTACGTCAGCTCCCGCGCCTTCACCGAGCAGCCGGACCACCCGCTGTTCGACGGCCTCAACCCGATCGGCTTCCGGCGACTCAACGGCGTGCGCGGCCGAATCGCCGAGGTGGCGTTCGACGTGCCGGAGGATGATGAGTCGTTCCGCAGCCTGCTCTGGATGCATGACCCCGAGTCGTCCGTCATCGTCGAAGAACGCGTTGGCGACGGCCGGCTGCTGTTGTCGTCGGTGGAGCTCGGCGGCCGGCTGGATGAAAACGGCAAACGCTACGACCCGTTTGTCGAACGGTTGTTGCGGAACATGATTCGGTAGCTTCGATCGGTAGATCCACCATGTCACGCCCCGCTTCACTGCTGACCCTTGCCGCAAGCGTCCTCGCCGTTGCTGCGCCCGCCGTTGCCGAGCCGGCGCGGCCGAACGTGATTCTGGTCATGGGCGACGACATGGGCTTTGAGTGCTTCGACGCCTACGGCGGCACGTCGTACGAGACGCCGCACGCCGACGCGTTGGGCCGCGAGGGCGTCGTGTTCGAGCACGCAATTGCGACGCCGCTGTGCACGCCGTCGCGGGTCATGCTGATGACCGGCAAGTACGGCCACCGCAACTACGAGCGGTTCTCGCACCTGCCGCCCGAGGAGCGAACTTTCGGCCACTTATTCCAGGACCACGGCTACCGCACGGCGTTTGGCGGCAAGTGGCAGCTTGGCGACATGACGCGCATCGGTGAGGCCGGCTTCGACGCCTTCGCCACCGCCGCCGGGGTCCGGGCACGCGGCAACCCGCAGATCGTTTTCCACGACGGCCGCGACCCCGGCGACATAAGCGACCGTTTCGGCGAGGACGTGATCGTCGACTTCCTCGTCGACTTCATCCGCGAGGACGACGATCAACCGTTCTTCGTCTACTTCCCCGCGTTCATGCCGCACGCGCCATACCTGCCAACGCCCGGCACACCAGGTTGGCGGAACGGCAGTCGCGGCAAGGCCGACCCGGTCTACTTCGCCAGCATGGTCCGCCACCTCGATGGCCAACTCGGCCGGCTGCTGGCGGCCGTGGAGGCCGAGGGGGAGCTGGATAACACCGTCATCCTCTTCACCGGCGACAACGGCTCGGGCGGCGGGGTCGTGAGCCAACTCGACGGCCAAACCGTGCGCGGGGCCAAGGGCAGCTTCACCGACCTCGGCACCCGCGTACCGATGTTCGCGCGGTGGCCGAACCGGTCGCCGGCGGGGGTGCGGGTGGCAGAACCCGTCGATTTTACCGACTTCTACGCCACGTTCGCCGACATGCTCGGCGTGCTGGAAGAGGAACGGGCAACGCACGCCATCGACGGCCAAAGCTTCTGGCCGATCCTCAGCGGCGACGAGCGGCGCGGGCCGCGCGAGCATGCGTTCATCTTCTTCAAGGGCAAGGTCCAGTACGGCAGCCACATGTCCGCCGGCGGCTACTTCGCGCGCGGCGAGCGTTGGAAGCTCTACCACGACGGCCGCCTGTTCGACCTCGACGCCGACCCGTTCGAGAAGCAGCCCATCCTGCCCGGCACAGGCGATGCCGAGGCGGCAACCCGGCGGGCCGAGTTGAAGGCGGTGTTCGAGGAGCTTGAGGTCGACCCGACGATGCTGATCCCGCTCGACGATCGCGACGAGTGGTTGCACGAGATCGTCCGCCAGCAACGGCGGGCCAAGACCTGGACGCCGGCCAAGAACCGGGCGCTGCACGCCTTCCGCCAGAAGCGGCTGCGGCTTGCGGTGGAGGAGCAGGACTGGGCGGAGCTTTGGATCGCGCTCGACGTCGAGCCTGTCGAGTAAACATCTCTCATTCATGCCCAACTCCCCCACCCGCCCGAACGTCGTCGTCCTCACGCTGCACGATGCCGGCTCGCACTTCGGTTGCTACGGCGTGCCGGACGCGCGGACGCCAGCCATCGATCAGCTGGCCGCCGAGGGGGTGCGGCTCGAACACTTCTTCGCCGCCGCACCGATTTGCAGCGCCAGCCGGTGCGCGATGCTCACCGGCCGCCACCCGCAGCGCAACGGCGTGCTGGGCGTCGTCCACCCGCCGGACGCTTGGCGGTTGCGGGACGACGTGCCGCACTTGGCGAGTTGGCTGGCGGACGCCGGCTACCGCACCGCGCAGTTCGGCGTGCAGCACGAGGCGTGGGACGACGACATCGACCGCCTGGGCTTCGCCGAACGTCACGCGGTGATCCGCGACGAAACGGTGGAGATTCCGGCCCCCGCCGTCGCGGCGGTGTTCGATGAATGGCTCGGTAATCAAGACGGGGTCAAGCCGTTCTACGCGCAGATCGGGTTCTTCGAGTCGCACCGCGTCTTCTCCTACGGCGGCGTGGAGGCGGACGAGTCGGCGGACGTGTGGGTGCCGCCGTACCTCAAGGACGTGCCGGCGGCACGGGCCGACTTGGCCCATCTGCGGGCGGCGGTGGCGCGGGCGGATGAGGGGGTGGCGGCCGTCGTTGAAGCGTTGCGGCGGCACGGGCTGGAGCGGGACACGATCTTCCTGTTCAACAGCGACCACGGCATCGAGTTCCCGCGGGCCAAGTGGACGATGTACGACCCCGGCCTCCACGTCGGCATGATCGCCCGCTGGCCGGGTGGTGGCGTCGACGGTGGACGGGCCGTGGCGACGCTGGCGTCGAGCGTCGACATCGTGCCGACGTTGTGTGACTTGATCGGCATCGATTCGCCCAAGTCGGACGGCCGCAGCATGGCCGCTGATTGGCGGGGCGGGCCGGCGGCGGATGAAGACGCGGCCGTCTTCGCGCTCATGGGCGGCTCGCTGCGGGCGGTGCGGACGCGGCGATGGAAGCTGATCCGCAACTTCGAGCCGATCATGCGGCCCTTCGCCCCAATCGACATGAGCCCCCGGCCGGCGGGCGAGCCGGGCTACTACGGCGTCGACCGGTCGTGCCCGTTCGTCGAGCTGTACGACCTGGACGCCGACCCGGTTGAGCTGCACAACCTCGCCGACGACCCGGCCCATGCCGCGACACGCGCGGCGCTCGACGATCGGCTCATTGGCTGGATGCGGCAACAGCACGACGAGCTGCTGGAGCATCCGGTGACCAGCCCGTACTACGGCCGGGCGGTGAGCAACCTGCTGCGGGCGCGGCCAGAATAGCGGCTGCAGAAAAGTGCGCTTTTGGGTTGCGGACCAACCGATGATGTATTACCGTACGGGTGACCGGCCGCTGAGGCAGCGGCCCGTCCGCAGCCGGTCTGCGGACTAATCCAGCTCACCCTTCGGAGGAAGAACCCATGTACCCCAAGCTGCTCGCCGCGGCCGCCGCCGCCTGCATCCTGCCCGCCGCCACGGCCACGGCGGCTGTCGTGTTCGTCGAAGACTTCGAAGACCAGTCAGTCGTCGCCGGCCTCGACAGCTACCTTGAGGTGGGTAGCAAGAGCAACGACGGCACCGACCCGCAAAATAACTTTTTCGCTCCCACCGGCTTCAACGGCTCGTTTTTTGGGGAAGAAGATCTTTTTGCTACGGCAGGCAGCAATTCCGGGCCGGTTGCCGTGACCGCTGACTTGAGCAATGTGCAGTCGATCGAGGTCAGCTTCCTGTACGCGATCGATAGCCGCTTCAACAGCGACCCGGCCACGTTCGATGGCACGTTCACGTTCACGCCGTCGGTCCGCATCGAGCGGCAGACAGGGGCCACGCCGGAGTTCGCATTGACGCCGCTGGTGGTAGACACCGCGACGACCAACGCGACGAACACCTTCCTGTCGTACACGGCGTCGTTCGCTGTTCCCGATGCGCCGCTCAACCCGTTCAACGAGTTGCAGTCGGTCACGCTCGACGTGCAAAGCGCCCGCGGCACCGGCGGCCGGTTCGTCTTTATCGACGACTTCACCGTCTCCACCACGCCGATCCCCGAGCCGGCGTCGTTGGCGGCGGTTGGGTTGCTGGCGCCGTTGATGCTGCGTCGTCGCCGCTGAGCGGTGGGCGTTGCGTCGTTATCGCCATCCCGTGAGCCCGCCGCTCCGTTGCGGCGGGCTCTTTGCGTTGGCGGTCAGCGAAGGCGAAGCTCGCTGGTTCCGGCGTGCGGCGCCAGCGTAAAGGTGGTTTGGCCAATGGCGGCATCGACCTGGTAGTCGCCGTGGAAGCCGCGGAAGCTCACGCGGCCATCGGCGTCGGTCCTGAGGTCCAGCGGGCCGGTCGTCCACTCGCCGTGGATCAGGCGGTGCAGCGCGTGCAACGCCGGCTTCGGGCTGGCGTCCTTGCGGAGCAACCCGATCGGGGCACCCATGAAGCCGGGGTCGAGGAAGTCCCACCACACGATCGACTCGACCGCCGGGTGGCTGAACAGCGTGCGGTAGGTTTGCACGAGGTAATGCTCCTGCTTGGCCTCGCCCTCGGGGGTGCCGTCCCAGTCGTCGAGCCACGGCTGGCCGGGCCAGTCCTTCAGGCGTCCGGAGCTGATGTCCAGCTCCGTGAAGTGCAGCGGCTTCCCGAGCGCGGCAAACTGCTCACACGTCGCCCAAACCTCGGCCGGCTCCTTGAAGAGCGTGAAGTGCTCCCAACTCTCCACCGCCTCCGCCGGCTGCGGGGCGGCGTACATGTGCGTCTGCAAGCCCACCACGTCGAAGTCGACGCCGGCGTCGATGCAATCCCGCAGAAACCGCAGGTTGCGCGGCGTGTCTTCGTAGTCGTTCAGCGTCAGCTCGGCCGCCGGGTTCGCCGCTCGCGCCGCCTGGCAGCCGCGGCGGGCGACCTCCACCCGGCCCAGGTCCGTCACCAGGTCGCCCCACGGGTTGGCGTCGAGCTTCATCTCCGGGGCGAACATCATCTCGTTCGTCACGTCCCATTGATCCACCAGCCCCGCGAAGCCGCCCACCTCGCGGGTGACGCGGTCGAGGTAGGCGTCGAGCAACTCGCCCGGCTTCATGCCGATCGTCCAGTCGGGCTGGACGTTGTGCCAGCCGAGCGGGTGGCCCTTGCTGGCGGTGCCGCGATCGCGCAGCCACGTCGCCATAGCCCGGTGGTTAGCCGTCGCCGGCTCGCCGCGCTTCCGCTCGTATTCGCCCCAGTAAAACGGCAAAATCGCCAAGTTGAACAGCTTGGCAAACTGCCGGTTGTGGGCCGTGTCGCGGTCGAGGTCCAGGCGAAAGGCGATGGCCCCGAAGTCGAAGGCGTGCGACG
>CAYLSV010000033.1:0-38992 GCA_964386435.1 uncultured Tepidisphaerales bacterium
CGGGCGTAGAGGCCGCCCTGCTCGACGAGGTCATCGTGCGGGCCGCTCTCGACGACCTGACCGCGGTCGAGCACGAGGATGCGGTCGGCGTTGCGGACCGTGCTCAGGCGGTGGGCGATGATCAGGCTCGTGCGGTCCTGCATCAGCCGCTCCAGGGCCTGCTGCACCAGGGCCTCGCTTTCGGTGTCGAGGGCGCTGGTGGCTTCGTCGAGGATGAGGATGCGCGGGTCCTTCAGCACCGCGCGGGCGATGCTGATGCGTTGCCGCTGGCCGCCGGAGAGGCTGACGCCGCGCTCGCCGATGACGCTGTCGTAGCCGTCCTCGAGGTCGTTGATGAACGTTGCGGCGTTGGCGGCGTCGGCGGCGGCCTCAATCTCCTTGTCCGTCGCATCCGGGCGGCCGTAGGCGATGTTCTCGCGGATCGTGCCGCTGAACAGAAAGCTGTCCTGCTGCACGATGCCGATGCCCTGCCGCAGGGCCCGCAGCGTGTAGTCGCGGATGTCGACGCCGTCGAGTTTGATCGCGCCGCGGTCGATGTCGTACAAGCGCGGCAGCAGCGAGACGAGCGTCGTCTTGCCCGCCCCGCTGGGGCCGACGAGGGCGACACGCTCGCCCGGCTCGACCTCGAACTGCAGGCCGCGCAGCACCCACTGCGGGTCGTTGCTCCGCTGGCGGAGCTTGGCGGAGGTGCGGTGGCGGATCTTGTCCACGCCCCGCCGCCGCTGCTTGGCCCGGCCGACCTCGACGGCCTCGCGGCGGCGCGAGCGGCGGGCGTCGAATTCGGCGTCATTGCGAAGGTCGCCGATCTTGTGGCTTTCGGGCAAGCCGCGGCCCTCATCGGTTTCGGTATGGTAATCGAACCAGACGTTGTCGAATGTCACCCGCCCGTGCCGCGGCGGCTCGCGACGGGCGTCAGGCTTGTCGACGACGGCCGGCGTGATGTCGAACACCTGGAAGACCCGCTCGATGCTGGCCATCGACGTCTGGAAGATCACGTTCACCTCGGCGAACCGCCGCACCGGCAGGTACATGACGGCCAGGTAGCCGATGCCGGTGACGACGTCACCGGGCGTGAGCGTCTCGCCCGGCCGCAGCACCAGCCAGCCGCCGAGGGCGATGAAGATCACTTGGTTGAGGTGGACGAGGAACTCGCTGATCGCGCCCACCGTGTTGCTGATCTTGGTCTGCGTGACGTTGCGGTCGTAGTGCCGCTCGGTGTCGAGGTTGAAAGCGGCCTGCTCGCGGTCTTCGGCGGCGTAGGTTTTGACCAACGCGATGCCGCCGAGGCGTTCCTGCACGTTGCCGCTGATCCGGCTGATGCTGCTGGCGACGAGCCGGCTGGCTCTTCGGACCTTGGGGTTGAGCACCTTGAACGTCATCGCGTACAGCGGCAGCGTCGCCAGCGCCGCGATGGCCAGTCGCCAATCGAGCCAGACGAGCAGGATCGTGCCCAGCACCAGGCTGAAGCTGTCCATGGCGACGGTGACAATGCCGCCGTTGACAAGCTGGCTGGCGATGGAGATGTCGCCGATGAGCCGGCTGGCAAGGCTGCCGGTCCGTTCGCGGCTGTAGAACTGCAGCGAAAGCCGGTGCAAATGGTCGAACAGTCGCTGGCGGATGTCGCGGATGATGCGCACGCCGAGGATGGCGGTGAGCACGCCCCGCGCCCACGCCGAGATGCCGTGCAGGACGCTCAGGACGATGCCCAGACCGGCCAGTGCCCACAGCCACCACAGCCGGTCGTCACGGCTCATCCCGGTGAAGCGGCCGTCGGCGGCGAAGAGGTCCGTCGCCTCGCCGATGAGCCAGGGGAAGGAATAGTTGAGGCCGAACTTGAACAGCCCGGCCGCGATGGCCGCCGCCAGCAGGCCCTTGTACGCCAAAGCGTAAGCGAGGAAGCGGCGCAGATATTTGTCGGACGGCTTGCGTCTCCCGCCAGGCTCCGAATCGACGGCGGGCGGATGGGGCGTGGGGGCGTTCATGCGGACAACTCGATCCCCACCCTACGGCACCACCGCGTGAACGCCAGAGGCTTTTGCCGGGAAAATCGACGGGTGGTAGGCCAACTTGATGCCCCGTAAACGCTGAGGCCCCCGCCGTCACCACGGCGGTGGGGGCCTCAGCGACGCCCGGACGAGGTTCGGGTTGAGCGTGGGGCGAGCGGTTGCCACAATGGCCGCATGTTGCTTCGCCTGTTGTGCTGCTTGACGATGTGCCTCCTGCCGACCGTGGCCGAAGGCGAGGATTGGGCCGAGCGGCGGATGGACGGTGTCTACCTGACCGAGGCCGAGCCGGTGGCAGCGGTGCGGGCGCTGGCCGGGCGGGCAGGGTTTTACGGTGAGGTGCGGGCGGATGAGGCGGCGCGGGCGGTGTTGGCCGAGGCGCAGCCGGTGACCATCCGCGAGCCACGGGCGACGACGTTGGGCAAGGCGGCGCGAGCCGTGCTTGAGCAGGCGGCGCCGGATCAGCTGCGGCTGCGGGAGGAGGACGGCGTGCTGTGGATCACCGTCCGCCCCAGGCTGCGCGACTTGATGGTGAAGGGGCCGATCGTGCCGGCGGGCGAGTACGAGGAGGTCGCCCTTGGCGAGATCGTCGACCGCTTGCAAAAGGCGTCGGGCATGCCGATCGAGGTGCGGTGGCGGGCGCTGGAGTTCACCGGCGTCGAGCCGACGACGCCGCTGACGCTCACCCACGCCGCCCGGCCGGTGGAGCAGGTGCTGCAAATCGTGATGAATGAAGCCAGCGGCGGCTTCGCGGAGCTGGTCGCAGTCCACGACGACGGCCAATTGATCCTCACGACCATCGAGACGCTGGACGACTACGCCCGCACCATGGCAATCAACTTGGCCTTCCTCGCGGCGGGCGACGCCCACGGCCGCAACCGGCAGCAGGAGGCGCTGCTCGCGCAGCTTCAGGACACGGTCCGCCCCGAGCATTGGCGGGCCAACGGCGGCACCGTGGCCAGCGGCGGCTTCGTCGGCGACACGCTGGTCATCACGGCCGACCTCGCCATGCTCGTCGAGTGCGAGCAGTTCATCCGGGCCATCGCCCGCGCCCGCGGCGTCGAGCCGCCGGTGGCGGTGCTGGCGGATGAGAAGTAGGTGGTCGAGGTGTCGGAGCATGAGGTGTGCGGGCACCGCATGCGATCTGCGGTAGACTCGGGCGATGTCGCTGGAATACGCCGGGCCTGTGGCCGATGCTTGTGGGCGGTGTGGTGAATCGATTGTCGGGCTCGACGATCAGGCGAGTTGTCCGAACTGCGGGTTGATCGCGGGGCTCAGCCGGCTGCCCGAGGGGGAGTTGCGGAATGCGCGGCCGGGGTGGCTGGGGGCGCTGACGTGGGGGGCGGCGATGGCGGCGGCCGGGGTGGCGCTGGTGCCGATCGGGCTCGTCGTGGCGGCGATGCTGATGGCGTTGTTGGAGGGCGTGGCCGGACGACGACAAGGGGATGCGTTGGTGCGGATCGGTTTGGCACTGGGGGGAATGCCTGGGTTGCTTCTGTTGGTGGCCGGCGGTTGGCGACTAACGGCGGCGCGTCGGCCAGGGTTGCCGCCGGAGGCGGCCGCGTGGGTGCTGCGGAGCTTGCTGCTTTTGCCGGTGCTGGCGGCGCTGGCCTTCGCGCTTGACGCGGCGCTGCTGGACACCGACGAGGACATCTACCTCGCCATGATGCTGCTGGGCGTGGTGACGTTCGGGGCCGCGCTGGCGGTGCTGTTCTGGCGGCTCGGGTCGCTGGCGAAGCAGGCCCCCGCCCCGCTGCTGGCGACGGACGCGCCGTGGCTGGGCGGGCTGCTGCTGCTGCTGTCGTGCGCGCCGCCGTTGCTGGTGGGCTTGGTGGTGGCTGGCGTCGACATCGAGCGGACCCCCTACCCGACGGTGTCCCTCGTCTGGTTCGTGTTGTCGGCCACCGCGGTGCTGTGGGCAATTTACCTGCTGGTGCGGGCGGCGTTGGCGTTCAACAAGAGCCGGCGGCAGGCGGCGGCGCTGTGGTCGCGGCCGGCGGCGCGGGCCGAGGCGACGCCGCCGGCGGTGGTGCCGACCGCCCGGCGGGTGGAGGAGCCGCTGCCGCCGTTGGCGCCGGACGACTTGTGAACCTTGTCGGCCTCGTGGAGGCGAAGCTTCACGAGGCGGAGTCAGGGTTAAAGATGCGCAGCGGGGTTCACCGGCTGCCGGTCAGGGGGTTGGTGTTGGTGTCGCCGCCGATGTTCATGAGGGGCAGGGGTTGGGGCGAGTCGCCGTTGAGGAAGTAGAGCTTGCTCGACGGGCTCATGCTGATGGCCTGGAGGGCCTTGAGGCTTTCGAGTTGGATGTACGCCGGGTTGTTGGCGATGGCGGTGTTGATCTTCTCGATCTCGTAGGCCTGAGCGTCGGCGAGAGTGCGGCGCTGCTCGGCCTCCTGCTCGGCGGCCTCGCGGGCGGCCTTGGCCTCCTCGACCTGGGTCTGGGCCCGCACCTTGACCTGCTCCAGCTCCGCCCGGCTCTGCTCGACCTTCTGCTCGGCCTGCTTCTTCAGCTCCACGTTCTGCAGAATCGCCGGCGGAAGCCGGAAATCACGCAGCAGCACCGCCTGCACGTTCACGCCCTTGGGCTCCAGGTACTCCTCGAGCTTGCTCTGGATATCGCGGGTCAGCCGCTCCTGCGTCTCGGGCTGGAAAAACTCCTCGGCCCGCACCACCGTCTTGCCCTGCTCGCGCATCAGGCTGCGGAGTTTGGGGATCAAATGCACGTTCACCACGTCGGCGGCGTCGCCCGTTTCGGTGAGGATGCGGGACGCCTGGTCGCCGACGATGTTGTACTGCACGCTCACGTCGATGTCAGTGGTGAGCTGGTCCTGGCTGGGGACGCTGGCCTCCTCCTTGTGCGTTTTTTCGCGAACGTCGTAGAGTGTCCAATCCAGCAGCGGGTTGACGGGGAAGTGCAGCCCGGCCATGTACTCCTGCTCGACGGGCTTGCCGAAGAGCGTGGCGACGCCGACGTGGCCGGCGGGGACGGACTGGTAGCTTTTGAGCCCCAGCACGACGAGGCCAATTAGCACAAGGCCGCCGATGACCAGAGCGGTGAGCTTGGCCCCGCCGATGTCGAGTTGCGGGCCTTGCCCGGGCCGGCGGGGGCCGCCGATGCGGAAATCGTTGTCTTCGCGGTTCATGGCTTCATTATCCCTGTGGGGTGGCGGGTGTCGATTGGAAATCCGGGGGATGTTTGGAAAGGGGCGAGTTGTTCTTTAATCTTGGTCATTTGTTCTTGGTCCTTGATTGCTGAACCAACTCGGCGGACAAAGGACCAAGAACAAATGATCAAGAACGAATGACAAAGAACCCGTCACTCGAGCGGCGGCAGCTTGCCCAGCTTTCGTTGCAGACTTCGCCGGTGGATGCCGAGCTTTCGGGCGGCTTGGCTGATGTTGCCGCCGCAGTCGCTGAGGATGCGGTGCATGTAGTCCCACTCGACGCGGGCGAGGCTGGGCGTGCTTTCCTCGGCCGCGGCGCGGGCGGCGGCGTCGGCGCCCTGCTCGCGCTCGAAGGCGGCGATGATCTGGTCGGTGTCGACCGGCTTGGTCAGGTAATCGATCGCCCCCAGCCGCACCGCCTCGACGGCCTGGGCGATGCTGCCGTAGCCCGTGAGCACGACGATCTGCATCGCTTCGTCGAGCTTGATGAGGTCGGCGATCAGGTCTAGGCCGCTTTTGCCGGGCATGCGTTGGTCGAGCAGCGCGTAGTGCGGCGACGCCTCCCGGGCGGCGGCGACGGCCGACGTGGCGTCGCCGGCCTGGAACACCTCGAACCCGCGGCCGCTCATCGCACGGGCGAGGCGGTTGCGGAAAATCTCATCATCATCGACTAGAAGCAGGCGATCTGCCATGCGGCAATATATCCCGCCCCTGCCCTGCTGCGGTTGCTGCGGGTGCGGTAAGTTGTTGCGGGCGTTTGTTGTCCTCATCTGATCGAGCAAGTCGCCCCGCCCCGCCGCCGATACAACCGGCATGGCCAGCGCCACCTACGACCTCGTGATTCTCGGCAGCGGCCCCGCCGGGCAGAAGGCGGCCCTGTGCGCTGCCAAGCTCGGCAAGAAGGTCGCCCTCGTCGACCGCCGCGGCAGCATGGGCGGCGTGTGCATCCACACCGGCACCGTGCCGAGCAAGGCGATCCGCGAGGCCGTGCTGCACCTCTCGGGCGTCCGTGAGCGGGCGCTCTACGGGGCCGACTACGCCGTGAAGCACGAGATCACGATGGACGATCTGCTCCACCGCGCCGGCCACGTCGTACGGTGCGAGAGCCAGGTCATCCACGACCAGATGCGCCGCAACGGCGTGGCGTTCTTCGACGGGCTGGCCAAGTTCGCGGATGAAAAATCAATCACCGTCGACAACGGCACCGAGCCGATCACCGTGCGCGGCGAGAAGTTCCTCGTCGCCGTGGGCACGAACCCTGCCCGGCCGCCGAACGTGCCGTTCGAGCCGGGGCTGGTCATCGACTCCAACGAACTGCTGACGCTCAAGTCGCTGCCGAAGGAATTGATCATCGTCGGCGGTGGCGTGATCGGGACGGAGTACGCCTGCATGCTCGCCGCCGCCGGCAGCCGGGTGACGCTGGTGGACGGCCGCGACCGCTTGCTCGATTTCTGCGACGGCGAGATCACCGAGAACCTCCAGTTCCGCATGCGGGAGATGGGCATCCGCCTGCGGCTGGGCGAGAAGGTCGACCACATCGACGTCGTCGGCCAGGTGAACACCCGCCGCAAAGGCGACAACGCCGACGGCCCGCCGCCGCACGTCGTCGCCCACCTCGAGAGCGGCAAGGCGATCGCGGCCGACTGCCTGCTCTACTGCATCGGCCGGCAGGGCGCGACCGACGCGCTGAACCTCGAGGCCGCCAACCTCGCCGCCGACAAGCGCGGCCGGCTGACGGTCAACGAGCATTACCAAACCGAGACGCCCCACATCTACGCCGCCGGCGACGTCATCGGCTTCCCGGCATTGGCCGCCACGAGCATGGAGCAGGGCCGCCTGGCCGCGTGCCACATGTTCGGCCAGCTCCCCGTCGGCGACTACGAGGGTCGCACCGAGCTCATGCCCTACGGCATCTACGCGATCCCCGAGATCAGCATGGTCGGCAAGAGCGAGGAACAGCTCACGAAGGAAAACATCCCATACGAGGTCGGTTTGGCGAGGTACAGCGAGATCGCCCGCGGCCAGCTCATCAGCGACCCGGCCGGCTTCCTGAAGCTCATGTTCCACCCCCAAAGCCGCCGCCTCCTGGGCGTCCACGCGATCGGCACCGGGGCGACCGAGATCATCCACATCGGCCAAGCCGTGATGAGCGCCGGCATGCCGATCGATTACTTCGTGGAAACGGTCTTCAACTACCCGACCCTGGCCGAGTGCTACAAGGTCGCCGCCTTCGACGGCCTGAACCGCGTGCGAGAACGCCCCGCCGACGCCGAGCCGGCCGAGGAGCCGACCTACGGCCCCGAAAAGCAGGCGGCGTGAGCGGTTCAGGTGCGTCACTGAAACCGCCTCCGCCTCGTAGAGGCGGGGCTTCACTTGTACCGGCGTCGTCGCCCGTCTGGTGAAGCACCGCCTCTACGAGACGGAGGCGGTTTTAGCGGCGTTGAGGATTCAGCCCACGGCGACCCCCGCTCCAGCGCCAGATCGGTGCACACGCGAGCGTGAAATAGCTGCAACGCGTTGCACCGAAACGATCTGGCGCCCTCCGCCGATCGAACGAATCGGCGTCAGAACCATTGCTTTTTCTCGACCATGTAGGTCTGGAAGAACTCGTCGTCGGACTTCGTCAAGTAGATGATGCCCTCGACGAGGCCGATGATGCTCATCGCGATGCTGGCGAAGATCGGGATGACGAGGCAGGACGTGGCGTAGCCGACGATGCTGACGACGAGCATGATGATGGCCGGCGTGGTGATGCCCAGGACGAACTTGTGGATGCCCAGACCGCCCAGGACGATGCCGAGGACGCCGCTGAGGATCTTCTTGCTGTTCGCCTCACTGCGGTCCGGCATGCCCGGCACGTTCGACTGGTAATTGACCGGCGGCTGCCCGGAATGCTCCGGCTGCGGCGGCGGGTTGTTCGGGTCGTGGGGGCCGGGGACGTCGCTCATGGTGGCATGTTGTACCCCAGCGGCGGCGGGATGTCATGGGGCGGGAGGTGTTAGGGCGTAGTTGTTGGGTGTTAGGCCGGAGGAACAACATCTCCGGCCCAACACCTAGAACCTAAGCCCCAACACCTGTTTCCTCAGAACAACCCCAGCCTGCCCAGGTCGTTGAACGTCACGAACAGGAAGATGCTCCCGATCAAGAGCAGCCCCACGATCTGCGTGTAGTACTGCACCTTCGGGCTCGGCGGCTTGCCGCGGACGGCCTCGTAGAGCAGGAAGCAGAACAACCCGCCATCCACGATCGGCAGCGGCAGGAAGTTCACCACCGCCAGGTTCGCCGAGATCATCGCCAGGAACCAGATCATGTAGTCCGTGTTCTGCGTCGTGGCGATCCGCGTGCCGACGTCGATGATGCCCACCGGGCCGTTGAGCAAGCTCGGCGGCACGTCGCCGGTCGCGATCCGGCGGAGGGTGAGGTAGAACTTGAGGATCAGGTAACGCGTCTCCTCGACGCCCCACCACAACGCCTGCACCACGTTGTCGGCCTGCCGGGTGTCGAGGCGGCGCTGCATGAATTGGGCGGCGCGGGTGTCGTACAGGTTTCGGCCCAGCCGGTCGGCGGTGGCGGCGGTGAGGGCGAGCGTCGTGGTGGTGCCGTCGTCGAACTCGATTGCCAACTCGTCGCCGTCGGTTAGTCGCTTGAACGCCTGGTCGATCTCGTACCAATCGGCGACGGCCGTGCCGTTGATGGCGGTGACGGTGGTGCCGGGCCGGACGCCCAGCGCCGCGGCGGGTGAGTCGGGGGCGACGGCGGCGACCAATGGGGCGGTGCTGTCCTCGCGGATCGTGACGCCCAGGCCGAACCGGTCGTTGACCAACTCCTTGAGCGGCAGCGCATTTGCCTCGACGAGTTCGCCGTCGCGGAGGACGGTCAGGTCGACCGTCTGCTCGGCCTTGCCGGCGGCGTCGACGAAGTTGCGAAACGCCTCGCTGCTGGGGTTGTTCAGGCGGTCGGTCTTGCCGGTGACGAGGCCGGCCACGACCACGTCGCCGACTTGCAGCTTCTGGGCGACGGGCGAGTCGGGGTCGGCGAAGCCGTCGATCTGGACGCGCGGCAACATGCCGCCGATGTCGGTGACGGTGCCGAAGCTCGGTGCGAAAACGGGCTCGAGCGTCACATCGCGCTGCGTGCCGTCCGCAGTCTCTACGGTGACGGTGACGGGCTCACCGTCTTGCAGCGCTTGGTAAAGCACCGGGTAATCGTCGAGCTCGACCGGCTGCCCCTCGACGGCGACGACCGTTTCGCCGGGGCGGATGACGACGTTCTGCGGGTGGTTCGCCCCGGCAGCGGCCTCGTCGATTTCGCCCTCGGGCAGTTGCAGCCTGACCGTCGGCCCGACGCCCAAGGCCGGGAGTTGCTGCATCGCGGCGCTGGTCCGCGGCCGAACCTCCAGCGTCTCTTCCTCGCCATTTCGCCGGATCACCATCGGCACCGGCTCGTCGGCGGCCGACAGCGGGACGGCCAGCGCGATCTTGTTGAAGTCGTGCATCCGGTCGCCGTCGAACGACACGATCTCGTCGCCGATCTGCAAGCCCGCCAGCTGCGCCGGGCTGTTGATCGTCATGTTGCCCACCACGCTCGGCGGCGTGTTGAAGCCGACCGTGAACAGCGCCCAGAACGCCGCGGCGGCGAGGATCACGTTCATGATCACGCCGGCGGAAATGATCACCATGCGCTTGGGCACGCTGGCGCGGTTGAAGCTGCGTGGGTCTTCGATCTCGCCGCTGGGGCGGAGGTCGTCCTGGCCGAGCATCTTGACGTAGCCGCCCAGCGGCAGCCAATTGAGGCGGTACTCGGTGGGCGACAAACCTTCTTTGGCGGCGGCGGCGTCGAGCTTCATGACGCTGGCCCCCGCCGGGTTGCCGCCCTCGGCCTCCAGTGCCGCGGCAGCCCGCTTCTGGTACTCCGGCCCGCTGGTGCCGAAGCGGATGCCCAAGCCCTTGCGGTAGCTGATGAGTGCCTGGCCGAAGCCAACGGCGAACTGCTCGACCTTCACGCCCGCCCACTTGGCCGCCAGAAAGTGGCCCAGCTCGTGCCAGAAGATCACGAAGCCGAAGCCGAACACCAGAAGCAGGATGTTGAACAGTTGCAAAGCGGGGATCCGTGGTCAGTTGTCCGTGGTCAGTGACTCACGAGGTAGTGAGTTGCTCGGCGGTGCGGCGGGCTTGTTCGTCGGCGGCTTGGAGGGTCGGCCAGTCGGTGGCGGGCTGGGCGGGGTGGGCTGCCATGGTAGCTTCGACCACTTCGGCGACCTGCGTCAGCTTGATCCGTTGATCAAGGAACGCTTGACCGGCGACTTCGTTCGCGGCGTTGAGGGTCGCGCCGGCCGTGCCGCCTGCGCGGATCGCGCGGTCGGCGAGCCGCAGCGCCGGAAACTTCGCCACGTCCGGCGGCTCGAAGTCGAGGCGGCTGGTTTCCCGCCAGTCCATCCGCCTCGCCGGCCCGGCCGGGCGTTCGGGGTGGCACAGTGCGAGCTGGATCGGCAAGCGCATGTCCGGCGGCGAGAGCTGGGCCATCACGCTGCCGTCCTGAAACTCGACCATCGAATGCACCACACTCTGCGGATGAACCACGACCTCCAACTCGTCGGCCGACAAATCGAACAACCACGCGGCCTCGAGAAGTTCCAGCGCTTTGTTGAACAGCGTCGCCGAGTCGAGCGTGTTCTTGGTGCCCATGTTCCACGTCGGGTGGTTGAGGGCGTCCTCAACCGTCGCCGCGGCCATGCGCTCAGCCGACCAGGTGCGGAACGGGCCGCCGCTGGCGGTGAGGATAACTTTCGCCACGTCCTGTCGCCGGCCGCACTGCAGGGCCTGGAAGATGGCCGAATGTTCGCTGTCGATGGGCAGAATCGTCGCTCCGCTCTTCTTCGCCAGCGGCATGAGCAGCGGTCCGGCCATGACGACCGATTCCTTATTCGCCAGCGCCAGCACCTTACCCGCCCCCGCCGCCGCCAGCGCCGCCGCGGCCCCCGCCGATCCGACCACGGCCAGCACCAGCACGTCCACATCCTCCGCCGCCGCGATCTCCACGAGCGCCCCCGGCTCCCGCGAGCTCAGCACCGCCCGAGCCTTCGGATGCTCGGCTGCCGCCTTCTTCAACCCGTCCTCGTCGCGGTGAGCCGTGAGCGCCACCACCTCGAACCGCCCCGGCAGCGCCCGAACGACGTCGAGTGCCCCGGTCCCGATCGATCCCGTCGCCCCCAAAATCGCCACCCGCGTCGGCCGCATGAGGCGAGTCTAGGTGGTGTCGCAGCCATTCCATCCATCTGATATGCTCCACGTGCTGATGCGGCACCTTCCCCTTGCGTCGATGATCGTGCTGCTGCTGGCGGTGCCCGCGTGCGACGACGCCGAGCCGCCGCCGGCCGTCGCCGAGGAGTTGGCCGTCGACTCCGATGACGACGGCCTGACCGACGCTGACGAGCGGCTGCTGGGCACCTCGCCCTTCCAGTTCGACACGGACGGCGACGGCTTCGGCGACGGCGAAGAGCTCATCGACCAGAACTTCCAGCCCGAGATCGACCCGCTGCGATTTAACCCCCGCGTCGCCGACGTGCCGAGGCTGCGGCTTGAGATCGACTCGCCGCCGCAGGTGTTTATCACCCACACGGCCACCGACGATCAATCAACCACCCTCGACAACTCCGTGACCAACGAACAGTCCCGCGGCTTCACCCGCGAACGTTCGACCAGCGATTCGCTGCGGACCGAATCGAGCACCACCCTCTCGCTCGACGCCAGCGTCACGGCGAATGTCAGCATCATGGACGCCGGTTACTCGGGAACCGTTACCGCCGGCGAGTCGAACACGACGTCCACCGCCTCGGAAGTCACCGTCGGCTACTCCGCCGCCCATTCGCAGAACAACAGCCGCATCCTCGCCGAATCGCGCGGCGTCTCGACGAGCACCGGCATCGCCCGCAGCGGCGGGCAGGTCGAGGTGCTGGCGACGCTCATCAACGACGGGCACATCGCTTACACGCTCGACAACGTGACGCTGGGGCTGCGCAAGTTTGACACCGAAAGCCGGCGGGTCGTGGAAATGGGGCCGCTGGAGGTGCCGTCGGCGCGGGTGTTCTCGGGCGTGACCTCGCTCACGCCGGGCGAGCGACTGGACGGCATCATCTTCCGCGGCGAGGTGCCGCTGGAGAAGGCGGAGGTCATGCTCATGCCCTCGCCGGCGCAGGTGCGAACGTCGATGTACGAGCTGTCGGCCGATGGGCGGGCGCTTGATCTGCAATACACGCAGATACTCGCCCGCACGGCCAACGTCCGCATCGACTACGGCGACGGCGGCGAGCCCGAATCCTACCTCGTGGCCACCCACACCCAGAACGGCACGGGCCTGCCGCTGACCGAAGCGCTGACGGACGTGCTCCGCATCCCCATCGAGACCGGCACCACCCTCTGGTCAGGCCACGGCGGCACCCGCGAAACCTTTCAAGGCGTCACCGCCGTCCGTGACATCCGCAGCAGCAGCGCCGCCGGCGGCCTGTGGACAGTTGAACTCGCCGGCCCGAACCTCACCGATGCCGAGGGCCGGCCGCAAATCATCAACCCGCTGAACAACGCGATTGACCTCGACCGTGTCCTGCTGCAACCGGGGCAGACGGTGAGCCTCGTCTACATCATCGACGCCGACCGCGACGGCCTGGGACAACGCATCGAGCGGGCGTTGGGCCTCGACCCCGAGCGGGCCGACACCGACGGCGACGGGGTGGGCGACGCCGAGGAGTTGGCGGCCGGCACCGACCCGCTTCGCGGCCTCGCCTCGGCCGAGGCGGTGGCGGTGGAGGCAGTCGGTCGGGCCGTCACGCTCACCCTTCGCGCGTTCGCCAGCGACCAAGCCACCCTCGACGGCATTCGCATCGACTGGGGCGACGACACCCCGCCGCAAACCGTCCGCCCCCCGCCGCCGAACGCCGCCGGCTTCGTCCGGCAAGTGCATGAGTACCTCGACCACGGCAGCTACACGATCCGCCTCACCCCAATCGAGTCCGGCCCCAACACCCGCCAGATCACGCCAAGCGAGTATCAACTCAACCTCCGCCCGGCATTGCGGGAAATCGAAGCGACCGTCGTCGACGGGATGGCCCCGATGACCGACGCCGCCCCGGCCCCCGACGGCGGGTTGTACGTGCGGGTTGCACCGCGCGACGACAACCGCCGCGTCACGCCCCGGCTGCTCCGCCTGCGGCCCGACGGGTCGATCGTTTGGGCGCGGGACCTCGAGCCGTACGCGATGCAGCCGGGCCGCGCCCGGCCGTCGAGCCGCCTGCTCGGCACCGACGCCGCCGGCCGCGTCTACGCCGCGGGCGTGCAGACCATCCACGCTTTCAACCCCGACGGCGAGCCTCGCTGGACCCTTGAACAGAACGCCGTCGACCTCGCCGTCGATGATCGCGGCTACGTCTTCTTCCGGACGGTGGGCGCGAAGAACAACCGCTTGATGTCGCTCGGCCGGATCGACCCGGGCGGCGAGATCGACCGCACCATCCCGCTCCGCGATCTCACCATCGACGACATCGAGCTCGACCCCGAAGGCCTCGCCTTCACCGCCGACCAGCGGCAACTGCTGCTGCCCGAAACCAGCACCCGGAGCCCACGCCGCGTTCGGCGGTTCAACCGCGATCTGGGACTGCTCGGCGAGGAGCCGCTGCCGTCGGTGCAGGTCGCCCGGCGCACGCCGACCGACGGCGGCGTGCTGTTCGGCGGCACGCAGTGGCTGCAAACGGGCGAGCTCTCATGGCGAATCGGCCAGCCGATGATCTGGCTGCACCGCCCCGGCGGCGAGATCGGTTGGCAGTTCGTCGACCCGCCCGTCGGCAGGCTGGCGGGCATTAGCGGCCTCGCCGTCTCACGCGGCGGCGACCTTTTCTCGCTCATGACTGACATCCGCGGCATCGACGGCGGGCGTGACGGCTTCCGCGTCCGCCAAATCCTGCGCCGCCACGGCCCCGACGGCCGGCCGGCGGGCGAGGTGACTTTCCACGACATTCGCGTCGACGACCTTCGCGCGCGCCTGCGGGCCGAGATGTTCCCCGAAGCCGACGGCGTCCGCATTGTCCACCAACACGACGACCGCCTGCACCTGCGGCGATTCGAGCGGGAGCCTGATCCTGTGTCGATCCGACCCGCCGGCGAGGGCCGCCCATGAAGATGCTGCCCCTGCCGCTGTTGCTGGCCGTCGCGTTGGTCGGCTGCGACGAGGGCGAGACGTCGGCCGATCGCTTCGCGGAGGCCGCCACGCTGCACGAGGCCGGCGACATCGAGGCGGCGCTGGCGCTGTACGACGCCTTGCTGATCGATGAGCCAGACGACGTGGAAGCCCGCATCAACCGCGGCCTCGCCCGGCTCGACGCCGGCGACGCCGCGGGCGCGGAGGCCGATCTGGATGCCGCCCTTGCCGCGGTTCCCGATGACGCGGCGGTTCTGGCGGCGCGGGGGCGGGCTCATCTGGTGCTGGACGACGGTGATGCCGCGCTCGCCGACGCCGACGCGGCCATCCGGTCCAATGCGCTTTTGGCCGACGGCTACGTGCTTCGGGCCGACGTGTTTCGAGCCCGGGAGCAGTGGGACCTGGCGATCGACGACTACACGATCGGCATCCGCTTGGTGCCCGATGCCGCCGGGCCGTACGAGGCGCGGGCCGCCACGCTGGACGCCGCCGGCCTCGACGCCGCCGCTGAGATTGACCGCAATCTGGCACAGCTGACCCGACAACTCGCCGGCGTTGACGATGCGTTGGCTCGCGTCGACGCGCTCGTCCGCCGGGCCACGGTGTGGCTGGTGCTGGAGGAGTGGGCGCTGGCGCTTGATGATCTTGACCGCGTTCTTGCCGCCGAACCGGACGAGGTGTCCGCCCTGCTGCTGCGTGCCACGGCGCATCGGCTGAGCCGCGATTCAGTCGCCGCCCTAGCCGACGCCGAGGCGGCTCTGGCCGCGGCCGAAGATGCCAAAGATCTCGCCGCCGCCCGCGTCGAGCGGGGTCTGCTCAAGCAGTCGCTTGGGGCCGATGCCGAAGCACGGGCCGATTACGCCGCCGCCGACAACCGCCTGGGTCTGGCCCTGCTCGCACGGCTGTTGCGTGAGAATGATCCCACGGCGGCCGTTGAGTATGCCAAGCGGGCGCTGGCCATGCCGCCGGAGGTCGAAGCGGTGGACGACCGCTGGTACCACCTCGAAACCCTCGCACTCGCCCTTGCCGCCGCCGGCGATCCCGACGCGGCCGCGACTCGGATGCAGCAGGCGATTGACGCCGCTCCCGATGACGTGACGCCGCTACTTCAGGCGGAGCTCGACGCGATGAATGCGCGGTAACGCTTCAGCCTCGCACGCCACGCTGTTGCACGACATGCCACGCCTCGTGGGGCAGCAGACTTGGTGCGTTGGCAACGAGATGGACACTGCCGCGTCGGGCGTGAGCATTCGTGACCTGAGCGGAGCCTCGGAATTCCCCCGAGCTCACCCGGACGGTTTGATTCGACTGCCCCGACAGCCGCTGCAACCGAGCTTGCAATTGCGGCGGGACCGACCGCCGCAGGCTCTGACGACGAACGGCCTGTCGGCGGGCGTTGCGGAACGCCGTCGACCGCCGCCGGCTTGCCGTGGTGGTGGTGGTGGTGGTGGTGGTGGTGGGCGTCGCATTGAAACCGCCGCGCTGCGACTGCCGCTGGTTCTGCCCCTGCGCCGCCGTCAGCCAGCCCCCGCCCAGCGGCAGCAGCAGCCCAACGATCAGCAACCCGATCACCAGCCTTGGCGTCGTCATCCCACCAGCTTACTCGAATCGCCCGCCTTCATCGCCAGGAAGTTGCGGATCAGCGTGTCGCCGTGCTCGGTCAGGAAGCTTTCCGGGTGAAACTGCACCCCGTGCAGCGGCTTGTGGCGGTGCCGCAGCCCCATGATCTCACCCTCGGCTGTTCGGGCGTTGATGAGCCACTCGTCCGACAGGCTCGCCTCCCGCACAATCAGGCTGTGGTAGCGCGTTGCCGTGAACGGCGACGGAATGCCGGCGAATACACCGGTGCCGTCGTGGTGCATCTGATCCGTCTTGCCGTGCATCAGCTTCCCCGCCCGCTCGACGACCCCGCCGTGGCTGAACCCCAGGCACTGATGCCCAAGACAAACCCCCAGCGTCGGCGTCGACGCCCCCAACGCCGCGATCAACTCGTTGCTCACCCCACTCTCCGTCGGCGTGCAAGGCCCGGGGCTGATCAACAAATGCGACGCCCCCAACGCCCGCGCCTCCTCCACCGTCACCGCATCATTCCGCACCACCCTCACCTCCACCCCCGGCGCCACCGTCCCAATCAGCTGCACCAGGTTGAACGTGAAGCTGTCGTAGTTGTCGATGAGAAGCAGCATGAGCCAAGCGTAGACTACTGACGCAGCGCCGAAGGCAGGCTATTCCTGCGGCGGCCAGGAAGTTCGTCCGTCCGAAGGCAGGACGACGGGCAGATCGCAACGCACCTAAACAAGAAGCCCGACGGTTCCCGCCGGGCTTCTTGACATCGTGACTTGCGAAGCAACTGATTCAGGGAAGGTATCGGAACCCAGCCGGTGCCTTGATCTTGAGACGGCGGATCTCGAAGTCGTTGTCAAGCGTGCCGTTGTCGGTCAGCTTGTTGCTGAGGTTGAACGACTGGCCACTGCCATCGGCCATGGCGGTGTTCGCACTGGATTCGTCGCGGTGGCGGAAACGCATGGTGCCCAACTCATCGGCGAAGAACGTCAACACCGGAAGGTCGATGTTATACTCGTAGCCGAAAGTGTCGACGTCCGGCATGAACACCGGCGCGTTGTTCTCCAGCAGCCAGTCACCGGCATCCGGATCGTCGGCGTAGCGGAACATCGAGGAGCCAATATCGCCCTCGCGGTTGCGGAAGAAGGTGCTGCCGGAGGGCAAAGCGAAGTGGATGCCGCTGGCCGCCAGCAGGTTGCTGAACTCAAACGGCGTGCCGTCCGTGTTGTTCAGCCGCACGTTCGTCTCCCAGAAAATCGCGTTATCGGGAAAGACGCGGCTGGCCTTTGCAGGCTTCAAGAACTGGTCAGGGACGTTGTTGCCCGCGTAGTTGAACGAATCCGGCATGACCAAGCCGTTCTGAGCATATGTCACCTTCTGCTCAGACTCTTCCGGCACGCTGGGGCACACCCAGGTGCCACCATAAAGATCATCCGTGAACGAGATGCCGCCGTTCTCGTTCTGGTCGCCCATCAGCGCCTCGAGCTGTCCGAAGACAGTGTAAAACCCGGCGTACGGGCTCGGCACGGCACTGTAATCATTCGGCACCGAGTTGGCGAACACCATGCCGAACGGATAGCTCTGGTTGTTCTCAGCAATGTAGATCATCGCCGCTTGGCCGTGCGTGCGGACGTTCGAAAGGCAGGCGACGGACGACGCCGAGTCTCTGGCACGACCCAACACGGGCAGCAAAATCGAGATCAGGAGGGCAATGATGCCGATGACGACAAGGAGTTCAACCAGCGTGAAGCCGGCGGAGCTCCGGAGGGTGCGATGCGAATTCATCTACAAGTCTCCAGTGGGTGGGGCACGCCGTGGCGACGCACTGAGAAAAACGAGCGGGTTATCTGCAACTATCCCGACCGCGACGGGTGAATCGGTTGACGACCTGCGGGGCCGACGCCGGAAGCATCACGGCGGAGTAAGAGCTTGAACTGGTCCGATGGGAAGTGGGAGGAGGTCAAGGCGGGCAGCGCGGTGAGGCTATCTTACGCGCAGAGCCCGTCGAAACAAGCACAATCCTAATTTTGGCTTAAGCCATGCGGTGGGGCACACGCTGCTATTCCGTGAATTGCAAATCATCCGAGTCCTGAGGCGAGTGCCACTGCCCGCCGGGCAGTTTGGGTCGGTCCGTTGCCGAACAGGTTAACGCTAATCCCGCGCCCTTCCTACGATGATCGAACGGCGGGACGATGAACTTTACCGGATGTCCAGCCCGGCTGCTAACCTCAGCCGAGTTTGGGCATCTTTCCCATTGGTCGAGCCCGTCGAGGCAATGCATGTCGCCAGCGTTGCGATAGAGCCCTAGAGTTCATGCCAGAACCTGGAGCGGCCGCGACGCAGCCGCGTTGCTGTGCCTCGCCCTTCTGACCGCACTCATCCTGTTCCTTTTTCTTGGAGATCATCCCAATGATTCACCCCCGCATTTTTCGTCCGCTCACTGCCGCCTGCGCCGCCGCGGCGGTTGTCGCCTTGACCGCCACCATTGGTATGGCACCGGCCGCTCATGTCCCGGCCGCGGATACCATGAACTTCCTTGCCGGCTCGAAAGTCGAGGGAATCGTCAAGACCGTGGACGGTGATCCGGCCGAGGACGTGCCGATCAAGCTCCACCCGTTCGAGCGCCAGCAGATGCGTGGTGCCGGCAACCGCGGTCTTTCAATGGACGCCGACGCTCCGAGCCCCGAAACGGCAGGCATGGCCGTTCGCATGATGGCCACGAAGACTGATGCCGACGGCAAGTATGAGTTCAAGAACGTCAAGGAGGGTGTCTACAGCTGGACGGCTGGCATCAAGAAGCACCCTTCGATGGGCTTTGCCTCGGGCATCGTGAAGGTTGAGGACGGCAAGGCCCGGACCTTGAATGTCAACCTCAAGCTGCCGAAAAGGTAAGCATCACGGCTTCTGCCGAGAACTCGATCGGACTACCCCTTGAGCACCCATGCCGCCAGTTCGCGCGGTGTGGGTGCTTTTCCTGTGCTGAGCATGCCGACGCGGAAGATGCGGCCGGCGGCCCAGATCAGCATTGTGATGCCGACCAGGCTGCTGAGGATTGCCAGCAGGATCTGCCAGACAGGGATGCCGGGGGGGACGGCCAGGCGGAGGACGGTGATCAGCGGGGCGGTGAACGGGAAGTAGCCGAGGGTAAGGGCGAGGGTGCCGTTGGGGTTTTGCACGATGGGCAGGAACATGCTCAGCGGGATGACCAGCAGCAGCATGACCGGGGTCATGAGCGTCTGGGCCTCCTTGATGTCGGTGACGGCCGCGCCCACGGCGGCGAACATCGCGCCGAACAGCAGGGCCGACAGGATCGTGAAGACGACGAACCAGAGCATGACGTCGACGGCCAGGTACTGGGCGAAGTTGAAGTAGACGGCCGCCCCGAACGCCCCGCCGAGGTAGACGGCGGCGAGGGTCAGCGCCACGCCGACGCCGCCGACGAGCTTGCCCATCATCAACTCGAACGGCCGCACCCCCGCCAGCAGCACCTCGGCGATCCGCAGCTGCTTCTCCTCGATCACGTTGGTCGTCATCGGGCTGCAGCCAACCATGACGGTCAGGAAGATGAGCATCAGCAGCCCCACCGGCACGGCAAACCCGGCGACGACCTGGCCGCCCTCGACCTCCTGCACCACCTCACCGGCGGCATCCTGCTCGTAAAGGCCGATGTTCTTTGCCTGCGGCGGCGTGCCCAACAGCACGGCCTGCGTGACCATCATTGGGTTCATGTTGCCCCGCATCATCCGCTCCTGCGGCACGCTGGCCTGCAACGCGCGGTTCATCAGGCCGCGGAACTCGCGGTTGGTCGGCTTGTTCGTCGCGTAGTGGACGTAGGTGCCGGGGCCGAAGATCGTCTCCATTCGCTGGGCCATCTGACTCTCGAAATCGAGGGCGGCCAGCGGGTCGTCGCTCGCCCCCTCGGGTGTGGCGGGTGCGGCCGGATTCTCGCCCTCGGCGGCTTGGGCGGCTAGCTCGCCGATCAGCTCCTGGTTGAACGTCGGCGTGAGCAGGTCCGGCCCGATTTCGGCGAAACCGAGCAGCTCGCCCTCCCGCACGCGCTCTGAAAGTGTCAACCGGGCCGCCGCCAATGCGGTCTCATCCGCGGCGTCGATGCGCTCGATCTCAAGCCGCGGTTGGGTCTGGCGGATTTCATCACCCGCCTCGCTCACACCGCTGACCTCCGGCTTGGTGTTGTGCAGCTCGACGGCGGCGGCCAATTTGTCGTAGACGAACCCGCCGGTCTGATCGATGACGGCCACCTTGTACGTGCTGTCATCGCCCACCTTCTCCGCCAAGCGGCCGGCGAAGACGCCGCCGAGCATGAAGATCGGCAGCAGCACCAGCGAGATGACGAAGCCCTTGGTCTTGACGGCCGCGAGATATTCACGGACGGCGATGGTCCAGATTTTGGTCATGGGAAGGGAGTTGCTGGTTGCTGGTTGTGAGGGTTGCGTCGCCAGCAACTAACCACTGGCAACCAACAACTGCCTCAAGCGGCTTCGGCGTCGGGTTCTTGGAGGTCAGCTTCGTCGGGGGCGGCGATGCGGACGAAGATGTCGTGGAGGGTCGGGCGGGTCACCTCGAAGTGGCGGACGTCGCCGTGGGTGATGAGCTGCCGGAGGATCTCGCCGCGGTCGGCATCGGGGGCGGTGCGAAGTTCGAGGCGGTTGCCCACATCGGCGGCTCCGGTGACGCCGGGCAAGGTGGCGGCCGTCTCCTTCGAGAGGCCCGGCAATTCTATGCGGATCACGTCCTCGCCGTGCTCGGCCTGCACGGCGTCGAGGCTGCCGTTGAGCACGTTCTTGCCTTTGTAGATCATCCAGATGTGGTCGCACATCCGCTCGGCCTGACTCATATCATGAGTGCTGAACAAGATGGTCGTTCCCTGCCGCCGCAGGTCGAGGACGGCCTCCCGCATCACCACCTGGTTCACCGGATCGAGGCCGCTGAAGACCTCGTCGAGCAGCACCAGCTTCGGCTTGGGCAGGACGGTGGCGAGGAACTGCACCTTCTGGCTCATGCCTTTGGAAAGCTGCTCGACCTTTTTATCGGCCCACCCGCCGAGGCCGAGCTTGCCCAGCCGCTCGTCGATCTCGAGGTCCGGCGGATTGTAACCCTTGAGCTTGCTCATGAACCGCAGGACGTCGCGGACCTTCATGCTCTTGTAGAGCGACCGCTCTTCGGGCAGGTAGGCGACGCGGTCGTCCGGCTTGCCGCTGACGGGCTCGCCGAGGACGCGAACGGTGCCCTCGTCGGGGTGGAAGATCCGCATGATCATGCGGAGGGTGGTCGTTTTGCCGCTGCCGTTGGGGCCGATGATGCCGCAGGTGCTGCCGGGCGGGACGGACAGATTGACGTGGTCCACGGCGAGGTGGCTGCCGAACCGCTTGGAGACGCCATCGAGTTGCACGTCGGCGTCGCCGCCGGTTGGGGCGTAATCCATGGGCGGTGCGGGCTCGGCCATGCCACGGTATAGCCGCGGCGGCCGCGAAAGTCGCGTTCGGCCGATCGGCCACCCGCGGCACGGCGGTTGCAACATGGTCGGCACCTCACCCGCCGAACCCATCGGCGGCACCCCAACCTCCCGGAAGGATATTCATCATGCGCACCCTCACCGAAGACCGCCTCTCGCAGACCGACGCCTCGCACGCCATTGAGGACACCGTCACTCAGGTGCCGGCCGACACGTTCATGTGGCTCGCCGGCGGCAGCATCGCAGCTAGCCTGACGCTGAAACTCATGGGCCGCGACCGCGATGCACTGTTCGTGGGCCAGTGGGCGCCGACGTTCGTGGCGCTGGGCATCTACAACAAGCTGGCGAAGAGCATTCGCGGCTAACGCGCATCAGCTCATTCAGCTTGCGAGCGCCGCCGCCCAAACCCTGCTGGCGTGGCGGCGTCTTGCTGCGCGGCTACTTCTCGTCGGCAATCGCTTCCGCAAGGTTGCCGTTGCGCCGTGGCGATGGGTGGCCTGGGGTAGCCGTGGAGCTTGCTCCGCGCGTCCGGGTTCGGCGACGTCCGGCGCGCGGAGCGAGCCCTACGGCCACCCCAGATGTTGCAGGAACCAACCTTCGTGTTTGGAGCATGCTGATGAAGCCGACGCCTCACCCAGCCTGCAGCTTGCCTTCGCGCATGACGTAGCTGCGATCCGCGGTCGTGGCGAGGCTTCGGTCGTGGGTAACCATCACCAGCGCCCGGCCTTCGGCGTGGACGCCGGCCAGGGCATCCATAATCGCCGTGCCGGTTTCGGCGTCGAGGTTGCCGGTCGGCTCGTCGGCGAGGAGAATCGGCGGGTCGTTCATCAGGGCGCGGGCGATGGCCACGCGTTGCCGCTCGCCGCCTGAGAGCTGGGCCGGGCGGTGCGTGGCGCGGTGGCTCATGCCCAGGGTGTCCAGCAGCGCGGCCGCTTTGTCACGCAGCTCCGACTTCTGCCGGCGGAAGGCGAGCCACGATCGGCCGACCATGGCCGCGAGCATGGTGTTGCCGAGCACGTCCAGCTCCGGCAGCAGGTGGTAGAACTGGAAGACGAAGCCGATCTGCCGGTTTCGTACCGTCGCCCGCCGCCCGCCGCTGAGGGTGCGGGCATCGACACCGCCGACGCTCACCTGCCCCTGGTCCGGCTCGTCGAGCAGGCCCATCAGGTGCAGCAGCGTCGACTTGCCGCTGCCGCTTTTGCCCTCGATGGCGACGAACTCGCCGGCCCGCACGGTCAAATCCGCCCCCCGCAGCACCGGCACGACGGCCTCGCCCATGCGGTAGCTTTTGTGCAGGTCGCGGGCCTCGATCACCGGAACTAACGCGTCGCCCGCCATGGGCCGCCAGCATAGCCGTTGATATCATGCGGTTATGGACGATTGGCAAGACCGCGACCGCCTGCCGGAGCCCGAGTGCGTTGAACTGCTGGACCGTTTGCTGCCAAACGGCCCGGCGGGCGAGGACGTGCGCAATGAACTCGCCCCCGACGGCTGGGCCAGCTCGCCGCTGCGGCACATCGACCACCCGACGCCGGAGCAAATCCACGAGGAGCGGGTCCGCCTGAGCGAGCGGATGGACGAGTTGAGCAAGACGCCGCCGGATGACCGTGAGCCGCCGCCGACGCTGGCGCAGGTTCGGGCCGAGCACGAGGAGACGCCGATCGACGTGGCGCGGGAGTGCCGGGATCTGGTGACAATGTGTTTGTGGGACGTGTTCAGCAACAACCACGAGGTGAGCGACGCCGAGGGCCGGCTGGTGGATCTGGGCTCCCACCGCGGCAGTGCCGGCTTCCTCGCCGACTGGCTCAACGCGAAAATCGGGCTCAAGCCGGAGTCGCCCGAGCAGCAGCTTCAGGCGATGATGGCCGCCAGCGAGGCGATGCAGAGTGGCGGCACTGAGGCGATGATGAAGTTCATGGACGAGCAGAAAACCGCTCGCGAGGCGGAGAATCGGCTCGACTACATGGACTTCTACATGGGCACCGCCATGGTCGCCCACCGGGCCGATCTGACGCCCGTGTACCGCCTGATCTTCCGGCGGCTGCGGGGTGAGGGCTGCACGTGGAAGTACAGCTTCCCGCGGCTGCACCTGGTGAAGTTCGACAAGCCGGCGGACGAGGGCCCGGAGGATTTCGAGGCCTACGACCCGTCGGCCGCCTTCGCCGAGCAGCAGGAGGACGACGAGCGGGAGGCCGACGTGGAGAAGATGCAGGCCGACCTCGACGAAGGCTACCGCGAAGCTGCCGAGGCGGCGCAGGACGCCGAGCCGCCGGAGATCGTCCGGGCGTTCGAGGCCGAGTACGGCGAGCTGCCCGAAGGCTGGCCGCCGGACCCGGAGGTGTAAGGCGCCTGCGTCAGGTCCGCCGCAGCTCGAACGCCACGCGGACGGGTTGCGGCTTGACGTGCCACTTCGGGTCCAGCTTGGGGCCGCACGAGTTGCTGCCCAAACCGCGGACGGCCGCGTCGAGGTTTAGCGTCAACCTGTCGGCCGGCACGAGGTCCTCGCGATGATCCGCGTCGGTGAGGTTTTGCAGCGCGTGGCGGTGGAGGCTGAAGTCGACGGGGTGTTCGAAGTCGAGCCGGAACCCGCTCAAGCCCCGCAGTTCTAGCCAGCGAATGTCGCCGCGGTTGCCGTGGTCCTGCGGGCGGATGTAGGGCGTCTCCATCTCGGCGGCGGTGGCCTCCCACCAGCCGAGGCGGGCGGCCGTGCGGCTGTCGGGGTAGTTCTCGTCTGGGCCCAGGCCGTGCCAGCGGGCGGTGTCGAGGTCGCGGCGGACGCCGAACCCCCAGCCGAGCCGCGGCAGGGTGAGGTTCTCCGGCCAATCGCCCTGCGGCGTCGCCTCCAGCTCGACGTAGACGCCGGCGTCGGTGGGCGTGTAGCGGCTGACGGTGGCGAAGCCGAACGGCTGCCCGGCGGGCGCGGCGTGGCCGATCACGACCAGCGTTTGCCCGTCGATCGCCACGTCGTCGCAGCGGTAAACCGGCCAGTGCAGCTTCGCGGCCAGCCACGCGGCGTTGACGTCTTCCGCCCCGCCGATGAACTCATTGTCGATCGGGGCCCGCCAGAAGTTGAAGCGCGGCCCGATCATTGCCGAGTCGCCAAACCCGGCAACGCCGCTGGCCCGGTCCACTCGCACCGGCAGCGGACCGACCACTTCGCCGCCCCACCGCTCAACCCGCACCGACCCCGCCGCCGCCGGCCTCGGCCGCTCATCCGGCAGTTCAACGCTTTGCCCGAACGCGATCACCCGGTCCCCGCCGGTCGCCTCCAGCGTCACCACACCGCCGCCGCGTGCCGGCACGCTGACCTCCGCCGACTCGCCCGGCTGCAGCGTTGGCAGCGGGAGCGTGCCGCGGTCGACGAGTTTCGCCTCGCGCTCGTGCCGGTAACGCAGGCGGATGCCGCCCGTGTGGATGTGGTCGTGGAGGTTGGTGACGCGGAATTTGCCGAAGCGCTGGCCCGCCTCGATCAGCATGGGCGCCTGGCACGCCGCCAGTTCCAGCAGCCCGGGCGACGGCTGGCGGTCGGGCGAGATCAGGCCGCTGCAGACGAACACGCCGTCGTGCGGGTAGTCGCCGAAGTCGCCGCCGTAGGCGAAGCCGGTGGGCGTTTGGATGCCGTGGTTGATCCACTCCCAGACGCAGCCGCCTTGGAGTTTCTCAGGGTACTTGCGGAACAGCGCCCAGTACGCCGCCAGGTCGCCGGGGCCGTTGCCCATGGCGTGGCTGTACTCGCAGAGCATGAATGGCTTACCCGCGTGCTCCTCCGGCGGCAGCACGTCCCCGCCGGCGTAGCGTCCCCAGTCGTAGCTGCCGCCTTGGCCCACCTGCTCGACCACCGACACCGACGAGTACATCGGCGGCAGCAAGTCGCTGACTTGCAACTTGCGGTCGCCCTCGCTGTGGATCGGGCGAGAATGCAGCGCATCGAGCCGGCGGGCCTCGTGGGCCATCTGGGCCATGTTCTCGCCGAAGCCGCTCTCGTTGCCCAGGGACCAAACGATGACGCTCGGGTGCGACCGGTCGCGGCAAACCAGCCGCCGCATGCGCTCGATGTGGGCCTCCCGCCATGCCGGGCCGTTGGCCAATTCGCTCCAATCCTTGAGGATCATGCCGTGCGTCTCCAAGTCGCACTCGTCGATGACAAAGAGGCCATGCGAATCGCACAGGTGCAAGAAGTACGGGTCGGGCGGGTAGTGGCTTGTGCGAACGGTGTTGACGTTGTGGGCCTTCATCAGCCGCACGTCGGCGAGCATGTCGGTCTTAATCGTCGCCCGGCCGCGCGTCGGGTGCCAGTCGTGGCGGTTGACGCCGCGAATCGTGATGCGGCGACCGTTGACCTTGAGCAAGCCGTCCTCGATCGCCACGTCGCGGCAGCCGAAGCGCACGGCGACGGCCTCGGTCGCCTCGCCGCCCATCAACGGCTCGGCGATGAGCGTGTAGAGCCGCGGCGTCTCGACCGTCCAAGCCTCGGCCTCCGGCACCGCAAGCTCCGTCCGCACCTCGCCGTCACCCGCCAACGCCGTCGCCTCGGCGACGACCTCGCGGCCATTGACCACCCGCAGCCGCACCTCGTCGATCGTCGGATCGACCTCGCCCACGACGGTCAGCGTCCCGTCAGCGGTGGCGTGGCAGTGCAAGTCACGCACGCCGTCGCGCGGCTGGGCGATCAGGCTCACGCCACGGAAGATCCCGGCCATCCGCCAGTAATCCTGGTCCTCCAGGTAGCTGCCGTCGCAGTACTGGTAGACGGCAACGGCCAGCGTGTTCTCGCCGCGGACGAGGTGCGCGCCGACGTCGAACTCCGCCGGCAGCCGGCTGCCCTGGCTGTAGCCGACGAAGCGGCCGTTGAGCCAGACGTGGAACGCGCTCTCGACGCCGTCGAACCGCAGCACCGCGTCGAGCCCGCGGAAGTTTGCCGGCACACGAAACGTTCGCCGGTACAACCCAGTCGGGTTTTCGCTCGGCACCTTCGGCGGCTCGATGGCGAACGGGTACCGCCAGTTCGTGTAAACCGGCCGGTCGTACCGTGGCACGCCCGTCTCGGCAATGCCCGCCATGTGCCACATCGACGGCACCACGACGCCCTCGAAACCATCTTCCGCATGCCCCGGCACATGAAACGCCGCCGGCACGTGACACGGGGCATCGACGCGTGCAAACCGCCACGCCCCGTTCAGCGACATCGCCCGCGACGGCAACGCCCCGCCCACCGGCTCGTACGCCGCCGCCCCCGCCGCATCGTCAAACCGCGCCAACAACGCCCGCGCCGGCAGCCGGTTCCGCTGCAGCACATCCAGCCGCTGCCAATCCGCCCCCGGCCCACTCACCGCCACATCGCTCGGCTCAATCATCGCCGCCACCCTAGCCCGCCCACCCCCGCCGGACCGGCCGGGCGTGTCATGCCCCGCGTACGATCAAGCCGTGACGACGCGGCCGAACGACGACAGGCCCGGCCGGTTCCGCCCGGCGGATCATGGAAGGACCTCGTTGGTTCTCGTCTCGCTGCTGGCGGTGATTGTCGGGCTAATCGCTGCCCGGGTGGAATACCTCAACGCCGCCGCCGACTTCCCCCTGCCGCGCATCGGCAAGCACGATGTTGGCAATTTCCGTGAAGTGCCTTGGACGAATGAGGCGAAGTGGAAGCAGTCGAAGGCGCGCCAGTTCGGGTACGAGCCGTTCGACGACGATCTGACGCAGTGGATGCTCACCCTGGCCCAGCGGCAGCGGATGGAGCAAGAGACGGCCCGGGCGCGGGCGAGCAATGCCCTCTGGAGTTTTGGCACCTCGGCTGGCGTGTTGCAACACCTGCTCGCCCCACTGCTCGCCCTCGGCTGCGCCGTCGCCTTCGCCCGCCGCCCGACCGGTCGGCGAGCCCTTGCCTTGCTGCCGGCGATTGTGGTGCTCGCCTTCGCCGCGTGGTCGATGATCCACCGCAACTACTTCCACCTTTTCGAGCGGTGGCCGGTCGCATGGGTCGTGGATTCACTTATACTTAGTGCATGACGATGGCCCTCGATACCAAGGGGTCGCCGCCGGAGCAGCGGCGGCACGTGCGGTTTACGCCGCAGGAGTTTTGGTCGCTGCACGAGCAAGGCATGCTGCCGCAGCGGTGCGAGTTGGTTGATGGGGAGATTCTGGAGATGCCCGCACAGTTCTGGCCCGCCGTCAGCGTGATCAACTGGGTCGACCGCAAGCTGGCGTCGCTTTGGCACGATCCGAGGTGCATCGGCACCAACGGCTCGCACGCCTTTTCCTCCGGCTGGCAGCCGATGCCCGACGTTGTCGTGTACGACGCGCTGCCGCCGCGTCGGCCACAGGATGCCGCCTTTCCGGAGCCGCGGTTGATCGTCGAGGTCGCCGACGAGACGTTGGCGTACGACCTCGGCGAGAAGGCCGCGCGGTATGCGGCCGAAGGCGTCATTGAGTACTGGGTGGCCGACGTGCAGGGGCGGCAGCTTCATGTGCACCGAGAGCCCACCCCCGACGGCTACCGCGAGCGGCGGCTGTTCGTGCCCGGCGATGAGGTGTCGCCGCTCTGCCTGCCGGAGGCCAAGCTGCCGGTGGCCGAGTTGCTGCCGGACCTGTATCCGGTCGGGTGACGCGGGTGCTATCTTCGTCGCGTGAACGAACAGCCCGCCCCGAAGAAGATCGTCCTCGCCTACTCCGGCGGCCTCGATACCAGCGTGATCCTGCCGTGGCTCAAGGACCGCTACCCCGGCGTGCAGTGCGTCGCCTTCGCCTGCGAACTCGGGCAGGGTTCGGAGCTGGCGGGCGTCGAGGAGAAGGCGCGGGCGTCGGGGGCCGATGAGGTGATTGTCGCCGATTTGCGGGAAGAGTTTGCCCGCGATTACTGCTGGCCAATGCTGCGAGCGCACGCCGTCTACGAGCGGGATTACCTGCTCGGCACCAGCATCGCCCGGCCGTTGATCGCCAAGGCGCAGGTCGAGGCGGCCCGGCAGTGCGGGGCCGACGCCGTCGCCCACGGCGCGACCGGCAAGGGCAATGACCAGGTCCGCTTCGAGCTGACCTACATGGCCCTCGCCCCGGATTTGCAAATCGTCAGCCCGTGGAAGATGCCCGACTTCGAGCTCCGCGACCGCGAGGCCGCCATCGACTACGCCAAGGAAAAAGGCGTGCCGATCGTGCAGAGCCGCGAAAAGATTTACAGCCAGGACCGCAACCTCTGGCACATCAGCCACGAAGGGGCCGAGATCGAGGACCCCGCCGGCGAGCCGAAGTGGGAGCGGATGCTGACGATGACCGCGCCGCTGAACGAGACGCCGGATGAGGTCGAGCGGGTGAAGATCGGCTTCGAGAGCGGCAGCCCGATCAGCATCAACGGCGAGCCACTGACGCCCGCCAAGTTGATCGCGAAGATGAACGAAATCGCCGGTCGCCACGGCGTGGGCGTGAAGCTGCTGGTCGAGAACCGCCTGGTCGGCATGAAGAGCCGCGGCGTCTACGAGACGCCCGGCGGCACCGCCCTCTACGCCGCCCACAACGCCCTGGAACAGCTCACCCTCGAGCGCGACCTCTTCCAGCACAAGCAACACCTGAGCCTCGACTACGCCCGCCTGGTCTACAACGGCCAGTGGTTCCACCCGCTGCGGGAGAGCATCCAAAGCTACATGGACCACGCCAGCCGCCGCGTGACCGGCGAGGTGACGCTGAGCCTGTTCAAGGGCGCCGCCGACCCGATCGGCGTCGAGAGTGAGTACACGCTGTACGACCCGGAACTGGCGAGCTTCAGCATGGACAACTACGACGTGACCGCGGCGAGAGGCTTCATCGACTGCTTCGGCCTGCCGATGAAAGCCGCCGGCATGCGCAAGCGACGGATGAGCGGGGAGTGAGCCCACGCGACAAGCAGTTCGAGGCGCGATCAGCCGTCGCGGTCTTCAGGCGTCGCAGGAACCCCCTCCGCCGTGGTGACGGCGGGGCTTCGCCCGAATCGAGCGACTTCCGAAGTTCGTGAAGCCCCGCCGTCACCACGGCGGAGGGGGTTCCTGCGAGGGTGAGGCGTGAGTCGAGGGCGCCCGTCCGCTGCACCTCGGGTACGCTGGGCACATGACCTTCGTGCTGTTGATCCTCGGCTTGAGTTTGGCGTCGGCGAATTCGACGCTGGCAGATGCACGTGCTGAGCTGCGGGCACGCGGTGTGGCGACGACCGCGGCGGCGTTGGCGACGCGGCATGCCGATGTGCCGGCGGCGGTGGATGCGGGAATCGACTTCGGGGCGGCGATGCACGAAATGGCGTTGTCGGAAGAGGGCGAGGCGTGGCGGCGGCTTGACGGGGCGGCGGAGGCGGAATTGCCACAACTGGCGGGGGAGTTGGCGGTGCCCGGGGAAATGCGGGAGCCGGTGGATTGGGCGACGGTGCGGCAGGTGTTGGCGGAGGCGGACAGAGTGTTCGCGGCGCTCGAGGGTGTCGAGGCGAAGCTACGGCCGCGGGTTGATCGGGTGCGGGCCGACTTCGGGTTGGACGTGACCGACCCGCCGGAGGGCTTGCTGCTGAACATGCAGGTGCCGCGGCTAAGCGACGCCCGCACGCTCGCAAAGCTGCTGTCGTGGCGGGCACTGGAAGCAACCAACGCCGGGCGGCATGACGAGCTCACCCCGCTGATGATTCAGATGATCGGCACCGGCGACGCGATCGAGGCGGGCCATCCGATGCTCGTCGCGCATCTCGTCGGTATCAGCATTGACAGCATTACCGCGCGGACGATCCAGCGGATCGTTCCGCACCTGAAGATCGGTGACGCTCCCGGTGAAATCCCGCCGCGGGCGTTGCGGGTGATCATCGGCGTGCTGCTGGACGAGGGGCCGGAGTTTGCCGCGTGGCGGGCGGGGTTCGACGGCGAGACGGTCATGCTGCTGGAGGTGGTCGATTACGTACACGCCGGCGGCGACTTGTCGGTTATCGCCGACTCGTTCGGGCCGGACGAGCAGCTCATGCTGCCGCAGTGGCGGGCGTCGGCCGAGGAAAGCGGGGTGGCGATGGCGCGCTTCATGGGCGAGATGTGGCACGCCGTGGACGAGGGCCCGGTGAATGTTGAGCCGCTTTCACAAACGATGGAGCGCTTCAACGCCGCCGCCCCGCCGATGGCCGCGGCATTGGTGCCGTCGCTGGACCGGGCGGCGACGTCACATTTGCTTGGCCGCAACCAACGCCGGCTCGCGGCGGTGGCGCTGGCCGTCGCCCTCTACCGCCACGCCGAGGACGAACTCCCACCGACATTGGCGGCGCTGGTCCCGGCGTATTTGCCGGCCGTTCCCGCCGACGCGATGACCAACGGCTCGCCGGTCCGCTACAGCCGTGCCCGCGGCCTCGCCTGGACCGTTGGCATGGACGGCATCGACCACCACGGCCTCTCCCGTCATGACCGCCGCCGCCTCGACTTGGACATGTCGAATAAGCAACTGCGGGAACTGGGCACCGACGACGTGGCGCGGTTGATGCTACCAAGATAAAGTGGGCCGGCGACATCTATCGTGGCCTATGCACGCCCTCGCCTTGCTGTTGTCCTTCATCGCCGGCACGTTGCCCGTCCCGGACGAAGTGGCCGCGGCGCGGGCGGAGCTGCGGGCGGCGGACATTCCGGTGACCGTGGCGGAGCTGGCGGCGAAGTACCCGCCCGTGCCGGGGGCGGTTGACGCGGGTGTCGAATTCGCGGCGGCGATGGACGCGCTGCCGGGCGGCGGCGAGAACCCGGCGTGGGAGCGGCTGCAGGACGCGGAACCAGATGAATTGCCGCAACTCGGCGACGGCCCGGCGACGGCGATCACGTGGGACGACGTGGCGGCGGTGCTGGCGAGCGAGGCGGACGTGTTCGCGGCGTTGGAAGGCGTCGAGACGAAAATCCGCCCGGCGGTGGCGACGGTGCGGGCCGACTTCGGCATCGCGTGGGCGGAGCCGCCGGACGGGCTTTTCATCAACATCCTCATGCCGCGGCTGGGCGATGCCAGGAAATTGGCAGAGTTGCTGCACTGGCGGCTGCTGCACCTCGTGCAAACGGGCCGGCAAGAGGAGGCGGCCGACGTTGCGCTGCAGCTGCTGGGGCTGGCCGACGCCGTGGCCATGGGGCACCCGTCGCTGCTGGGTCACCTCGTCGGCGTCGGCATCGACGCCCTGGCCGCCGACGCACCTCAGGACGCCGCCCCGCACTGGCGATTCGGCGACGGCGGCCTCTCGCCCGAGACGGCCGAGCGACTTATCGGCGCGCTGCTCGATTCAATTGACGACGCCGACTCGTGGAGGGCGGCGGTTGACGGCGAGTCGGTGTTTCATCAAAACACGATCGACCACGTGTTCGCCGGCGGCGACCTGTTTCCGCTTGGCGGCGAGAGTGGACCACGAGACGAGTTTTGGGAGCGTCAGCTTCGGCGAACGGCGACGGCATCGGGTGTCGCGAGTGCCCGGTTGTTCCTCGCGGCACAATGGCTCATGAACGTTGACCATCCGGACGTTGAGTTGGTTGACGACGCGCGGCTCCACGATCGGCCTGACTTGACGGCACTTCGGAACTTCAGCCTTCACGTCGGTGAGTTGGCCGATTCCTTCAGCCTCGCCGCCGTCTTGCTGCCGTCGTACGAACGGACGATCTCGGTGAGCCTGATCGGCCGCAACGAGCAGCATCTGGCCGCCGTCGGGTTGGCCGCGGCGTGGTACCGGCACGACCACGGCGAGCTGCCGCCGACGCTCGCGGCGCTGGTGCCGGACTACCTGCCGACCGTGCCGCCGGACGTGCTGACGCCCGATGGCCACGTGCGGTACGACCGCGAACGCGGCATCGCGTGGGCCACTGGGCCGGAGGGGGAGGACACCGTCGTGAAGCTCACGCGACCTTGAGCTGCGCCAGCTTGCCGTAGATCGCGGCGGCGGTGCGGGTGCCTTGGTGGAGGCAGGCGAGGTCGAACTTTTCGTTCGGGGCGTGCAGGTTGTCGTCGGCAAGGCCGAAGCCGACGAGGAGGGTGTCGACGCCCAGGCGTTCCTCGAGCAGGCCGACGACGGGGATGCTGCCGCCGCCGCGGATGAAGGCGGGCGGCTTGCCGAAGCCGATCTCCACGGCCTCGGCGGCGAGCTTGGCGGCGGGCGAGTCGTGCGGGACCAGCGCTGCCGGCTCGGCGCCGAAATACTCGAAGTCGATGTCGACGTGGCTGGGGCACTTTTGCCGCAGCGTGCTCTCGAACGTCTCCTTGATCTTCTGCGGGTCTTGGCCCGGCACGAGGCGGAAGCTGACCTTGCCGCTGGCCTTGCTCGGCAGAACTGTTTTTGCGCCCTCGCCTTGGTAGCCGCCCGTCAGGCCGTTGACGTCGCAGGTCGGGCGGGCCCAGAGGCGTTCGAGTGTGGTGTAGCCCGCCTCGCCGCTGAGGCCGCTGAGGCCCAGCTCGTGCATCATTTCTTCGTCCTTCTCGCCGAGCTTGGCCCACGCCGCCCGCTCCTCGTCGGTCAGCGGGATCACGTCGTCGTAGAAGCCGGGCAGTGTGATCCGGCCGTCGGCGTCCTTCAACTCGCCCAGCAGTCGGCACAGCACGTTCGCCGGGTTCGGCACCGCACCGCCGTAGAGGCCGCTGTGGAGGTCGGTGTTGGCGGCGGTCAGCGTGACCTCGGCGTAAAGCAGCCCACGCAAGCCGTACGTGATCGCCGGGCGGTCGCGGCCGAGCATGCCGGTGTCGCTGACCACGGCCACGTCGGCCCGCAAATCGTCGGCGTATTCCTTCAGGAAATGCCCAAGGTTTTCGCTGGCGACTTCTTCCTCACCTTCGATGAGGACAATCAGGTTCACCGGCACGCCGCCGTGGGCCTGCCACGCCTGGATGGCGGCGAGGTGGGCCCAGACCTGCCCCTTGTCGTCGCTGGCGCCGCGGGCGTAGATGGCCCCATCGCGCACCGTCGGCTCGAACGCCGGCGTCGTCCAGAGGTCCAGCGGCTCGGGCGGCTGCACGTCGTAGTGGCCGTAGAACAGCACCGTCGGCCGCCCCGCCTCGTGGCGGTTCTTCGCCACCACCAACGGGTGTCCCGGCGTCTCCATGACGCTCGCCTCCAGCTCGCCGAAGCGGCACTGGTCCGCCACCCATGCCGCCGCCCGCCGCATGTCGTCGGCGTGCTCCGACTTGGCACTCACGCTCGGGATCGCCAGGAACTCTGACAGCGCCGCCACGCTCTGGTGCTGGCGGTCGTCGATGGTCTTGAGCACGTCATCCAAGCTCGGCGTCATGCCTAACTCTACGGCCGCCCTCACGGCAACAAGTCGGCCGCCGCGACGGCGACCCGCTGGCCGTCGGGCATTAGGATGTCGATGCGGCCATCGATCTCGATGACGCGTCGAACATCATAAATTTCACCGGCCGGCTGCTCGTGGACTTCGAGGACGCGATCGACCAGATTGACGATGACGTACTGCCGCACCCCCGCGAGCGCGAACTCCCGCAGCTTGATGGTGCGATCCAGACGCAGCGACGAGTCGGCGACCTCGATAATGCACGAGCAGTCGCTTGCCTCCGGGTTGCGTTCCAGATAGTCGCGTAGGCCGCCCCTGAGAACCATGCCGTCGGGCTCCGGCTCACTGCCGCTGGCGTGTCGGGCTGGCCCTTGACTGCGAAGGTGCCCCTCGTGTTGCAGAACCAAAGGCGTCAGGACGTGGTTCAGGAGTGCGATCGCCGTCCAATGCAACTCGCCCTGCCCCATGTGTTCCTCGCCTTTGCCTCTACCCTCACGAATCTTTCGAACAAGAAGCCCGTCAAGCAGTTCCACAGAAGAATCTTGCCAGCCGGCTTCGACCAACAGGTCGTAATGCTCGACCGAGAGCGGGACGATTTCGGCCTCCCCACGGGCCGCCTGCTCGATAAGCACCTGCCGCACCGTGCGGCTCGTGTCGATCGTCGGCATCACGTTCGGCTCGTCAAGCCAGCTTTCTTGGGGGGTCTGCCGGGCGGGAGCTGGTGCGACGGTCGATGGCATAGAAACTCCTGCGACATCATATGCGGTCGCACTTGGTTCGCCATGGCCGAGCCTCTAACTTGTGCTGCGGGTGAAGCGGCATCTTTCTTCTCAACTCGATCTGATCGCCCGCCTGCTTGGTGGGGCGTTGCGGCGGGGGACGCGGCAGCTCGGGCTTCGCGAGGAGGCGTCGCTGCTGTTGCCGGCGGTGGTCGTGGGCGTCGTGGCGGCGGCGGCGGCGGTGGGGTTTCATGAGCTGATCGTTTATTTGCGGGACTTTCTGTACGAGCGGCCGGGGCCGGGGGTGCTCTACTCGTGGCCGGGTTTGCTGCTGCTCATCCTGTTCCCGGCGGTGGGCGGGCTGCTGGTGGGCGTGATCTCGCGGGTGATGCGGGGGCGGGAGGGGCACGGGGTGGTGGATGTGATGGAGTCGGTGATCCGGTCGGCGGGGTTCGAGCGGCCGCTGACGGCGGTGGAGAAGATTCTGACCAGCGCCCTGACCATTGGCAGCGGCGGGAGCGCAGGGGCCGAGGGGCCGATCGTGCAGATCGGGGCGGCCATCAGTGCGGCGGCGGGCCGGGTGTTCGGCGTGGCTCGGCACCACATGCCCATTCTCGTCGGCTGCGGCACGGCGGCGGGCATCAGCGCGATCTTCAACGCCCCCATCGGCGGCGTGTTGTTCACGCTGGAAGTGATTTTGCTCGACTTCTCGCTGCGCAGCTTCACGCCGGTCGTCGTCGCGGCCGTCATCGCCAACGTGACAACGCGGACGATCTTCGACCTCCTCGCGGCGGGTCACGGCGGCGAGGGGTATCACGCGATCTTTGGCGTCGCGGCGAACGACGTCTCGGGCGGCATCAACGTGCTGCTCGATTGGCCGCAACTCGGGAACTACCTGCTGCTGGGCGTGGTGTGTGGCGTGCTGGGGGCCGTGCTGATCCGCGGCATGCGGCTGGCGGAGGTGGCGTTCGACCGGGTCCGCAAACTCGGCGTGTTCCGGCCGGCGATCGGCGGGGCGCTGACGGGAGTGCTGGGGGTGATCTTCGTGCTGCTGGGCGGCTGGTGGTTCGGCGTGGACAAGCCGGTGCCGTTCGCGGTCTACCCGATGCCGGCGTTCTTCGGCGACGGGTACGGGGCGACGCGGCACTTGCTGGAGCCGGCGTTCTTCGAGGGCGGGGGCGCGGCCATCGTGCTGCTGTTGGCGCTCTTGGTGTTCAAGATCCTGGCGACGTGTTTGACCCTCGGCAGCGGCGGCAGCGGCGGCGTGATCGCCCCGAGCCTGCTCATCGGCGCCACGGCCGGCGGCACGGTCGGCACGCTTTTGAGCCGGGCGGGGATCTTCGACGGGCTGCGGCCGGAGCTTTACGCCCTCGTCGGCATGGGGGCGGTGCTGGCGGCGGTGGTCCACGCGCCGCTGGCAAGCATCCTGATCCTGTTCGAGGTGACAACCGAGTATCGCGTCGTGCTGCCGGCGATGCTCGCGTGCATCACGGCCGTCGGCACGGCGAAGCTCTTGTACCGCGACAGCGTCTACACCGCCGGGCTGCGCCGCCGCGGCGTGCGGCGTGCGGCCGGGCAGGATTTGGACACGCTGCGCCGGCTGCGGGTCGAGCAGGTGAACCTGGAGCCGGCGAGCGTGGTGCAGGCGGGCGACTCGCTGGACCAAGTGGCCAAGCTCATGAGCCGGCTGGAGACGGGGCACTTCGCGGTGCTCAGCCCAGACGGCACCTACGCCGGCATGCTGCTCAGCGACGACCTCAACGCCGCCCTGCTCGCGCCCGAAGCGTTGCCGCTGATGACGGCCAGTGAGCTGATGCGCACCGACATCCCGCCGCTGCGGCACACGGACGATTTGGCGACGTGCTTCGAGGCGTTCGTGCGGCTGGAGGTCTCGCGGCTGCCGGTGGTGTTGGCGCACCAGCCGGACAAAGTGATCGGGCTGCTGAGCCGGGCGGGGTTGATGGATCGGTATCGGCGGGAGACGGAGTAGCTCCCCGGCGTCAGTCCAGCGCCAGGTTCCAGAACATGGTTGCCGACTCCTTCACGACGTCGTGGTTGCTGTGGCGGCGTTCGTCCAAGCCCACCAGGTCGAAGCCGACTTTCACCAGCAGGTTGGCGGCGGGCTGGTTGTTGGCCAGCACCTCGGCCGTGACGGCCCGCAGCTCGTTCGTGCGGGCGTGCTGGATGCACTGGAACATGAGCGCCGTGGCCAAGCCCTCGCGGCGTTGGTCGTAATCGGTGCGGATGTCAACGATCTCCAGCACGCCCCGCTCGGGCCGCTGGACGGCGGCGAGGGCGGCGGCGGCGACACCGTCGTGTTCGGCGAGTACGGCGACGCCCTCCTCGATGCCGCCGGCGAGCTGGCGGTAAGCGAAGCGCGCCTCGTCGTTCAGCATGTTGGAGGCGCGGAGAGGCTCGCGCAGCGGGCGTTCCTCGATCCGCCAGGTGACGTCAATGCCCTCGCCGTCACGGATCAGGTGAAGGTAGGCGTTGCTGGTGAGCGTGGCGTCGATGTCGGCCACGGCGTCGAGGTCGCTGGCTTGGACCGGGCGGAGTTGCATGCGCGCATCGTAAGCCGCCGACGATACGATGCCGCCGATGACGCGGCCTGAAGACGAGTATCGCCCCGACAACGCCGCCCCCGGCGTGGCGGTGCTGGTGGCCGGCGAGGGCGAGCAGCCCGTGCCGCCGGACGAGGACGGCACACCGGAGGAGTTCGCCGAACACGTCGAAGAACTCGCCGCTGACGGCGCGGCCGCGGATGGCGCCGAGGTGCTGGAAGACCTTGAGCCGGCGAAGGCGATCGACGTCTGCGCCGCGCTCGACCCCGACGTCGCCGCCGACGTGCTGGCGGAGATGGAGACGGAGTCGGCCGGTGAGGTGCTGGCGAACCTGCCGCCGGCGCGGGCGGCGGCGATCGTCCACGAGATGGACCCTGACGACCGGGTCGACGTCTTGGGCGTGATGGACGAGGACACGCACGACGCCATTGTCGCCGTGCTCTCACCGAGCGACCGGGCCGACGTGTTGCGGCTGGAAAAGTACGAGCCGGACACGGTCGGCGGCATTATGACCAGCCAGGTGACGCGGCTGTACGAGCAGCTCACCGTCGCCGACGCCGTCAGCCAACTTCGCCGCGAGGCCGACGAGCTGGAGCAGATGTTCTACAGCTACGTCATTGACCGCCGGGGCCACCTGGTGGGCGTGCTGTCGATGCGTGACCTGATCCTCTCGCCCACCGAACGGCCGCTGCGGGAGATCATGCGGCACGAAGTACGGGCGCTGCCGGCCGACATGGACCAGGAGGAGGCGGCCGACTTGTTCAGCAAGTACAACTACCTCGCGATGCCGGTGGTCGATCAGCGGAACCGCCTGATCGGCCTCGTGACGGTCGACGACATCGTCGACGTGTTGGAGGAGGAGGCGACCGAGGACGTGCAGGTGCTGTTCGGTGCCGGTGCCGAGGAGCGGCTGAACACGCCGTGGGCGTACAGCTTCAAGAGCCGCGTCGGCTGGCTTATCGTCAACCTGTTCACGGCCTTCGCCGCCGGGGCGGTGGTGGCGGTGTTCGACACGGTGATCGCGCAGGTCGCGGTGCTGGCGGCGTTCATGCCCATCGTCGCCGGCATGGGCGGCAACGCCAGCGCCCAGGCGATGGCCGTCGCCGTCCGCGGCCTCGGCGGCGACGCGGTGGACGGCAAAACCTTCCGCTTCGTCATGAAGCGCGAGCTGTACGTCGGCATCCTGAGCGGCCTGGTCATCGGCGTGATCACCGGCGCGATCGCCCTCGTCTACGGCTGGCGCGGCGGCGGCCCGGGCGTCGCCGTCGCGTTGGCCGGCGTCGTGTTCCTCGCCCTGCTCATCAACCACGCCCTCGCCTGCGTCAGCGGCGCCGGCATCCCCTTCATCCTCAAACGCCTCGGCTTCGACCCGGCCCAAAGCGCCACCATCTTCGCCACCACCGTCACCGACATCGTCGGCTTCTTCGCCCTGCTGGGGCTGGCGTACCTCGCGCTTGGCTACCTGGTGCCGCCGGCGGCGTGAGAGGTCTTAACACGCCGTCAGCGAAGCGGCTGTAGGCTTGGCACATGCGACTGATTTGCCTCGCCCCGGTTGCCCCGCTCATTGTTGCCTCTGTCTCCGCCGCTGGCGTTGGAACGCTGACTCCGATCGCCCGCGACGGCGACGTGGCGCGGGGCAGCCTGATCGTCGGCTTGTCCGACAGCCGCCCGCAGGTGAATGACGCGGGCGACGTCCTGTTCACCACGTATCCGATGTTGCCAGCCAGCGGTCCCGCCGGCGTGTTCTTGCATCGCAGCGACGCGATCGAACCGGTGGCCGTCTCGGGCGGGCCGCCCGGCAGCCTCAGCCCGCGGCGCGGCCATCGGTGGGCGACACTCGGCAACGACGGCCGAACCGGCTTACTCGCCTCGGGCGGGACGAGCGAGGTCGGCAGCACCTACCAGATTGTGGATGATGGGCAGTCGGAGGTCTTCCTGCCGCCGGGCGAAGTCCACCCGAACGGTCAACCGATCGATTACTCTGGGATCGAGCGGCCGCTGATGAACGGCCGCAGTGACACGGCGGCTTTCATGTTCAGCGAGCCGGATGAACTCTATCGCACGCACCAGACGCTCTACATCCGCCGCGACGGCGTGAC
>CAYLSV010000034.1:0-1663 GCA_964386435.1 uncultured Tepidisphaerales bacterium
GTCAAGCGCGCGAGCCTGCACAACCTCGAACAGATCGACCGCCTCGGCGTGCGCGTCGGCGACACCGTCACCGTCGAGAAGGCCGGCGAGATTATCCCGCAGGTCGTCGGCGTGCTCGAGGCGAAACGGCCAAAGGACGCGACGCCGATTGAAGTGCCCGCGGCCTGCCCGGCGTGCGAAACGGCGGTGACGAAGGACCCTGACTCGCCGCACGTCCGCTGCCTCAACCCGGCCTGCCCGAAGCAGGCGGTCGAGCGGCTCAAATGGTTCTGCGCCCGCGGGCAGATGGACATCGACCGCCTCGGCGAGAAGCTGATCGAGGCGCTCTACGAAGCGAACAAGATACGATCGTTTGCGGACATATACCGTCTGACGAAAGAGGATATGCTCGAAATCGATCGTATGGGCGAGAAGGCGGCCGAGAAGGTTCTGGCCGGCATCGAGGCGAGCCGCACGCGGCCACTTTCGAACCTCCTGCACGGCCTCGGCATCCGCCACGTCGGCGGCACGGCATCACGACTCTTTGCAGAGCGGTTTGGCAGTCTCGATATGCTCAAGAACGCTCAATTGCAAGAGCTGGCCGACGTCGAGGGGATCGGCGACGTCATTGCCGGCAGCCTGTACGACTTCCTCCGCGGCGAAGGTGCGGCCGTCGTCGCCGATCTCCAAGCCGTCGGCCTCGACCCGAAGCAGGACGTCGCCGCCGCCTCGCCGACCGACGGCCCGCTCGCCGGCAAGTCCGTCGTCGTCACCGGCACGCTCAATACCTTCAGCCGCGAAGAAGCCCACGAGCACATCCGCGCCCTCGGCGGCAAGGCCTCGTCGTCTGTGAGCAAGAAGACCGACCTGCTCCTCGCCGGCGAGAAGGCCGGCAGCAAGCGGAAAAAGGCCGAAGATCTCGGCGTGGAGGTGGTTGACGAGCAGACGTTCCTGTCGCGCTACCCGCTCACGCCGTGACCGGCTGCGGCGTGATCGTCTCGCGTTCGGGCAGCGTCTCTTCGACCGGCGTGGCGTCGAGCTCTTCGCCTTGACGCACGAGGCGGGCGGAGTTGAACACGACCACGATGCTCGAGATCGCGTGCAACGCCGCAGCCGTGACCGGCCCGATGACGCCGGCGGCGGCAAGGATGCCGAAAACGACGATGAACGCCAAGCTGATGCCGATGCCTTGCACGATGACGCGGCCGCTCTCGCGGGCGAGGCGTTGCAGGAACGGAATGCGGTCGAGGCGGTTGTTCATGAGCGCGACCGACGCGGAGCTGATCGCGACATCACTGCCGGCCGCACCCATGGCCACCGACAAGTCGCCCGCGGCCAATGCCGGCGCGTCGTTCACGCCGTCGCCCACGACAGCGACGATGTGCCCGCGCTCGCGTAGGCCGTCGACGACCTTGAGCTTGTCCGCCGGCAAGACCTCGGCCTGGACGTCGGTGCAATGCGTTGCCGCAGCGACCTTGCGGGCGACGCTCCAGCGGTCGCCGCTAACCATGACGACCTGTCGAACGCCCTGCTTTCGCAGAAGATCGACCGCGTCGGCGGCGTCTTCGCGGACGCTGTCCTCGAGCCCAACCCAACCGAGCAGCCGGCCGGCGCGGGCGACGTAGAGGATGCTCAGACCGTCCGGCGGGCGTTGGTCCTCGGGCAGGTCGACCGCGACGCCGTG
>CAYLSV010000034.1:1692-1990 GCA_964386435.1 uncultured Tepidisphaerales bacterium
CAGCCACGCCTCGCGGCCGACGACGACCTGCTCGCCCGCGACGCGTCCCTTAACGCCGCGGCCGCCGACTTCTTCGAACTCTTCGACGGCATCCGGCTGGACGCGAGCCTTCTCCGCGACGGCGACGACGGCGCGGGCCACCGGGTGCCGGCTGTTCTGCTCGACGGTCGCCGCGGCCGACAAGAGTTCGGCGGGTTGCACGCCGTCGACCGGGCCCAGCCGTGTGACGCTGAGCCGGCCGGTCGTGAGCGTGCCGGTCTTGTCGAGGACGACGGCCGACAGGTTGCGGGCGCGTTCG
>CAYLSV010000034.1:2010-36568 GCA_964386435.1 uncultured Tepidisphaerales bacterium
ACGCCGACGTTTTTAATAAGGATGCCGAGCCGCGCGGCCGCACTAAGCGCCGCGACGATGGCGGTGGGCGTGGCCAAGATGATGCCGGCCGGGCTGGCGATGACGAGGAGCGCGATGAACGTCTCCATGTCCTGCGTGAAGAACCAGACGACAGCCGCGATGAGCAGCATGGCCGGCGTGTGGTACTCGGCGTACGCGTCGGCGAGCCGCTGCGTGGCGGTCTTGCTCTGCGACGCCTGGAGCACGAGGTCCTGCACGCGGCCGAGCGTCGTGTCGCTGCCGGCCTTTGTGATGCGGACATCGAGCAGGCCGGTGAGGTTGGTCGTGCCGCCGAAGACGTCGGCCCCTTCGGCGACGTCGACGGGCAGGCTTTCGCCGGTGATGTTGGCCTGATCGAGGCTGCTGCTGCCGCGGAGCACGGTGCCGTCGCCGGGAAGGTTGTCGCCGGGGCGGACGCGGACGACGTCGCCGGGGCGGAGGTTGCTGGCTTCGACGTCCGACTCGCTGCCGTCGTCGGCGACGCGGGTCGCGCGGGTCGGCGTGAGGCGGAGCAGACGCTCGATGGTGCGGCGCGCGCCCAGCGCGGTTCGCGACTCGATCAGCGTGGACAGCGTCATGAAGAACGCGATCCAGCCGGCCGTCTGGTAGAGACCGGCGGCGATGGCGGCGACGACGGCGATGGCGGCGAGCTCGTTGACCTGCGTGCGGCCCTGCCAGACGCTCTTGAGCGCGGCCCACACCAGCGGCACGCCGAGACCGACGGCGGCGATGAGGGCGACGACGTCCGCGTGCCAGACCTGCCCGCTGCCGGCGGCTTCGTCGAAGACGCGGTCGGCGACGAAGGCGACGAGCAGCAGCACGCCGCCGAGGAGCGTCACGACGAGACGCGACGCCGCCGAGCGTTCGCCCGGCTCGCGCTCGGGAGCGGGCGTCGCGGCGGGCGGAACGGTGGGAAGCGCAGCCGTCGTCATGGCAGAAGTTACCCGCGACGCGGGCCGGTCATGCTACGGCCAATCGTCGCTCGTCGCGTTCGGCTGTCAGCTGTGCAACGGCGTCGTCGAGCGGCATCGTGCCGACGTCGCCGCGGGTGCGGGCGCGAAGGCTGACCGTGCCGGCCTCCGCTTCTTTGCCGCCGCAGACGAGCATGTAGGGCGTCTTCTCCTCCGTCGCCCGCCGGATCTTCGCGCCGATCTTGTCCGCGGCGGTGTCGACCGAACCCCGCAGACCGGCGGCACGCATCGCCTCGGCGACGTGGTTCGCATAATCATTAAACTTGTCGCTGATTGGCAAGATGCGGGCCTGTTCCGGCGAAAGCCAGAGCGGAAACGCCCCGGCGAAGTGCTCGATCAGCACGCCCACGAACCGCTCCATGCTGCCGAACGGCGCGCGGTGGACCATGACCGGCCGATGCGGCTGGTTGTCGGCACCAACGTAGGAAAGATCAAAGCGTTGCGGCAACTGATAATCGACCTGCACCGTCCCCAGCTGCCACTCCCGGCCGATGACGTCCTTGACGACGAAATCAATCTTCGGCCCATAGAACGCAGCTTCCCCTGCTTCCTTGCTGTAGGCCACGCCGAGTTGTTCGGCGGCGTCGACACAAGCTTTCTCCGCCCGATCCCACTGCGCGGCATCGCCGGTGAACTTGCTCGCATCCGGATCTCGCAGGCCGACGCGGACGCGGTAGTCCTCCATACCGAGCGTGCCAAGGACGATCTTTACCAATTCGAGACAACCCGCGACTTCGGCGGCGAGTTGGTCTTCAGTGCAAAAGATGTGTGCATCGTCCTGCGTGAAGCCGCGAACCCGCGTCATGCCGCCGAGCTCACCGGATTGTTCCCAGCGGTAGACGGTGCCGAATTCGGCCAAACGTACCGGAAGGTCGCGGTAGCTGTGCGGGTCGGACGCGTAAATTCGGATGTGGTGCGGGCAGTTCATCGGCTTCAACATGAAGCCGTCGACTTCGCCAGCCGACAGCCAGTTGCTCAAATCACCGCAGCTGCACCCTTCGTCGGCCAACCCGTCGATCGTCTCTTTCTCAATCAACGGTGGAAACTGGCTGTCGCTGTAGTACGGATAATGTCCACTGGTTCGATAGAGGTCGAGCTTTCCGATGTGTGGCGTGAAGACCTGGCTGTAGCCCTGGCGACGCAAGTGCTCGCCGATAAAGGTTTGTAGTTCCTGCCGAACGACGGCACCGTTGGGCTTCCATAGAACAAGGCCCTGCCCGACCTTGTCGTCGATGGTGTAGAGGCCGAGCTGCGGGCCGAGGACGCGGTGGTCGCGCTTCTTGGCCTCGGCGAGAGCTTCGAGGTGCGCGTCGAGATCGCCCTGCGAGTAGAAGGCGGTGCCGTAGATGCGTTGGAAGCGGTCGCTGGTGACGTCGCCGTGCCAGTGACTGCTGGCGGTGCTGGTCACCTTGAACGCGCCGATCCGGCCGGTCGCTGGGACGTGCGGGCCTTGGCAGAGGTCTTCCCAGTTCTGGTCCTTCTCGCCGGTGACGTACCAGGAAAGGGATGTCGCGCCGTTGGCAATGGCGCGGTCGGCATTGTCGAGTTTGTACTTGTTTCCCTCGTCCTTCAAGCGGGCCACGCCTTCGTCGGTCGGCAGGTCGTAGCGGGTGAAGGGTCGATCCTCACCAACAACGGCGGCCATCTCCGCCTCGATCTTCGCGAAGTCATCGCTGCTGATCGGCGGGTCGAGGGCGATGTCGTAGTAGAAGCCGGTGTCGAGCGGCGGGCCGTAGGCCAGGACGGCGTCGGGCCGAAGGCGCTGGATCGCCTCGGCCATGACGTGGGCGGTCGAGTGTCGCAGCAGGTAGAGGGCGTCCTTCTCGTGCTGCTCGTCACGCCACTTGCTGCGGCCTTTCTTGTCGACGCGGGGGCCGGTGACGATGGAGACGTGATGCTCACCATCGGGGATCGGGCGGTGCAGGTCGACCAGTTCGTCATCGACGCGTGCGCCGACGGCGGCCTCGGCGAGCTTGGAGCCGATGGAGGCCGCCAGGTCGTGCGACGTACTGCCGGCAGGCAAGTCGCGGCGGGATCCGTCGGGCAGAATGGCGGTCGGCATGGCGGTGGAGGCGGAGGAAGAAAGGAACGACAGCAGCCGCCCGCGACGTCGCGGGCGGCTGCGTCTGTGCAGGCAGACGAACAACGCCCGCGGCTAGCGCGGCGGCACGATGCCGGTCGTCGTCCGCGGGGTGGCGATGAGCAACCATAGATCGTGCGTGACGCCGGGCAACTGCTGCTGACGATCGATCGCGGCTTCGTCGTCGCCAATGTGGTCGAAGCTGCGCTGTGGTTCGCGGTGGCGGCGTTGGTCGTCGTGAAGTGGCGGCACGCGCCGGCGGCGATCGTGCTGGTGACGTTCGGTGTAAGCGATCTGGTGGAGACGACGACCGGCGCGTGGTGGCGGCCGTGGTGGTTGCTGGTGTGGAAGGCGGTGTGCGTCGTGTTGCTGGTGGCGATCCTGTTGCTCGCATGGCGACGCGGGAGGCAAGGAGGCGCTGGCAACGAGGCACGACCGTGAGGGAGTGCCATCGGAAGGCCGGCAGCTACGGGCTTGCGCGACTCCAACGAGGCGACTTTAACTTTGCCGTGCCAGTTTCTGCTGAGGCGGCATGAAAACGGCCGGCGCCCTGGAGGAGGAGGGGGCACCGGCCGCGGAGGAGGTCTGAGATGCCGACGCGGGGGAGGAGGAACCCGCGCCGGCTTCAGAGGAGGCTCGAAAACGGGTGCCGGCGGAGGAGGAAGCCGACACCCGTTCGGAGGAGGATCAACCGGTACGGGGGAGGAGGAACCCGTACCGGTCTGGAGGAGGGCCAAACGCCGGTGCCGGGGGAGGAGGAACCCGGCACCGGCGAGGAGGAGGTTTGCGGCGCCCGCCGGAGCGGCGGGCAGTGGCTCGAAAGGCCGGCGTGGGAGGAGGAGGAAGCCCACGCCGGCTCGGAGGAGGTTCATTCGCGGGCAGGCCGCTCAAGTCTCCGTTCGATGCCGCGTCTCTCTGTCTTTGGCCAATTACCTCCGGTTTGCTGTCAAACTTGGTCAGTCCCGCGACCTACGCCGGTCGCGTCGTGTGCGGGCCCCACCCCGCTCCCACCGTTTCTCTCCCCGGTCCCCAACCTTCCAACTCTCTCCCGCCTCGCCCCGCAGTCGCCGCAGCTGGTACTGCGGCAAATCGGTGGACGTTGCTGGGTCTCTAGTGGTCGAACTCCGTGTCTTGCATGGCGACGCCGATGCCGGTGAGGGCAAGGATGACGGCGGTACCAACGCACATCAGCGTCGGAGCAAGTGCTCCGGAGCCGGCCAGCTGGCCGTGCCCAGCCCAGACGAGCCAGCCGCCGACGGCCAGCGTGCCAGGCACACTGGCGGCACGCGCGACGCGTGTTCCGCTGCTGCGGGCCCGCTTTTCGCAGGCGGCAGCACGGTTGGCGGCGCGGGCAGCGGTCTCGCGGAGACGGGCCACCCAGTGCGGGGGTTGTCCGTTATCGCCGGTGAAGATGGTTGGGGCCAGTCGGCCGAGTGCGGTCATTGCGTTCTCTGCTGGGCGTCGTGCCGGTAAGGGAGCATCCTGCTCTGCGACCGCTGCCGAATCGTTCGGCAATCTCTGCGGTCGAGAGGCGGTAGAGAGAACGGCGTGCCAGTGCCGGAGATTGCGGCAGAAATTTCGCGGCAGGTAACGGAAGCTGGCGATATCGCCCTTCGCGTGCTCTCAAGACTGTATTCCATGTAGCATCCATCTCTGCAGATATCAGCGTGCCGCGCAGTGCCTAGCGGGTGATGCTTATGCAGCAGGCAGCCGCGTAGGCAGTGCGCGGAAGCGCGCACCGCGGTAGTCGCCCCGCCTCAGGCCGCCAAGACTCTCACATGGCGATCGTCACGGCGATGCAACCGAGCCGGCGTGGCAAGGAGCGGCTGCGGATCTATCTCGACGGCACGTTCGCGTTCACGCTGCACGCGAACGTCGTTGCCCGCTTTCGCCTGCAGGTCGGGCAGGACGTCTCGGCCCAGACGCGGCAGGACCTGGAGACGGGACAGGTCCGGCAGGACGCCCTCGATCGGGCGCTCCGCCTCGTGACGAAGCGGTCGCAAACGACGCGGGACCTACGGGAGAAGCTACGCCGGGCCGAGGTGCCGACTGCGGCGGTGGATCATGCCGTCGAGCAGCTGGAGCGGCTGGGATACCTTAATGATGAGGCGTGGGCGGAGACGCGAGCCCGCGAGGCCGTGCGGCGTGGGCACGGCCGGGCGCGTGCGCGACAGGAACTGCGGCAGCACGGCATCGGCGAGTCAGACGCCGCAGCGGCGGTGGCATTGGCATATGCGGAGGTCGACGCGACGCAGCAAGCGATCGAGCAGGCCCGCAAACGGGTCAACTCGCTGCAACGGCTCGAGCCGGACGTCGCCCGGCGGCGGCTAGCCGGGTTCCTGATGCGGCGTGGCTTCGACCACGACGCAACACGCGCCGCCGTCGAGGCGGTCCTCGGCGACGACGCTTGACTGCGTACGGCTGTCGCCGCTACTTCAGGAAGCGGACGACGAAGATCGGTTCGTCGGCGGAGAAGGTATAGCGGCCGTCGCTGTCGACGGTTCCCTTCGACAGGACGTCGCCGTTCCAATCGAGAGCTTCGTAGCTTCGTCCGGCGAGGGCAGGGATGCGGAGCTCGCCGCCGACGCGGGCGGTCAGGACGGGCAGGTCTCCCGCCTTGCCGATGCCTTTGTTCGTGTGACCCGTGAGTTCGAAGCCGGTGTTGTAGCTCGTGCTCACCAGGGAGACGGCGACGACTTCGGCGTCGGCGAACGGCTTGCCGTCCTCGCTGTAGGCAGCGACGGCGATGAACGGGTTGTCCTCATCGACCGGGTCAAACATGCCGGGCGCGTTCTCGACCTCGATATCGTCCATCCAGACGCCGTTGCCGAAGGCGAGGGACGAGCCGGCGGCGATGCGGCCGGTGTAGGCGACGATGGCCGGGGCGTCGATGTTGAGCAGGCCGGCCTTCCAGTCGATTTTGATCTGCTTCGTCGGCGTGTACGGGTTGAACTCGTTCCGCTGATCGAAGGGCACGACGTCGCCTTCGACTTTTACGTATTCCTCCTGCTCCGGATCGATTTTGATCCGCACGCCGTGCTGGTAGGTTGTGTGGTGCATGTCGAGGCCGGTGTCCTGATAGGAGTGGCCGTAGGACATGGAGCGTGGGTCGTAGAGGGCCGCCTTGCCGTAGGTGAAGGTGGTGGGATTCGGGGCCGGGTCGAGCGCTTCGTGCCGCCAGGCGAAGGCCATGGCCCGCATCATGGCGTTTTGGACTTCGTCGTAGGTGTAGTGGTAGCCCTGGCTGTGGCCGCCGGTGGTGATGTCCATCGCCTGGGTGAAGACGTGCGGATCTTTCGTGATTTGATCCAGCTTGCCGTCGCCGAAGTAGTGCCAGGTGATCCAGTCCCAGTCCTGCAGGCTGGCGAGCGTGCCCATTTGGATCGGATAGGCGGCGCGGTACTTGGCCGGTTGTTGGATCTGAGTTTCGTAGACGAGGAACGGCTTACCTTCGACGCGGCTCGGCTCGAGCCACGGCACGCCCTGGCTCAGCAGCGGCGGCTTCTCGAGCCAGTTGACCCAGCCGCCGTCCTCCGTCGCCGCCAGCCGCTCGGCCTCCTGCGTGAGCCGCTTGATCTCGAACGGATCGGTCACGCCCTCCAGCCGCTGCTTGGCCTCCTCGAGCGTCGGGCCGGTGCCGTTGACGTAGGCGTTCATGGCGATGGCGTCGCTGTTCTGGTGGAGGTAAAGGCTCTGGATCTGGTAGCCGATGCCCGTGTCGTAGATCATCGGGCTGGTGCCAATCGCCCGGCCGAACTTCTTCATCTCCGCCGCCTGGCGGTCCTTGTACGAAACGTGCAAGCCGACGAGGAACTCCAGCACGTCCGCCCCACGCTGCGGTGGCAGGGCGGCCGGGTCGTAATCCGTCTCCATCGCCTGCACCGCCGCCATCGCCGCGGGGTTGGCGTCATTGATCGCCACCGTCGGCGACAGCTTGCGGCCCATGGGGGCGAACAGGATCGACTTGTCGTCCAAACTCTCGCCCGGCATCAGCTCGCCCCACGCCTCGATGAGTGCCTCCTCGCTGCCGTATTTCTCGAGCAGGAACGCGTGCCAGCGGTCGAACAGCGTGTTGCGGAAAAACGGGTGCATTTTCGACCACGCCCCGTTGAGCATGCGGCGCACCCACCACTCCTCGTTCATCAACTCCCACACGGCGAAAGTCGGATCGTCCGCCCATCGCAGCCCGTTGTGCCGGTTGACGTGGCCGGCGATCTGCTTCTTGCGTTCCAGCGCGATGGCCTCCAGCCGCGGGTCCCAGAAGCGGGCGAAGGCGTGCTTGATCCGCACGCTGTTGCCTTTGCGCGTCTCCTGCCCGGCGGCAACGGCTTCGAGCCAAGCGTCGCGGGTGGCCGGGTCATCGATGATGTCGACGTCGCCCGGCTCGACCTCGCCCATGCGGTTCATGCCGGCGGTCCAGATGCGCATGCCGCGTTTGCCGGCCTCGCTGATGAAATAGTCGACGTTGTCGGCCTGGCTGCCGTCGCCGGGCGTGTACTCGACGTCGCGGAACGCCGGCCACAGCCGCACGCCGTTGACCCCCAGGAACTGCAGCCGGTCGAGCAGGGCGTCGGTCGCTTCGTGGGTGTTGCCGTGTGTTTTGCCGACGAACGTCCAGAACCGCAGCCGCTCGCCGTTGGCCGAGAGGTGGCCGTCGGCGTTGACGGTGACATAGTTGTCGGCCGGGATGTCCGCCGGATCAACCTCTGCCGCCGGTGCCGCCCCGACCAGAAGCCCCGCGACGGAGAGCACCGCCGCCCGCCGTGCCGCGTTGACCCACCGATCCCGCCTCACGCCGGTTGCATTCGTGTACATCGTCGGAATGTACCACATCGAGAAAATCTTTGCCACGGCCAAACCGCCGCCTTGACACGCTGCTGCACGCGTGTACATTGCGGCCGCGTGGGTGGGGGCTCGGTGATCGGCCAGCCTGTTCAAACCGCTCGGGCGGCACTCGTTGAGGAGCGAGGCCCGGCGGTAGGTTGCCCGGTGAAGGTCGTTCTGACCGTTCTGGAGGAGCCATGATGAACCAATCGTTTTCCGCCGCGTTGACCCGCGCATCCATCGAAGTTCTGGAGGGCCGGCGGCTGCTGGCGTCGGTAACCGTCAGCGACGTGGCCGGCTTGATCAACGCTGTCGACACCGGCAACGTCGGCGACACGATCAACGTCACGCCGGGCAACTACGTGCTCGGCCAATCGCTGCGGCCCAAGGCCGACATGACAATCGTCGGCACCGGCCCCGGCGTGCGCTTGCAGGCGGCGGCGGGTTGGACGCCGGACGTGTCGAGCAAGCCAGATTCGGAGACGAGCCTGGCCTCCACCGATGCCGGCGGCTACTTCATCGACCTTGGCACCAACAACGGCTCGGGCAGCCACATCAACGGCGTCGATGGCGTGACGATCCAGAACCTCGAGTTCGACGGCGACGGCCGCTTGTACGGCGCGATCGTCGGGCAGAACGCCGACGACCTCACGCTGCGGAACAACACGATCGAGCAGTTCGCCTGGAGCGGCGTCCGCACCCGCAGCGGCGACGGCCACCTCTACGAGGGCAACCTGTTCACCAATGCCGGCGGCAAAATCGGGGCGACGGGCGGCATGGTGTTCAACACGTACCTCACAACCAGCATCATCCGCGACAACGTCTTCGACCGCACCGCCGGCTACGGCGACGTCTACGGCGTCAAAGGCCGCCAGTTCCGTACCGTCGAGATCGCCGAGAACTCGATGTTCGGCGGGTCGTTTTCCATCGAGCTGCCGTTCGAGAATGACCAGTTCGTCACCATCCGCAACAACTTCCTCAGCGGCGTGGTCTCGATCCCCAAGCAGGGTGGTGGGGCGGTGCCGACGAACGGGTTCACGTTCGACATCCGCGAAAACTACTTCCGCAACTCCTACAGCATCGAGGGGCCGCGCAACGGCATCACGGTGCACCGCAACCTGTTCGACTTCGAGACGGGCAAGGACAAGGGCAATTTGGTCAGCCAATTCGGCGGCAGCACGGCGCTCAACAGCGGGCCGTTCGTGATGCACAACAACCTGATCAAGAACCCAGGCCGCGGCGTTTTCTGGTCCGACCCGCCCCAGAACGGCCTGACCTTCCGCAACAACGAGGTGATCGCCAACACCACCGCCACGCCGCGGACCGAAGGGCTGTTCGGCATCAAGGTCAGCAACAACACCGGCACCACCGACTTCTCCACGATCCGCATCGCCGATAACGTCATCACCGTCAACGGCCAGCAGCGGCCGCTGATGCGGAACGACCCCAGCCGAACCGGCTCCGTGATCGAGAACAACACGCTCACCGGCATCACCGACACTGGCAGCTACTCCAATCCGAACACCCGGGCGACCCGCGGTTTGCAGGCGCCGCTGTTGTTCGACGTCGGTGCCGACGCGGCGTTCACCGTCGACGGCTGGAACCTGCTCGACAACGCGTCCGGCCCGAACCAGCAGCCGACGTCCGTCGCGCTGTCGCCGACGAACATCGACGAGAACCTGCCCGCCGGCAGCGTCGTCGGCACGTTCACGACGGTCGATCCCGACACCAACGACAGCCACACCTACAAGATCGTCAGCGGCCAGGACAAGGCGAAGTTCGCCATCAGCGGCAACCAGCTCGTGACCACCGAGCCGCTGGATTACGAGACGAAGAGCAACTTGAAGGTCCGCGTCCGCACCACCGACGCCGGCGGGCTGTTCACGGCCAAGACGTTCACCATCAACGTGAACGATTTGCCTGACAACGGCGGCGGTGGTGGGGGCGGCGTGCCCGCCGGCTCACCGACCGGCACGCTGGTCGGCCTGATGACGCCGGACGACCCGGACGTCGGCGACACCCACACCTACACGATCATCGGCGGCACCGACCGCGACGCCTTCGCCGTCGACGGCGACCGGCTGGAGACCACCGCCGACCTCGCCACGTACAACGCCGGCGACGTGCTAAGCGTCCGCGTTCGCGTGACCGACGCCGGCGGCTTGTTCAGGGCCCAGACGCTGAACGTCACGCTCACCGCCCAAACCGCCTCGGCCATGACAAGCCCCGGCCCCATGCCGCTGGCCGAGCAGGGCTCCATCTTCGCCACGTTCTCCGGCAAGCTGCTAACGTTCGATCGCGACGACCTGCTCACGTGAGGGCGCCTGCCAATGCCCCTGTTCCTGGCCATCCTGCTGACGGCGCTGCAACCGAACGCCATCGTTCAGGACGCGGCCGCGCTCGTGGCGGCCGTGAACCACGGGGCGGCGGGTGACACCGTCCGCGTGGCACCCGGCCATTACGTCCTCAACGAGCCGCTGCGGCCGAAGGCTGGCATGACCATCCTCGGCATCGGGCCGGGCGTGCGGATCGAGGCCGACTTGGCGTGGTCGCCCGACCGTTCGCAACGGCCCGATGCCGAGATCCGCCTCAACCACGCCGACGCCGGCGGCTACTTCATTGACCTCGGCACGAACGACGGCAACGGCCAGCACCTCGACGGCGTCGACGGCGTGACCCTCGAGAACCTGACCTTCAACGGCGGCAACCGGCTGCACGGGGCGATCGTTGGCAACAACGCCGACAACCTGATTCTCCGCGGCAACACGTTCGAGCACTTCACCTGGTCCGGCGTCCGCACCCGACTCGGCGACGGCCACGTTTACGAACACAATCGCTTCGACCACGCCGGCGGCAAAATCGGCACCACCGGCGGCATGATCTTCGCCGCCCGCTTCACCGACGGCATCATCCGCCACAACACCTTCGTCCGCGACCCCAACGCCGGCGACGTCTACGGCGTCAAGGGCCGGCTGTTCGACGATGTCCGGATCCGACACAACACGTTCCTGGGCGGCTCGTTCTCCATCGAGCTGCCGTTCGAGAACGATCGCGCCGTGACGATCAGCCACAACGTCATCAGCGGCACCGTCTCCATCCCCAAATCCGGCGGCGGCCCGGTGCCCGAGGGCGGCCACACGTTCGACATCCACCACAACCATTTCACCAAAACCTACGCCATCGAGGGACCACGCAACGGCGTCCGGGTGCATCACAACCTCTTCGACTTTGAGACCGCCGACGACGGCGGCAACCTTGTCAGCCAATTCGGCGGCAAGGGGCGACCCGCCGACGGGCCGTTCGCGATGAGCAATAACCTGATCAAGAACCCGGGCCGCGGCATCTTCTGGTCCGACGTGCCGCAGAACGAGTTCGTGTTCCGCAACAACGAGGTGATCGTCAATCCGACCGCCACGCCCCGCACCGCCGGCCTCATCGGCATCCGCATGCGGAACGACGCCGGCGCGACCGACTTCGCCACCGTGCAAGTTGTTGACAACATCGTGACCATCCACGGCGCCCCCCGCGACCTCATGCGCAACGAGGCGGGGCGGGCGGCCGTCATCGAGAACAACACGCTCAACAACGTCGCCGACGCAGCCACTTTCGAGAACGCCGACGCGGACCGGCCGCGGGGTCTGCAGGCCCCGCTCCGCTTCACCGCCGGGGCCGACGGGGCGTGGGTGATCGACGGCTGGGAGGTCAGCCGGCAGCCGCCGGGTTGACGCGGATGCCCGGCATCGGCAACCTGTGGAGGATCAGGTGTAGGATGCGGGCGATGTCTCGCCGCGTGACTGCCGCCGAGATCGCCGACGCGTGCGGCGTCTCCCGCCCGACCGTCAGCCGGATTCTGACCGGCGGCGACGTCGCGGCGCTGCACAGCGACGCCACCCGCCGCCTCGTGGAGGAAGCCGCCGAGCGGCTTGGTTATCGCCCGAACACCGCCGCCCGGGCCATCAAGACCGGCAAGTTCGGCCAGTTCGCCCTGATGATCGGTGCCCTCCCGGCCCGCCGCGGCGCACAGCCGCAAATGCTCGACGGCCTGCTCGACGCCTGCGAGAAACTCGACAGCCACCTGCTCGTCGTCCGCGGCGGGGCCGCGGCATTTCAGGACGGCAACCGCCTGCCGCGGGTGCTGCGGGAATCGGCCTGCGACGGCTTGGTGCTCGATTACACCCACGAGGTGCCGCTGCCGCTCATCGACGCGGTGCAAACGCTCGACGTGCCCGTCGCCTGGCTCAACACCCGCCGCCGGCCCACCGTCCAACGCACGGCCATGCTGCCCGGCCACGTCCTGCGGCCCGACGACGAAGCCGGCGCGGAAACCGCCACCAAGCACCTGATCGAGTTGGGCCACACCCGCATCGCCTACTTCGATGCCCTGGCCGCCAACGACCGCTCGCACCATTACTCCCACGCCGCCCGCCGCCTCGGCTGGAGCCGCGCCCTGCGGGCCGCCGGGCTGTCGGAGATGCAGCACCGGTACAACCTGCAAGCCCGAGCCTCGCGGTTCAACCCGCACGAGCAGTTGATGCGGGTGATGACCGCCGATGAGCCGCCCACGGCCTTGGTCATGTACGGCGGCAACGAGGTGTCTCTGGTCGAGGCCGTCGCCGGGCGGTTGAATCTGTCGGTGCCGGAGGATCTGTCGCTTGTGACGTTTGCCGACGAGCGGCGGACGCAGGTGTTGGGCCGCGACGTGACTTACATTTCCGTCCCCCACGCCGAGGTCGCCCGGCGGGCCATCGCGTTGCTCGCCCGCCCGGACCATCAGACGCAAACCGACGAAGTACGCGTCGAGATGGCAATGGTCCGCCCCGATTCCACGGCGACCAGCCCCCGCTGACGCCTTCACCGCGCCGCTCGAGCCACCCACCAAAGATTGCAGAAAATCGCTTGACGCGGTGCTGTAATCGGGTACATTCAATTCGCGTGGCCGAGGATTGGAGGCTGTCACGCCGCCTGATACCGCACGCAGAGGAGAGAAGATGGTCCACCAACTGACCGCCACAGGCCGCAGCGTCTTCTTGACGCAGCTTTTTCCTGACGCGGCTGTAATGGCCAAGGGCGTGGTCTCTGCCTCGTCCGCGACCTTTACGCCGTCAGCCACAACCCGGTCGGTCCGTTTCCATTGGTAGGATTTTTTTCATTCCGCCGTTGCTTGATCTGAAGTCGATTGTTCACGAGTGCAGCCCGCCACGCTTCAGGTGGCTCGCCGCTCAAGTTTGGTGGCCACGAAATTTGTGGCCGCGTCACCCGAGGAGAACTTCATGCCCATTCGCCACCTGCTCACCGTCGCCGCCGCGCTCACCGTGCCGGCCATCGCGTCCGCCGATTTGATTCAGTACGACCCGTCCGGCGGGCTCGCCACCGAGATCGACCCGCTGGGCAACGGCGACGATCTGAACGCCGTCGCCATCGGGGCCAACATCACCGAGGCCGCCGTGGAAGCGCTGCCGGATGTGGTGATCCTGGCCGACTTCAACGACTTTCCCGGCGCGGCCGACGAGGCCGCCGTGACGTTCGGCAACGGCCTGCCCGATCTGTTCGTCTCCGGCCCGGGGCCGCTGAACAACGGCGGGCTGGCGCTGTCGGACCGCGGGGGTGCCAGCAATCAGGAGTCGGTGCGGGTAAACGAGAACGCCCCCCGCGTCCTCGACTTCGGGGCCTACGACGCCTCAAGCAACACCTTCGACTTCTCGGTGAACCCGGTGGAGGTCGTCGCCTTCGGCATCGCCGGGGCGCGACCCAACGCTGACGGCACACCCAGCACCTTCACGGCGACGTTCCTCGCCGACGATGACACGGTGCTGTCGACGCAGACGTTCGTCGCCACCGATAACGACGGCGTGTTCTTCGGCTTCGACTCCGGCGCTGGGCTGCCAATCGGCCGGGTCGAGATCACCGGCACCAACGCCTCCAACCGCAACGCCGGGTTGGACGACATCGCCTTCACGGTCATCCCTGAGCCCGCCACCCTCAGCCTCCTCGCTGCCGCCGGCCTGGGCCTGATCCGCCGGCGCTGATGTGTCGACGCGGCGCTAAGTTCGTGCCTCCTCCTCGGCGGCCGTCGGCACCTTAACCGGCGGTCGCCTTGAAGATCGGAAGGGTTTTGGGGAGGGCAACTGCAAGTTGCCGCACCGTGAGCAAATCGAAAGGACAAAATGCAAAAACTACACTCCTATCTCGCTGCCACTGCAGCTTGTTTCACCGTCCCAATGGCTGCCTCGGCGGCAGTTATTGTTGACCCTGCACTACAGTCAGACATCGATCCGAGTGATTCGGCACAAAACATCACAATCGAGCCGGGCGCGTCCGCCAGCGCGCTTGAAGCATTGGGCGTCTCCGTTATCCAAGACTTTTCAACCGAGTTCACGATTGACACCGACGTTATCTCGTTCACCAACTCAGACTTTGTGGACATCCAACTGAACCTGCGCAGTGGGTTCAACAACAATAACCTTTCTCTGTCGGCACCTTCCAGCTCCGCGGTTCGGGCGGCGCTCGGAGCGAACCAAAACAGCTCGCCGTATCTGATCGACTTTGGCTCTTACGACAGTGCCACCGAAACCTTCGACACCGCCGACGGGAGCGTCCGGGCGGCGGGATTTGGACTCACAGGCTTTCGCTCCGGCGCGGCCGACCCTGTGGCGAATCCTGCGGTTGCCACAGTTGTCTTCTTCGGTGCTGACGACGTAACGGTGCTCGACACGCAAACGGTGTCTAACCCTGACGACGGGTTCGGCTTTAATCCTTATTTCGCCTTTGACGCGGAGACAAACACAATCGGAGCCATCTCGATCACGCTTTCAAATCAACTAAACAATGCTGGATTTGACGACTTGGCATTCACCGTTGTCCCCGAGCCAACTGCCGTCGCCAGCGTTGGCCTTCTCGGCCTTCTGGGGCTGCGTCGCCGACGTTGAATGAACTGGCTTTGCCCGTCCCTTTAGCCGGTGGCCGCTTGGCCGCCGGCTCTGCTGTCTGTAGCGCGACTTCTGGTTCTGCACCATGGCCGACCGCCCGAACGTCCTTTTCATCATGAGCGACGACCATGCCGCTCATGCGATCAGTGCTTACACCGATGCCGGGTTGGGGCCGGAGTTGGTGCGGACGCCGCAGTTGGATCGGTTGGGGGAAACCGGCGGCGGGGTGCGGGCGGATAACTGCTTTTGCACCAACGCGATCTGCACGCCGAGTCGGGCGAGCGTGTTGACCGGACAGCACACGCACACCTGTGACGTGCGGACGCTGGCCGACTCGCTGGACCCGGGGCATGAGCCGCAGATGCAGAAGCTGTTCGGAGCCGCCGGCTACCGCACGGCGATCTTCGGCAAGTGGCATCTTGGGGCGGGCGAGCGGGCGGAGGGGTACAACGCCGACCCCAGCGGGTTCGACGAGTGGGCCGTGCTGCCGGGGCAGGGGGTGTATCACGACCCGAACTTCTTCGTCGGCGACCAGACCGGCCGGCGGGGCGAGCTGCGGACCGAGGGCTACTGCACCGACATCACCGCCGATCTGGCGCTGAACTTCCTGGCCCGCTGGGACGCCGACCAAAGGCCCCACGGCCAGCCGTTCTTTTGCTGCTTGCACCAGAAGGCCCCGCACCGCAACTGGGAGCCGGGCCCGCTGGAACAGGAGTTGTTCGCCGGCCAGACGATGCCCGAGCCGGCGACACTGTGGGACGATTACGCCACCCGCCCGGCCGCGGCGGCGGCGCGTATGCGGATCGATCAGGATCTGAACCTCAAAGACGTCAAGCAGTGGCCGCCGCAAGGCATGGACGATCGCGAGCGGAAGCTGTGGTTCTACGACCGCTACATCAAGGACTACCTCCGCTGCTGCGCCGGCGTCGACCGCACCACCGGCTTGGTGCTCGACCGGCTCGGGCAGATGGGGCAGCTCGACAACACGATTATCGTCTACACCAGCGACCAAGGCTTTTTCCTGGGCGACCACGGCTGGTTCGACAAGCGGTTCATTTACGAGCACAGTTTGCGCATGCCGCTGTTGATGCGGGGGCCGGGCATTGAGCCGGGTGTGGTGGACGGTCTGCTGACGAACGTCGACTTCGCCCCGACGCTGCTGGATTTGTGCGGGCTGCCGCCGCACGCGAAGATGCAGGGCCGCAGCTTCGCCTCCATGCTCCGCGGCGAGGGCGAACCGGACGATTGGCAGGACGCCGTCTACTACCGCTACTGGATGGACAAAGACGACACGCACCGCACCAGCGCCCACTACGGCGTGCGGACCCGGACGCACAAGCTGGCGTACTACTACTGCGACCCGCTGGACGCCAAGGCCGCCGGCTTCGCGAACAACGGCGTCGAGCCGCATTGGGAGCTGTTCGATCTGCAGGCTGACCCGGACGAGCTGCGCAACGTCTACGGCGAGTCGGGCACCGAGACGCTGACCACCATGCTCAAGGCCCGGCTGCGGGCGTTGCAGGATCAATTCGCCGATCAACCCGTCGATGAGGTGGCCGCGTGATGTCGGGTGATGATGTCCAGAACGGCCTGTTCTTCGAAGGCTTTGCGTCCGTGGAAGTCGTCGCGACGATCGGCGGCGAGACGACGTTTGCTCCGCTTGCCGAGGCATCGGATGACGGCGCAACATTGTCGCTGGCGAACGAGGTTCATCTCGGCGTGGTGGCGGTGGCGGGCGACGGGGTGGTCCGCCTGAGCTTCCGCATGATCTGCGGCGCGGCGGCAGCGGTTTCGCTCGGCGTGCGGCTCACGCTGTCGGGCATCGGGCACCACGTTGTGCTGCCGGCGGGGGCGTACAACGGCAACCGGCTCGACCCGCGGGGCAGCGGGCGGGGGGCGGATCAGGACGCGTCGGGCCCGGACGCCGAGCCGCTGCAGACCCGTGTGGTGCCGCGGCTGGAGATTGGCGGCGGCGGGCGGATCGAGCAACGGGCGGGCGATCTGGCAATGCCGTGCGTGGGTGTGTTTGATCGTGACGTTGGCACCGGTCGCTGGATCGGGACGGCGCAGCGGGCCGAGGGGCTGCCGCCCGATCCGCGGCTGGACACGTTGCTCGTTGTTGAAGAACGCGACGGGCAGACCTTCATCGAGGTCACCGCCGCCGGCCGTCGACACAAGCCGCACCGGGTGGGCGGACCGCTGGGCCCGGGGGCAACGCTGGCCACGGGCGATGTGGTGACGCTCACGTTTCGGCACGCCCGGTTCGCGTGTGCTTCGCCGGCCGAGTTGCACCGCGCGATGTTCGACCGCCGGCCGCTGCTCGCCGATCAACCTCGCCCGATCAGTCGCACGCCGCTGCTGCCGCCGGAGTCGGTGCCGCTCTCGGCGTGCTGGGCGACGCAGGAACGGAAGTTCAACGAGCAGAGCTGGGTCGCCGCCCACGGCTACTACAGCGTCGGCATGCGGGAAGTGCCGAGCCAGGATTGGCAGACCGGTTGGGTCGGCGGGTGCAACACGCACTACGCGCTGCTGGCCGACGGCGACGCAGTGACGCGGCAGCGGGCCGTTGGCGTGTTCGACTTTCTTGCCACCGGCGCGACCGCCAGCGGCTACGTGAGGACCGGCTTCTTCGAGGGGCAATGGCGGCCGAGCGACCGCCTGTTCCAGCGGCACGAGGCCGACGCGTTGTTCTTCCTGTGCAAAATGGTCCGGCTGCAACACGACCGCGGCCATGAGGTGCCGGATGCCTGGTTGACGCTGGTCGCCCGGCTCGCCGACGCGTTCTGCAAGACGTTCGAGCGACACGGCCAGTTTGGGCAGTACGTCCACGAGGAGACGGGCGAGATCCTCCGCGGCGGCACCTGCGCCGCCGGCCTCGCCCCGGCGGCGCTGCTGCTGGCGGCGGACGCGTTGGACGAACCGCGCTACCGCCGTGTCGCCGTCGAGTCGGCCCGACACTTTGCGGACGATTACACCGCCATCGCCTTCACCAACGGCGGCCCCGGCGACATCGCCCAGGCCCACGACAGCGAAAGCGCCTTCGCCCTCGTCGAAAGCTACGCGGCGCTGCTGGAAACCGAGGGCGACGATTGGCGCGAACCGGCCATCGACGCGGCGTGCCAAGCGGCGTCGTACGTGATGCCCTACGACTTCGACTTCCCCGAAGATTCACAGTTCGGCCGGCTCGGCATGCGGACCACGGGCACGGTGTTCGCCAACGTGCAGAACAAGCACAGCGCGCCGGGCATCTGCACGCTCAGCGGCCTCGGGCTGTTGAGGATCGCTCGGGCGACGGGCGATCGCCGGTGGCTCGATTTGCTGGCGACGATCGCCCGCGGGATTGGGCCGTACATGAGCCGACTTGATCGGCCGATCGTCGACATCCGGCCCGGCCAGCGTTGGCCGGTGCTGCCGGCGGGGTGGGTCAACGAGCGGATCAACACCAGCGACTGGGAGGTCCGCGGCGACCCGGCCCAAGAGATCGACGTCGGCGAAGTCTTCGGCGGCAGCACGTGGAGCGAAACCGCGCTGCTGCTCACCCGAACCGAGCTGCCGGGCGTGTACGTCGATAAGGGCCGCGCATGGTGCGTGGCGCTGGATCACGTCCGGCCGCGCGTCGACGACGGGCGGTTGCTCATGGAGAACCCGACGCCGTTCGACGCGCGGGTGAAGGTGATGGCGGAAAACGACCCGTCCGTCCCGCTGCCGACGAACGGCTTGGCGGGGCAGGCCAGCGTGGAGGTGCCGGCGCACGGCAAGTGCGTGTGCGAGATTACTTAGTTTGGCTGTTTCCGAGGAGGAACCGTGGCTTATCCGATTCGACTCATCGTTGCGACGCTCGCCTGCCTGCTCACCGCGTCGGCGGCGCGGGCCGTGGTGACATTCCCCGACGATGCCAACGTTGCCAACGTCCGCGACTACGGGGCCATGGGCGACGGCGTCACCGACGACACGGCGGCGTTTCAGAAGGTGTTCGCCGAGCAGCCGCGCAACCGTTTGATCTACGTGCCTGACGGCACTTACGTCATCTCCGACACCGTCCGCTGGGGCAAGCGGCAGACCCGGCAGATTTTGCAAGGCCAAAGCCGCGACGGCACGATCATCAAACTGCCCGACAACGCCGAGAAGTTCCAGGACCCGACCAACCCGCGGGCCATGTTCTGGACCGGCGAGGCGCCGGCCCAACGGTTCCGCAACGGCGTTCGCGATTTGACGCTCGACGTTGGCAGCAACAACCCTGGGGCGATCGGCCTGCAGTTCATCGCCAACAACCAGGGCTGCCTGATCAATCTGAAGATCACCACCAGCGACCCGGGCTGCCGCGGCCACATCGGCCTTGACATGGGCTACACCGGCGAGATCGGGCCGCTGTTGATGCGGGATGTGCTGATCGAGGGCTTCGACATCGGCGTGTTCAGCAAGCATGGCGTCAACAGCATTACCGGCGAACGTGTCACGCTCCGCGATCAACGCGAGATCGGTTGGCTCAACGAGGGGCAAGTCGTCTCGCTGCGGCACTTCACAAGCGAGAACCGCGTGCCGGCGTTCGTCAACGCCAAGGGGTCGGGGCTGCTGGCGATCATCGACAGCCAGCTCACCGGCGGCGACAACAAGGTGGCCGCCATCGAAAACGCCGCCGGCCTGTTCGCCCGGAACATCACCACCGCCGGCTACGGCCAATTAGTCGACAACACCGCCGGCACCGGGCGGGGCTTGGCGGGCAGCGACGTCGATGAATTTACGTCACACACCCCGCTGACGCTTTACGACGTGGCGTCGCCGACGTCGCTCAACCTGCCGGTGCGGGAGTCGCCGGTCATTGAATGGCACGACCACGACGAGTGGGTCAGCGTCGCCGACTACCCGACGCAGGAGGTGGACATCGAGGTCGACGGCGGCAAGGTGGAGACATTCACCGATCACGCCCCGGCCCTGCAGGCGGCAATCGACAGCGGGGCGAAGACGGTTTACTTCCCGCACCGCACCGAGGGTGTCTACCGCCTGCTGAGCGACGTGGTGGTTCGTGGCAACGTCGAGCGGATCATCGGCCTCGAGAGCGAGGTCCGCGGCACGCACGGTCACCAGAACGCGCTGACGACGATGACGCTCATCTTCGGCAACGAAAAGCCGGTGGTGTTCGAGCGGTTCGCCCCGATGTACACCGGCATCCAGTTCCGGCTGGAGGGGCCGGGCGACGTGGTGCTGCGGCACCTCACGATGAACGAGTACAACGGCATCGTGAAAATGCCCGGCAGCGGCGACTTGTTCATCGACGACATGGCCGCCGGCGGGACGCTGGACATTCGCGGCGGCAACGTCTTCGCACGGCAGATGAACCGCGAGGGCATGAACCAACAAGTCAAAATCCGCAACGACGGCGGCAACCTCTGGATCCTGGGCTACAAAACCGAGGGCGACTCGCTGCTGCTGGACACCAAGAACGGCGGCCGCACCGAGGTCGTTGGCAGCTTCGTCTACGCCAACAAAGCTCGCGACCCGGACAAAGTCATGTTCCGCGTCGATGAGACATCGAGCATGTCCTTCACCGTCGGCGAAGCCGTGTTGCGGAACCAGCCGTTTGCCGTCATCGAGCAGTGGCGCGATGGCAAGCCCAAGCGGCTTGAAAACGCCGATGCCCACCGCCGCGGCCAGGGCAGTTTGGTGCCGTTGTTCGTCGCCCGACCTGACGATGCCGAGTCTGCCGGTTCTTCCAAGGACACCCCATGAAGTTCAAGATAACCCTGCTGATCATGTTGCTGTTCCCGCTGGCGGCTGGTGCCGAGCCGACGCCGTTCGTGCCGCCGGAAGATGCGCGGGTGGTGAACGTCCGCGACTTCGGGGCCGTCGGTGACGGCAAGGCGGACGACACCGCGGCGATCAACGCGGCGATCCGGCACGTGTTCTCGAAGGAGGCGGGCTACAGCCGCTACCTGAGCCCGCCGTTTGTTTACCTGCCAACCGGGACGTATCGCGTGACCGGGCCGATCGAGAGCAAGGCCGAGGACGATGGCTGGTCCGGCGGCTGGCGGGCCGGGCTGCTGCTGATGGGGGCCGGGCCGGAGCTGACCACCATTCGCCTCGACGACCGCGCCCCCGGCTACAACAACCCGCAGCAGCCCAAGGCCGTGATTGCCACCGGCAGCGAGAGCGAGCGGCGGACCAAGCCCGGCGACGAGCCCGACTCCGGCGGCGGCAACCGGGCGTTCCGCCACAGCGTGCTGAATCTCGCCGTCGACGTCGGCAGCGGCAACCCCGGCGCGGTGGGCATCGACTACGTCGCCAGCAACCGCGGCACCATCGAGCGCGTCCGCCTCACCGCCGGCAGCGGCAGCGGCCACACCGGGCTGAAACTCACCCGCGCCTGGCCCGGCCCGGCACTGGTGAAGGATGTCACCATCGACGGCTTCGCCGGTGGCGTTGACGTCGGCCATTACCAGTACTCGATGACCTTCGAGGACCTCACCCTCCGCAACCAACGCGAGGCGGGCGTGGTCTGCCAGCACAACGCCTTGTTCTTCCACCGCCTCACCAGCGAAAACTCCGTGCCGGCCGTCGTGACGACAAGTCAGCACGCGTTCATCCTCATCGTCGACAGCGACCTCACCGGCGGCGCGTCGGCCAACGCGGCGGTGAAGGGCAAGGGCGAGCTGTACCTCCGCGACGTCCGCACCGCCGGCTACGGCCGGGCCGTGTTCAGCGAGCGCAAGAACACCGACCACCACCCGGCCGGCAACGTGACGCTCTACACCAGCGAATCCTTCGGCAACAACCAACCGCCGCTGGCGCTGGACGTGGCCGACGCGCCGACGATGTGGGACGTGATCGACGAGGTGCCGACGAGCGAGTGGGTGAACGTCGTCAACTACGGGGCGACGTTCGACAACAACGGCGACGACGACGGCCCGGCCATTCAGGCAGCGCTCGACTCGGGGGCGGCCGTCGTCTACCTGCCGGTCGGGGCGTACGACATCCGCACCCCGCTGACCGTGCCGCTCACGACGCGGCTGCTGCTGGGCATGCAGTCGGCGATCAAGGCCGAAGGGGAGGCCGTCACGCTGACGATCGCCGATGGCGGCGACGCTCCGTTCGTTGCCGAACACATCGCGTTCGACGGCATCGGCATCGTCCACGACTCCGGCCGCGCCGTCGCCTTCCGCCACGTCGATCTGCGGTCCAAGGGCGGGGCCGGTGCCCAAGGCCTCGGCTACCGCAACACCGAGCGCGGCACGGGCGACATGCATTTCTCCGACACGATGGGCCCCAAGCCGCTGATCGTGGACCACGGCCAGCGGGTGTTCGGCCGGCAGGTGAACATCGAGTTCAGCGACGACCCGCTGATCATCAACCGCGGCGGCGACCTCTGGCTGCTGGGCTACAAGACCGAGGGCAAAATGGTCACGCTCCGCCAGGAGGGCGGCCGCACCGAACTGCTTGGCGGTTTGTTCTACCCGCTGAAAACCGGCAAACCCGTCCCCGGCCCGGCCATCGTCGTGACCGGCGGGCAGGCGAGCCTCAGCTACGTCATGAACGGCCGCAAGTACGCCAACCACGTCGAGGTCGGCGGCGAGACGCTGACCAACAAGGACGTCGGCGGCCGGTCGGCGGCTCTCGTGACGGTGGACGCCGACTGAGCCCGCCATGCGCGTGATGACGTACAACATCCGCTTCGCCGACGCCCCTGGCGACACGCCGTGGGCACGTCGTCGGCCGCGCGTGGCGGAGGTGCTTCACGATTGGCAACCGGACGTGCTGGGCGTGCAGGAGGCGCTGGCCGGGCAGATGGCCGATGTCGCCGAGGATTTGGGCGACGCCTACGGCAGCTTCGGCCGCGGCCGCGAGGCCGATGGCACCGGCGAGTTCTGCCCGATCCATTACCGGCGCAAATCGCTCGATTTGCTCGACCACGGCGAGTTCTGGCTCAGCGACACCCCCGCCGAACCCGGCAGCCGCACCTGGGGCAACGGCATCCCCCGCCTTTGCACCTGGGGCCGCTTCAAGATAATCAGCGGCGGCGAGGTCGGCGTCTTCAACACCCACTTTGCCAGCCGCCACCCCAAGAGCCGAACCAAGTCGGCGACGCTCATCCGCCAACGGGCCGAGGCGATGGCCCCACGGGTCATCGTGATGGGCGACTTCAACGCCGCCCAAGGCTCACCGCCGCACGAGATTCTCACGGCCGACAACCTGCTCCGCGACGCCTTCGACCTCGCCGACGAAAAGACGCCCGACCTCGACACCTTCGGCGGCTTCGCCAACCGACCACGCGACGAGCGCGGCGTCCGCATCGACTGGATTCTTGTCGGCTACGCCTTCGGCGTCACCCGCTGCGCCATCGACAACCGCGCCACCGACGGCGAACACCCCAGCGACCACCGCCCCGTGATCGCGGACCTCACGACGAAGGGCACGCCATGATCCAGTTGCTCGCCTGGCTGCTCGCGCTCCTGACCACGGCGTCGATGCCGACGGACGTGCGGCGGATTCTGGATGACGCCCGACACGCCGAGGCGTTCGAGATCCGGCACGGCGTCCTGGCGATGCTCGACGTCGAACCGATCGGCGTGGCCGCCCGGCCGATCCCGAGCCGACCGCGGGAGGCAGATGGCGAGCTGTTCCGTTTCCACGCACCGCACCCCGGCCGGTTCAGCGGCGTCCGGCTCACGCTGATCGATCTGACCGGCCGCAATGGTCGGCTCTCGCCGCGGCAATCGCACGTCGCCGAGTTAATCGGCAACCCTGCCGCAGGCCTGACCCTGTGGGAGCACACCCCGGCGGCGGCGTCGCGGGATCGGGTCGAGGCCGACGCGCTGGTCGTGCTGTGGGACGTCGGCATCAACTGGAACGGAGTCCGCCTTGACGCGGCCGCCGGCGCGGCATGATTTGAACCCCAAGCTCAACCGATGACCGACCACCACCTCTCATCCACCGATCGCACCGCCTGGTTCCAGCAGGCCCGGTTCGGGCTGTTCGTGCACTGGGGTTTGTACTCAGTCCACGGCCGCGGCGAGTGGGCGATGAGCCGGGAGGCGATGCCTTGGGATGAGTACGAGACGCTGCTGGACGGCTTTACCGCCGAGCACTTCGACGCCCGGCAATGGGCCCGGGATGCCAAGGCGGCCGGGATGAAGTACGCCGTGCTGACGACGAAACACCATGACGGTTTCTGCCTGTGGGACAGCAAGGTTTGCGACTTCAACGTCACTCGCAGCGCGGCCAAGCGTGATCTGGTCGGCGAGTTCGTCACGGCCTGCCGGGCGGAGGGGCTGCGGGTGGGGTTGTACTACTCGCTGGGCGATTGGCGGCACCCCGGTTGGCGATCGAAGGAGCCGGGCGAGCGGCGGGCGTTTGTCGACTGGACGCACGAGCTGGTGCTGGAACTGGTCGTAAAGTATCAGCCGGACGTGCTGTGGTACGACTTGCCGCAATCGCTCACGCCGCTGCAGTGGCGGGCGGTGGATCTGAACGCCGCGGTTCGGCGGGCGCAGCCGGACGTTCTGATCAACAACCGTTTGTACACCACCGAGGATTTCGCCACGCCCGAGCAGCACGTGGCCGCCTCGCCGCCGGGCCGGTTGTGGGAAGCGTGCATGACCACCAACGGCGTGTGGGGCCACTGCCCCGGCGATGAGGACTGGAAGACGCCCCGGCAGATTGCGCTGCAACTGGCCCAATGTGCGGCCGGCGGCGGGAACCTGCTGCTCAACGTCGGCCCCGACGCCACCGGCCGCTGGCCGGAGCCGGCGCGGACGCTGCTGGGGCAGGTCGGCGAGTGGCTGCGCGTCCACGGCGAGGCCATCTACCCCGTCCAGCGCCACACCCTGCCGTGGCTGCTCCACGGCCCGCAGACGGTGGATGGCCACACGCTGTTCGTCTTCTGCGACCGCTGGCAACGCAGCGGCGAGCTTGTCATCGGCGGCCTGACCAACAAGGTGAAGTCGGCCCAACTCCTGGGCACCGGCGACCCACTGCCCTTCGAGCAGCAGGCCCAGACGAACCCGGTCGCCGGGGGCCGAGTGGTGGTGCGGGACGTGCCGATCGATCGGCCCGACATCCTGCCCGTGCTCAAGCTGCGGCTCGACGGCCCGCCGCGCACCCAGCTCAGCGACCGGCTGCATCAGGCCGACATCCACCCCGTGCTGCCGACGTGAGCGGGGCCGATGCAACCTTGACAGCACGCGGGGGTCAAGTACGTTGAACACGTGTCCAACGGTCGGATGGTCTTGAGGAGGAATCACATGTTGCAGTCGTTGAGTCTGAAGCTTTCGCTTGCCGTGGCGGCCGTTGGTGTGGCAGGCGGGGCGGTGCTCGCCCAGCCCGCGGCGGAGCCGGCCGTGCCCGTCGCCGCGGCGGAGGATCAGCCGACCGAGTTTCAGGAGCGGCTGATCACGATGTATCTGGCCAAGTTCGGCGAGGGGTTGGACCGCGACACCCGGCTGCCGCGGCTCATCTCGCTGCTGGCGGTGGCCCGGCTGGACGACGCGCGGGCCGTGCCAATGCTGCTCCATGCCGGTGAGGCGGCGGTGGGGCTGGCGGACCTTTCTCGCCGTGAGCAGCGGGCAAAGCTCGACCCGGTGGTGGCGTGGCTCGCTTGGGAAGCACTCCACACGCGACACCAAATTCTCGACGACCACCAACGGCAACGGTGGCTGCGGCTGGGCGTGGCCGGGGCGGCGGAAGGGGCGTTCCCGAACGAGCTTGCCATCCCCGTGCTGAACGCCGCGGCATCGCTGCCTGCGGGCGAACTGGGCGAGCAGCGGGTGGGGCAGCTCGTGGTCCAGGCGGTGCAGGAAGGCAACCCGGTCGTGCTACCGGTGGTGGCCGACGCGGTGGCGGCGTGGCGGGACCCGGCCATCGTCCGGGCGTTGATGGGCCGCAACGTGCTGAACGAGCAGACGGTCGACGGCATCGCCCAGGTGCTGGCCAAGCTGCCCGATGCCCCGGTGGCCGACGTGCCCGGCTCGCCCGGCGCGCTGCGGCAGGCATGGAACGGGTGGTTCAGCACCGCCAGCGGCCCGGCCGGACCTGAGGAGCTGACCGCGTACGCCGGTCAGGGCACGGTCCTGCCGCCGCCGGAGAAGATGAGCCGCACGGGCGACGGGTGGAACGACATTTTCGAGGCCGACGATCTGGTCGTTCGCGGCATCGACCTCGCCTGGTCGATCGACTCGACCGGCTCGATGGCCGAGGAAAACCAGGCCGTCGCCCGCGCCACCGTTCGCGTGATGATGCTGCTGAGCGTGGTCAGCGACCGCACCCGCGTCGGGACACTCTACGTCCGCCACGAAACATTCGGCCCGCTCCAAGGTCCGTGCTGCACGAAGGCCGAGCAGCACCCGGCGGGCTACACGGCCAAGCCTTACCCGCTCTCGCCCGACGTCGTTCGGCTCGCCAACATCATGTTCGACGAGCCGATTCCCAAGCCGAACACCGACCGGTGGGCCAACACGCACCCCGGCTCGGCGGCCCACAGCATGCTCTTCGCCGCCGATCGCGGACTCGAGTGGAGCGCCGGCCCGAACGTCGTGCGGGCCGTGGTGGCCGTGGCCGATTCGGAGATCAAGCCCGACCGCGTGCAACCGGCCGCGATGCTCGCCCGCGACATGGCCCAGCGGGGCTTCCAGGTCCACGCCCTGCACACCCGTCAGCAGGCGGCCTTCGAGCAGGTGTTCGTCGAGGGCGGCGGCGGCTCGCTGCTGCAGTTCAAGCCGCGCGACGGCACCCGCAGCAACCTGCCCGCCGGACCGCTGGCCTCCTGGGATCTGGAAACCGCGTCCGATTGGACGCAGGACATCAACGCCTTCGAGCAGATCGCGCTGAACCTGATCAACGGCTCGGTGCCGCCGGAGTACGAGAGCCGCGTGCACCAGGCGGTCATCGCCGTCTCGCCGTTCCTGCGACAAGCTTTTCCCGAAGCGATGGCCGGCGTGGAGGAGCCGAGGCAGCAGACGCGAAACCGTCGGCAGAAGAAGTGACCGTCACTGCGCGCCGCGGATCTTCGGATCAACCTTGGTCTGCCACAGCGTCCGCAACCGCTCGTGCACCGACAAATCAAGCGGCGGCAGGGCGGAGGCGGCGGCGTTGTCCCTCGCTTGGTGGTGTTGCGACGCACCGGGGATCACGCACGTCACCGCGTCGTGGTCCAGCACCCACCGCAGCGCCGCTTGTGGGGCGAACAGCCGATCGTTGTCCGTCAGAATCGGCAACGCCGCCTCGGCCGCGGCGATGCCGTCTTTCAGCGTCAGGCCGGCCAAGGTCTCGCCGACGTTGAACGCGTTGCCGTCGCGGTTGTAGCGGCGATGGTCGCCCTCGGGCAGATCGTCGTGGCTGGCGTACCCGTGATCCCCGAAACGCTTGGCCAGCAACCCGCTTGCCAGCGGCAGTCGGACGAGCACGCCCACGTTTTCCCGTGCGCATCGATCCAGAAGCCCCTCCGTCAACGGCCGCTGGCGGAAGGCGTTGAAGATGATTTGCACCGCCTCGGCCCCCGCATCAATGGCCGCGTGTCCGGCGGCGACAGTCTCGACGCTGGCCCCAATATGCTTCACCAGCCCGGCATGCTGCAGCCGCCGCAGCCCGTCCCAGACCGACTTGTCGAGCATCTCCGGCGGCCAGCAATGGAGCTGCGTCAGAAAAATCTGGTCTCTCGCCAGCCGCGCCAGTGAGTCGGCGGTGCCCGCCTGCAGATTCGCCTCCACGTCGCCGTCGGCCCGGTTGCGGCCCAGCTTCGTGGCGATCAACGCATCGGGCCGGCCGCCCAGAACCTGTCCCAACCGCTGCTCGCTGCGACCCCCGCCATACCCCTCGGCCGTGTCGAACAGCCGGCAGCCCGCATCCCAGGCCGTCTCCAGAATGCCGGCGGCAAACGCGTCACTCATGCCGCCCCAATCGCCGACGTCGGCGTCGCCGCCGAGCTGCCAGCAGCCAAGACCGACCTCGGGAACCGAGGTGTCACGGAATCGTCGCGAGCGGATCATGAGGTGTTGGCCGATGCTGGGGAAAGGGAACGGGCTTGCCGATTGGACACGCGTACAGTAGAGTGTTCATCAGGTTCGGGCCAGGTGAAGGTCCGAGGTTGTACCGACCCGCAGGAGGAACGCCGTGACTGAACAACATTGCTCATTTGGCACGCCCGCCGCCCGTTGCGGCTTCACGCTGGTGGAGCTGCTGGTGGTGGTGGGCATCATTGCCCTGTTGATCTCGATTCTGCTGCCGGCTCTTTCGACAGCTCGCGAATCGGCGCAGAACATGACGTGCAAGTCGTCGATGCGGTCGCTCAGCCAAATGCACTTCTCGTACACGGCAGAGTCCGACGGCTGGATGATCAAGTCGCTGCTGGGCGAAAATGCGAGGACCGATGCCTACGGCCGACGGTGGCTGATGTACCTCAACTCGATGCACAATTCGGGCGTGGGCGTGATGGAAACCCGCAGCCAGATGACCAAAACCGGCAACGGCGGCACGCAACTCGTCGCGTGCCCCTCGGACGAAGTGGCTTCGAGCTACAAGAAGATTCTCGACAACTCCGCGGGCACCAGCTACATCGGCAACGGCCACATGTTCAACGGCCAAGGCGGCCCCCGCGGCGGCAGCACCGAACACTTCCGCCTCGCGTCCGTCACCAAGCCGGCCGAGCGGCTGCTGATCACCGAGAAAAACGGCTACTGGGTCGGGGCGTGGATGCGGCTCGCCCCGCTGGAGTACTGGGCCCAATCACGGTTTCTGCAGGTCAACCTCAACATCCCGGCCAGCGAGAACAACGGCGAACGCGTCCAACTCGGCGTCGGCGAAGTCTTCGGCATGAACCATGGTAACGGCGAGCAGATCAACGTCGCCGCAGCGGATGGCCACGTGCAGGTCTGGGACGCCCAGCGGATGCGGGACTCGACCCGCGAGCACCAACGCCGCTACAAGCAGGCCGTGCTCATCAACCCGGACATCGGCTGGTGGCGGCGAAACGACCGCGACTAGGTTGCGTCAACGCCTTCTTCCGCCACAGTTGTCCCGACCGCTACTCTTCACGCTGCTTGCTTGCACCTCACGTTCATGCCCAACCTACCGCTCCTGACGATGGTGGCCGCCGTGCCTTCGGTTGCCGACGCCGCGGCCGAGCAGGTCCAGGTCGATTGGTTCGAGGAGGCGATCAACGGCGGCGTGACGATGATCCTGCTGGGCGTGCTCAGCGTGGCGCTAGTCGCCTTCGCGCTCGAGCGGCTGCTCAAGCTGCGACGTGGGCGGATCGCCCCGGAGAAGCTGACGCAGGACGTCGACAAGGCCCTCGCCGGCGGTGACATCGAAGCCGCCGCCCGGGCGGCCAAGCGTGACGGCAGCGTGCTGGGCGACGTCGTGCTGCACATGCTCGCCCACCGCAAGGATGACCCGCAACTCGTGCTCAACACCGCCGGCGACTTGGGAGCCCGTGCGCTGGCCGCCGAGGAGCGGCGGTTGGTGCCGTTCGCCGTCGTCGCCGGCCTCGCCCCGCTGCTTGGGCTGCTGGGCACGATGATCGGCATGATCGAGAGCTTTAAGCTCGTGGAGGTCTACGGCGACGAGGGCGGGGCGTCGCTGCTGGCCGGGTCGATCAGCAAGGCGTTGATCACCACGGCCGCCGGCTTGATCATCGCGATCCCGGCGGTGGCGCTGTACCACTTTTTCCGCAACCGCACCCTTGCCATGGGTGCGGAGTTGGAGCGAGCCTCCGAGCGATTTTTCCAGCGGCTGTTCCTGAACAAGCGTACCGGCGGTGGCCATGCCAAGGTCACCCCGCGACAGCAAGCGGCACCCGCCCCATCCCGCCCGGCCTCGCCCGGCAGCAAACCGCCGTCGCGGCCCATCGAGAAACCTTTGGCCGCGGGGGCGTCGTGAGGATGACCGGCGGCGGGCGTCGGGGCCGTCGCGGCGGTGGCGGCGGCGGCGGCGAGGCAGGCGTCAACCTGTCGCCGCTCATCGACTGTGTCTTCCTGCTGCTGATTTTCTTCCTCGTCACCCGGATGCTCAAGCGGTACGAACGGCAGATTCCCATCACCCTCGCCGACCCCTCGGCCAGCATTCAGGTGGCCGGCGAATCGGGGGCCGTCGTGCTGGGCCTCGACCCGTCCGGCAGCGTCTACCGCGAAACCGGCCGCAACCGGCGGGGGGCGTTGCAACTCGCCGAGGTGCCGCCCGCCGAGGTGGCGACGGTGCTCGGCGAGGTTTTCCGCGAAAACGGCCCGACCTATCCGATCGAGCTGCAGATCCAACGTGGCACGCCGACGCAAGCGGTCATCGACTTGCTCGACATCCTCGAGCAGTACGGCTTCGAGAATGTGCGCAGCCGAATCCGTGAAACCCCGTTGAGCAACTAGCTTCGGAGGAGCAAGCCATGCGCATGGGCGGCAGCAAAGACAACAACGACGAGGCCGAGGTGGCGATGAGCCCGCTGATCGATGCGGTGTTTTTGCTGCTGATCTTCTTCCTGGTCGCCACGATCGAGAAGAAGGAGGATCGCGACGTCGACCTCATCCCGCCCGAGAGCATGAGCGACGTTCGGCTGCTGCCCGATGACGACCAAGCGGTGGTTGCCATCGACGCCGCAGGCACCTTCTACTGGCAAGGCTTCCCACGGACACTCACGCAACTGCACGACGAGCTGCGGCTGCTGGGCATCGCCGACCCCACCCGCCGCCTGCGGCTCGACGCCGACCGGGCCGCGCCTTTTGAGAAGGTGGTCGAGGTGCTCGACGCCGCCCAGTTTCACCAACTGAACAACGTCGGCGTCCGCACCTACGACGACCGCTACAACGCCCGCTGAACCCGGAGTCTTGATGATCGACACCACCACCGAGCGCAAGCGTGAATGGTCGCCCCTGCCGTGGCTGTTTGGCGTGTCGATCATCGTGCACGTCGTCCTGCTGGCCGCGTGGCGGCCGTGGGCGCAGACGGCAATGGCGATGGAGGAAGAGGAAGTCCGCGAGCGGGCCGCTCTCGTCCGCGAAAATGCCAAGGAGCTCGACGAGCAGATCCGCCGCCAACGCGAGGAGGCCGAGCTGCCCGAGGAGATCGCCGAGGAGCGGAAAAAGGAGGCCGAAGAAGAGCAGCGGCAGGAAATCGAGCAAAAGCTGGAGGAAATGCGCAACGATCGTGAAGAAGCGCTCAAAGCGCGGGAGGAAGCGTTCGAGCGGATGAAGGAGCGCGAGGAGAAGGATTTGAACAAGAAGCGGCTCGAGCCGGTCGAGCGGTTGGTCGAGCAGTTGGAGAAGGAGGTCGAGCGGTACGAGGAGCAGCCCCACGCCGACCCGGAGATCGCCGAGAAGATGAAGCAGGCCGTCGAGAAGGCCGACGAGGCGTTAGCCAAGGCGATCGAGGAGCCGGAGAACGTCGAGGAGCACGTCGAGACGATTGAGGAGGCGGCGAAGGAGCTGATCAAGGCCGGCAACGAGGAGCGGATCGACCGCCAGCAGGAGCCGCCCAATCCCGAGGAGACGAAGCAGGAGCTGCGTGCGCGTGCCGCCGCCGCCTCGGATGTCGGCAAGTCGGCCCGCGATATGGCAAAGGCAGCCGACCAGTTCGAGCCGGGCGATCCCGACGAAGCCAACGACACCTCATCGGCCACGGACGTCAGCGACGACGCCGGCGACTCAAGCGAGCCAGGCGGTCCGGCCGGTGCCGAGGGTGCCGAGGGTGCCCAAGGTGCCGAGGGCACCGAAGCGTCCGACGGCGAGGATCTTGAGAAGCTTGCCGCGGAGGCCAAGAAAATTGAGGAGCAGGTCGCCGGCATCGCCGCCGACGCCAACGCCGCCCGCATCGCCACCAGCAGCGGCCAGGCGTTCACCGACGTCCGCAAAAGCCTGGACCCGAACAAGGGCGACGGCGAAGGCGGCGATTCGGAACCCAAGAACGCCAGCAACCAGCCGGGCGCTCCCGGTGCACCCCAGACCGCAGCTCAACCCGGCGAGCAGGGCGAGAAGGGCGAACCAGGCGAGCAAGTCGAGGCCGGCGAGCAGGGCCAATCGCCCAACAGCGTTGCCGCGGTGAACAGCGCCATCGCCGCTGATGAAGCGTTGGGCCGCGAGGTGGACGTGCGGGCCAGCAACGTCCGCCGACTCGCCGCCAGCGCGATGAACGGGGCGACGGGCGCGGCCATCGCGCAGCAAGGGCTGTCCAACCGCGGCATCACCGGCGAGGCGGCCGACTCCGGCCTTTCCGTCGGCGGCATCGGCGACGGCCTCGGGGCCGACCAAGGCGATCAGGCCGCGCTGGGCGACAACCTCACGTCCGGCTCGACCCTCCGCGGCGGCGAACCGGAGGTGCTGCTGCCCGAGGATCTGGTGTTCAGCAACGCCCTGCCTGGCCGCATGATCAGCGACGACAGCGAACGTGGCGGCTGGATCTACCTCGACACTTGGTATGTCGCCGGCCCCTTCGAGCGGGCCGGGCCCAACGAGCCGTTCGAGAACTTCCTGCCGCCCGAGGCCGACGTCCAGCAAATCGACTTCGACGCCACCTACGACGGCAAGGACGGCCGGGAGACGTCGTGGCAGTTCGTGCAAAGCGATCAGATCCGCGTCGGTCCGCCCGGCGGGGCATTCGGCCGGTCGGCGTACTTCGCCTACACCGAAATCTATTCCGACGCCCCCCGCGAGGTGCTCATGGCCTTGGCCACCGACGACGCCGCCAAGGTCTGGCTCAACGGCGTGAATGTCTGGACCGACCGCTCCGAAAGCCCGTGGCGGATGGGCGAAGCGATGCGCACCGTCCGGCTGGAAGCGGGCGTCAACCGCCTGATGATGCGGGTGGAGAACGGCCCCGGCCAATGCTTCTGGTCGGTGCTGCTTTGTCCGCCGGAGGTCGCCCAACTCGCCCAACCGGTACGGTGAGGAAGGCTACGTTGCGAGATCGTCGAACACTTGCCGGAAGACGCGATTGCGGTGGATGTGCGTGCCCATGCGAATCTCGCCGTTGCCGAGCGGGGCGGGGACGACGTGGGTAACGCACATGTCATCGCCGCCGAGAAGCCAGGCGACGGGGGCGAGGTCCCAGATCTCCTTGGCGAAAGTCGGGCGGTTGCCGATGTGCTGGCGGACGCGGTTGGTGAGGAACGCGGCAAGCTCGCCCCGCGGCTCGAATTCCTGCGCCAGCTCCGCCACCGTTGTGAGCAAGTGCGAGGCAAACCCCTTGCACGGCGACCACATCAGCGGCACGCCGCCAAACGCCAAGTCGCCGGCGGGCACGTCCTGCTTGTAGTTGAACTCGCGGTTGAGCGCCTCGGGCGGCCGGTGGCCGCCGAGCCAGTGGAGGGTGATCCGATCCTTCAGCCCCGGCTCCAACCGCAGTGCGCTGGCGACGTTGGTCAGTGCCCCGATCGCCACCACGTGCAACGGCTTCTCCTGGGCGAGCTCGATGATTCGCCGTGCCGCCGGCGACTCCACCGGCCCGCCCTCCAGCATGAACCGCTCACTGCCCGGCACCACCGGCACCTCGCCCCGCCCGCAGAGCCTTAGCACCCGCTCGGCCTCCTCGACGCTTTTCCGCATCCCATCGGCCGGCCCGGTGCTGTGCCCGTTGTGGAAAGGGGCGGCCGTCACGGCGAGCAGGTCGAACCGGTCCGGCCGCTTGGCCATCCACGCGAGGGCGAACTGGTCGTCAACCTCGTTGAACGTGTCGGTGTCGAGCACGCAACGCAGCAGACCGGGCGGCGGGAGATGGGCGGCGGGCATACCACGTTTTAGCCGCGTGCGGGAACGGCTTCTCGACGGAGAGATGAAGGAGCGCAGCACCTTGCGGATCTCCACCTTGGAAACTGCGTGCCGCCCGGCGATGATCGAGCCATGGATGCCGCCCACTCACCCGCCCGCTGGGCGTTGCTGCCGTTGGCCATCTTGGGGGTGACGGCGATCAGCATGCTCCTGTTCGCCGGCGGCTTTGCGATTGACGTGGTGCTCACGCTGCTGACGGAGCTGCCGGTGCTGGGGCTGTGGCTGCTGAGCGGGTACGGCGTCGGGCGGCTGGTGCTGGGGCCGCTGAAAGTGGGGCGGGACGGATTGGCCGAGGTGACGGCGGTGGGCCTCGGGCTGGGGCTCATCGGGCTGGCGACACTCGGGCTCGGCCTGGCGGGGCTGCTGAACAACGGGACGGCGTGGCTGATCGTCGGCCTCGGTGGGGCGTGGGGCGTGTGGTCGCTGGTGAAGATCCGGCTGCCGACGGCGATCGAGCCGGCGACCTGGGGCGTTGTCGCGCTCGGGTTGCCGCTGGGGCTCATGGTGGTGGCGGCGTCGATCTACCCCGGCATCCTCTGGGGCGACGAGCCGGCGGGGTACGACGTGGCGGCGTACCACCTGCAACTGCCGCGGGAGTGGTTCGAGGGGGGGCAGATTGTGGCAACGCCGCACAACGTGTTCGGGCAGTTCCCGCTGCTCGTGGAGATGCACTACCTGCTGGCCATGCACCTGCGTGGCGGGCCGTGGGCGGGGATGTATCTGGCCCAGTTCATGCACGCGGCGACGGTGGCCCTCGTGCCGGCGGCGGTGTGGGCGATTCTGCGTCCGCGCGGTGCGGGGCACGCGGCGGCCGGGGCAATGCTGGCGGGGGGCGTGCCGTGGGCGGTGCTGCTGGGGGCGGTGGCGTACAACGAGGGCGGCCTGATGCTGTACGCGGCGCTGGCGGTGGGCTGGGCGCTGCGGGCACCAGCCGGACCTCCGCCGCGTGGCGGCGGGGCTGATCCTGCCGTCGGCGCGGCGACGGGA
>CAYLSV010000035.1:0-3143 GCA_964386435.1 uncultured Tepidisphaerales bacterium
GCTCGCCGCCGGCGACGACGCCGAGGCGGCGACCCGGGCGAGGGTGCTGCTCCGCGAGCTTGATGCCGAGGACGTGTTGGCCGCCACGCCGATCACGCTGAAGCTCGATGCAGTGCCCCCCGCCGACGCGCTGGAGCGGCTCGAAGATTTGATCGGCACCGGCTTCGACGTGGACTACGACATGCTCGACGGCCCGCCGGTGAGCATGGACCTCGCCGACGTGCCGTTGCTCGAGGCGGTGCGGCAGGTGATGCCGGCGGTGGGCGTGCAGATGGACGCGGAGTACGGCGTCAGCCTGCACCCCTGGGGCGACGACGGCTGGGAAGGCTACCCCGCGGTCGACGCCGGGGCCGTGCGGATCGAGGCCCGCAGCATTCGACTCGATTACCAACCGTACGTCGACTTGTCCGGGCAGCAGGTGCGACAGGATGAGAAGAAACTGCGGTTCACCTTCTTGGCCATGACCGAGCCCAAGCTCTCGGTCTTCGAGCCGCCCACGCTCAAAGTCACCGAGCTGCGGTTGCCCGGCGGCAAAACTCTTGAGCCGGTAGTCGACCCGTTCACTCGCTTCGGCCACAACGTCGAGTCGCGGGTGTTTCACTCGCTGGCATACTCGGCGGGCGTCGAGTCAATCGATGACCTGCCCGAGAAGCTCGAACGGCTCGCGGGCGAGGTGGTGTTCAGCGTGACGGTGCAGTCGTTGGATGTCGAGGCCGACGACCCGCAGGCAGAGGGGTTGAACCAAACGATCAAGGGCACCACGCTGCAGACCACGGCAATCTTTCTGGCCGAGGACCAGTGGCGGGTCGATGTGACCATCGACAACACCGGCCCGATGAGCAGCGACGACCGGTTCCTCGAGTTGCTGCACCTCGTGCTGGCCGACGGCACGGAGATCGCCGCGCATGATCATGAGATCGACCGGCAGTGGAACCACGTGACGGCGAAGCTGTGCTTCGGCGACCGCGACCTGGAGAACCCGCCGGTCAAGTTGCTGTGGCGGGTGCCGATTGAGGTCGAGGAGCGCGTTGTGCCGTTCGAGTTCCGCGACCTGCCGCTGCCGCGATGAGCTGGTGTCGTGTACGATGCGGGCATGAAGGCGCACCTGCTCGCGGCAATTTTGGCAGCCTCGGCCGCGACGGCCACGCTCGCCCAGCCCGCCACCCAACCGGCAGCGGTTCCCTCGGCCACGCCCTCGGCAATTCCCTCGGCCGCGGCAGAGATCGACGCGCTCATCGCTGATCTAGCCGCCGAGCAGTGGGTGGTGCGGGAGAAGGCCACCCGCCGGCTGCTCGACATCGGCGAGCCGGCCGCCGCGGCGCTGCAGCGGGCCACCGACGGCAACGCCGACGCCGAGCTCGTCGCCCGCGGCCAGCGGCTGCTCCGCGAGATCGAGCGGTCCCGCAAACTCACGCCCACGCGGATCACGCTTGATCACGTCGACGCGCCGGTCACGGAGATCGTCGACGATTTGTTCCGCCAGGCCCAGATCCCGCCGGGCCGGCAGTGGACGCGGCTGCGTGACAACCTCGAGGGGCAGACGGCCACCGTGCGGGTCGACGGCGTGCCGTTGTGGGACGCGCTGAAGATCGTGTTGCCCGCGTGCGGGCTGCAGGTGGTGCCGCAGAACCAGAGCCTGGATCTCCAGCCCGGCGACGGGGCGTGGCCCGACTACCCGTCGTTCAGCGGCGAGGGCGTTTACCTCGAGGTCCGGTCGCTGCAATTCAACCGCAGCGGCAACATCGACCTCGCCAACGGCCCGATGAATGTCAGCAGCAACGCCTCGCTGCAAATGTGGCTCTTCACCGACCCCAAGCTCCAAACCACCGGCTCGGTCGGCCTCTCCCTCACCCGCGTCGAGGGCACCGACGGCCGCGAGATGACCGCCCGCGACAGCAACCGCTGGAACAACGGCAACAGCGGCCCGGTCCGCCTGGTCACCGCCCAGATCGACCTCGGCGACACCCTGCCCCGCGGCATTGGGGTCGTCGAGGGCGAGCTGGTGCTGGACGTCGCCGTCGACTCGCTGGAGATCACCGTCGACGACCCGATCGGTGCCGAGCCCAAGGCCGTCTCCGTCGGCGAGCAGGCGTACACCATCCACCCGGTCCAGCGGTCCGACGAACGCCGGCTGGCCGTCGAGATCGAGCTCACCGGCCGCAACATCCACCACAATGAGGTGCAGAGCGCGCTGGTCAACGTCCGCCTGGAGGACGCCGAGGGCCGCCGCGTGCCGGGGCAAATTGCTCAGTTCAACCACCGCGACGGCAACGCCGTGGTGACGCTCAACTTCCGGGCCGAGCAGGAGTTCACCCCCACCCGCCTCGTTTGGCCGGTGGTGACGGAAACCGACCAGCAACGCATCCAGTTCCGCGTCACCGACATCGAACTCCCCGAAGCCCTGCGCGGCATCTGATCACGTGGCCCATCCTCAAGCCCCCGAAGCTCCGCAGAAGTTACCGGCTCACCCTGATTCCCGAGTCAACACTTGGACACGTCGCACGCTTGCCGCCGCGGCGGTCCTGCTGCTGCTGCTCGCCGTCGGCGGGTTCGCGGGGCGATGGGTCTGGTGGCTCGATCTGCCCAACCACTTCCGGCCGCACCAGTTGATTGCCGCGCTGATCCTGAGCCCCTTCGCCGCGGCGGCCGGGTGGCGGTGGGGCGGCGTGGCACCGCTGGCCATTGCGGTCCATGCGGTCGTCCTGCTGCCGCGTGCGCCGTCGCCGGATGAACCAACGCGAACCCTCGCCTTCGCCAACATCGGCGGCGCGGACGAAGCGGCGTGGCGGGATTGGCTGGCCGCCGTCGACGCCGACGTCGTCATGTTGTTGGAGGTGGAAAGCGAGCCGACGCTGCCCGGCTACCGGACGGTTCTGGCCAACCCCCGCCCCGACAGCCGCGGCACGTTCGTCGCCGTCCGCACCGGCGCTTCGGCCACCGCCGACTTGCTGACGCTGCGGCCGGACCTGACCGATCGCGAGTACCCGCACGTCCGCCTCGACCTCGAGGGCAAGCCATTTGACGTGCTGCTCATCCACCTCGCCCGCCCGACCCGACCCGCCGAACAACAAGCTTTCGCCAACGCCATCGTCGACTGGGCGACGACCGTCGACGGCCCGGCGATCGTCGTCGGCGACTTCAAC
>CAYLSV010000035.1:3185-30189 GCA_964386435.1 uncultured Tepidisphaerales bacterium
TTCGCTGCGAACCGCGGGTTTCCGACGTGCCGCCGGCCTCGCCGGCACCTGGCCTCACGCGGCCGGGGCACGCATTGACCACGCCTTCGCCTCGCCCTGCGTTGCCCTCGATCAACACGTCGGCCCACCCCTCGGCGGCGACCACCGGCCGATCCTGCTGCACCTCGCCGTCGGCCCCGGTTGAAAAGCGGCCGGACAGGCTCCTAAAAATGTCGGCCCGTCCCGCCACCCGCACCGACCAGTCAGCCATCATGAGCATTGCCAGCATCAACGAACGCGCCGCCGAAGAATTCTACACCCGCGGCCACGAGGCCGAGCAGAAGGGCGATTTCCACAAGGCCATCGACACCTACGAGCTCGCCCTCGCCGAGGACCCCGACCACGAAATGGCCAGCTTCCGCCTGGCCCTCTTGCTCGACCGCGCCGGCGACGACGACCGGGCCATCGAGCTCTACGAGAGCCTGACCGCCGGCGGGCAGGTGAAAATTAACGCGCTCATGAACCTCGCCGTCCTGTACGAGGACCACGCCCGATACGACGAGGCGATGCGCTGCCTGAACGCGGTGCTGGAAACCCAGCCGAACAACGCCCGGGCCAAGCTGTTTGCGAAGGACGTCGAGAGCGCCCGCGGCATGCAGGTGACGGCCGACAACCGGCCGCGGACCACGCGCGACGCGGTGCTGGACATCCCGATCACCGACTTCGAGCTGTCGATGCGCAGCCGAAACGCGCTGAAGAAGGCCGGCATCCACACGCTGGGCGACTTGCTGATGGTGCCCGAGCAGGAGTTGCTGGCGTTCAAGAACTTCGGCGAGACGAGCCTGAACGAGATCAAGAGCCTGCTCGCCAGCCGCGGCCTGCGCCTCGGGCAGGCGCTGGAAGAAGGCAGCGACTTCGAGGCCCCCGAGATGGACCTCGGCCCCGTTGGCGGCGCAGGCCGGGCGGTGCCGGAGGACGTGCCCGACGAGCTGGCCGACCGCCACGTCACCGACCTCGAACTCAGCGTCCGCAGCCGCAAGGCGCTGCAACGCTTGAACATCCAGACCATCGGCGAACTCGCTAGCCGCAGTGAGGACGAACTGATGGGCTGCAAAAACTTCGGCACCACCAGCCTCAACGAGATCAAACAGGTCCTCGCCAGCTTCGGCCTGGGCCTGCGCCGCGATTGAACCCGCGGGTCCAAATAAGCCACCGAAAGCCCCCGCCGCCTCCTAGAGGCGGTGGGGGCTGTGACGATGTTGTGCCCCAAGGTCGGGTGCGAGCTGTTCCGCATCCTTTTGCGACACATCAAGCGGGCGACCAGCTCAGTTCCACCGGCTGTCCACCGAGTAGTTGCTTGACGGCGTCGCCGACGGCGTTGGCACGCCAGGTGGTAAACAGGGGATGATCGCTCACGTCCTGGCCTTTCTGGTGGCGGAGGGCGAGGTTGACGACGTCAGTGCGGTTGGCGAGAAGGCCGGGGTCGAGGCCGCGGCTGTGGCAGAGGGCGGCGAAGGCGGCGTGCAAACCCTCGGCGGCAAACTTTTCGGAGGGATCGGGCATTAGCGGCGGGCCGATGGGAGTGGTGTCGCCCTTCGGTGCGTCATGGCCGGCTTGCCAGGCGGCAACGATGTCGTTGCCGACGCGGGCGGCAAGTGGTCGGGGAAAGTGCTTGATGCCGCCGAGCTCATTTGCCGTGAGTTTCTTCTTGCGGGCGAGGTGGACGAGGATTTCGTCCTTCAGCAGGGCCCGCGGCGGCAGATCGGCCTCGCGTGCGGCGGCGTCGCGCCACTCGACCAGCGCCCGCAGCACCGGCCGCTGGGGCGGCTCGACGTTGCCGCCGCCCTTGACCCGCCGCACGGCGTCGTCGAGGCTGTAGACGTAGCGGTCCATCGCGCACTGTTCCTCGCACGCCGCCGCCGCCCACTCGGCGTGCCCGAGTTCCGCCAGCTTCTCATCAAGTACGGCGGTGATGCGGGGCAGATATCGCACGTCATCGGCCGCATAATCGAGCTGCCGCTGCGAGAGGGGCCGCTCGGACCAATCGGTGAAGGTGAAGCCTTTGGGCAGCTTCACCCCCGCCAGCTCCGCCGCCAGCTTCGAGAGGGCCGAGGGCCAACTCATGGCAGCGAACCCGGCGGCGAGCTGCGTGTCGAACACGTTCGCGGGCGGCTTGTTGATGTGCCGGACGATCGGCTCCAGATCCTGCTCGCCGGCATGCACCAGTTTACGCACCGCCGGGTCGGCCAGCAGATGCCACAGCCCGTCGAGCGATGGCACGCTCAGCGGGTCGATGAGTGCCACCTCCTCCACCGTCGCCACCTGCACGACGCAAAGCTGCGGGTGGTAGGTCGTTTCGCCGATGAACTCGGTGTCGTAGGCGAAGCTGCCGGCGTCGGTGAGCCGCTGCAGCAACGCCGACAGGCCGTCGTCGGTGGTGACGAGCGTGGGCTTGCCGGTGGGGATCAGCGGGTGGTCGGGGATTTTCCGCTTTTTCGCCGGGCCGTCGTCGTGTGCTTCGGCGTGGCGGCGGGCGCGGTGGCGGCTGCGGAAATCGCGTTGTTTGGCGGCGTGCTGGTGGGGCATGAACGACTCGGGCCGCCATGATGCGCCACCGCAACGCCCCCGGCAACCACCGGGCTTCGGGCAAATCATGGAGCGGCATTCATTGGCACCCCGATTGCGAACTCTGGGGCGTGGACCCACAACGATGCGTCAACTCGGGCCCGCCTTGCGGCGTGGCGCGGGTGCTGATCGTCGACGACGACGAACACATCCGCACCGCACTGGGCCGCCTGCTTCGCCAGCACGGGTGGCAGGTGCAGGAGGCCGACTGCGCCGAGTCGGCCGCGCCGCTGGTGGACGATCGCTGCAGCCTGGCGATTGTGGATATCGAGATGCCGGGCGTGGGCGGCCTCGTTTTTTTGCGGGAGTTGCGCCGGCAACACCCGAGGGTTCGGCGGCTGATGGTCACGAGCCACGATTATGAATCTCTTGACGAATCGCCCGCCGAGGCGTTTCTTCGCAAGCCTGTGGACCCCAAGCAGTTGTTGCGGGTCGTCAGCGGGTTGATCGGTGAACCGTTGCGGCCGCGCAACCGTACCATCCGTTGATGCCGGCCCTCTGTTCGCCACCATCGGTTGCCGCCGTTGCCGTGCCTCCTTCGGCCGTCGTGCCGGTGGTGAAGCGGGCACCGGAGAAGAATTCGGTGCGTTACAAGCTGGCCGTGCTGGCCGACGCGGCGAAGTATGACGCTTCGTGCGCGAGCAGCGGCAGCCGGCGGAAGCGGCAGCCGGGGCAACTCGGCAACACGAACGCCATCGGCATTTGCCACAGCTACACGCCGGACGGCCGGTGCGTGTCGCTGCTGAAGATTTTGCTGACGAATTTTTGCGTCTACGACTGCCAATACTGCGTCAACCGCGTCAGCAGCGACGTCGAGCGGGCGCGGTTCAGCGTGCAGGAGGTGGTCGACCTCACGCTCGATTTTTACAAGCGGAACTACATTGAGGGCCTGTTCCTCAGCAGCGGCGTGATCCGCGACGTCGACTACACGATGGAGCAGCTCATCGCCGTGGCCAAGTCGCTGCGGACGGTGCACAAGTATAACGGCTACATCCACTTGAAGGCCGTCCCGCTGGCGTCGCCGGAGCTTTTGGCCGAGGCCGGAAAGTGGGCCGATCGGCTGAGCGCTAACATCGAGTTGCCGCGGCAGGCGGATTTGGATCTGCTTGCCCCGGAGAAGAAGGTCGCCGACGTCGACGACACGATGACGACCCTGAGGCAGGGCATCGACGAGGCCAAAGCTGAGCGGAAGGTCATCAAGTCGGCCCCGCGGTTCGCCCCGGCCGGGCAGAGCACCCAGATGATTGTCGGGGCGACCCAGGCAAGTGACGCCGACATCCTGGAGCAATCGAGCCGGATGTACGGGCGGTTTAACCTCAAGCGGGTCTACTACAGCGCGTACAGTCCGATCCCGCACGCCGACGACCGCCTCCCGGCCCAGCGGCCGCCGTTGGTGCGGGAGCATCGCCTGTACCAGTCCGACTGGCTCATGCGGTTCTACGGCTTCCGGCACGACGAGCTGACGACGCCCGATGAGCCGGAGCTATCGCTGGAGCACGACCCGAAGCTCGGCTGGGCCTTACGGCACCGGGCGTACTTCCCGGTCGATGTGAACAAGGCAAGCCCCCGTCGCATGCTCCGCGTTCCCGGCCTCGGCAAGCGCAGCGTCGGCCGGCTGATGACGCTCCGCAAGCACCACGCGATTCGCCTCGAAGATTTGCAGCGGCTCCGCATCCCGATGCGCAAGGTCCGCCCATGGGTGCTGACGGCGGATTGGAACCCTGACGTTTTGCGGCTCGACAGCGACACGCTCGCCAACCGCATCCGCGTGCCGAAGCAGTTGGAGCTGTTCAGCACCGCAACGAGCACGATCACCGGCGAGGTTTGAACCACACAGACTGCTCGCGCATTCGCGACAGCTTGCCCAACCGGCGCAACTGGACCCGTCCTAGATTATCGGCGGCATGCGTCGTCTCGCTCATCCTGCCCCCGCCTTACGGCTTGCCTTGCAACCGGCCGGTCCCATAATGGCCGGCAGACCAGCGGTGCGGGCCCGTGTTCTCGGGGTTGTGCCGGTTGCCTCACCAAAGCGGGTTGCCCGCGGCGCCGATATCACCGGCAACGGGCCGCACAAGCGGTTCACCGGCACGCCCGGCACAATTGGCATTGCCCACAATCGTGTGGCATGTCTTGCGTGACCCGGACACGCCGGATTCAAGGATCAGCGAGAAATTGCCACGAGAGATGCCATGAGCCAAGTGACGACCGACACCCGCCCCGCCCCCGACCGCACGGCCGCCGAACGAAACGAACTGGGCACCCGCCAGAAGGACGTGTTGACCACCGGCGAAGTTGCGAAGATCTGCAGCGTCGCCCCCCGCACGGTCAGCAAGTGGTTCGACTCCGGCCAACTCGCCGGCTACCGCATCCCCGGGAGCAAGGACCGCCGCATCCCGCTGAACCAGCTCATCAAGTTCATGAAGGAGCACAACATCCCGCTCAACGGCCTGATGGGGGCCAGCCGGCGGGTGCTGATCGTCGATGAGGAATCGGACGTCGTCGAGGTGCTCGAGAAGATCCTGGAAGACGAAGCCCGCTACGAGGTCGAGACGGCCCGCGGCGGCTTCAGCGCCGGCCTGATGGCCGACCGGTTCCGGCCGCACGTGATCCTGCTCGACGTGCATTTGAAGGACGTGGACGGCCGCGAGGTCGCCGCGGCGGTGAAGAAGAACCCCGACATGCAGCTCACCAAGGTCCTGGCCATGAGCGGCCGCATGAGTGACGACGAAGGGGCCACCCTCGTCAAAACCGGCGTCTTCGACGGCTTCCTCAAAAAGCCCTTCCACGTCCGCCAAGTGATCCAAAGCATCGAGAGCGTCAGCGGCAATGGATATTGAGCAGAAGTGATGAATGAAGGAATTGGTGAGTGATGAGTTGCCAGGAGCTATTGCCTTCGGCAACTCATCACTCACCAACTCCTCAATTCATCACTTCCTCCGTCACCTCAACACGATCGTGAACGTCACCTCGTCCGGTTCCTTCGCCGGGTCGGGCTCGAACCAGCTCGCGTACAGCCACAGTTGCAGCGAGCGGTTGAAGGCGGTGCTCGGGGTTTGCTGGACGAAGTGGACGTCCAGGACGGTGCCATCGTCGTCGAGGGTCAGGCGGACGACGACCCGCTGGGGCAGCTTGACGAACATCGTCTGCGTCCGCTGGGCGAGAAACGGCTGGAAGTCGCCGGGGCGAAACTCGCGGCCGTCGCGGGCGGTGATCCGGCCGGCCTCGATCACCAGCGACGCCGACTGCGTGGCGGTGGCGGAGACCGACGCGTTGCCCGCCGGGCGTGGGTCGGGCCGCGAGCTGTCGGTGCCGGGCGTGGCGGCGGCGACGGCGTCCTGCTGCTGGTCGGCCTCGCCGTCATCACCCGCCGCACCGCCGGCGGGTGTCGGCGGCGGGGCAAGGCCGAGGAAGTCGGGCGCCGGCGGCCGCAGCAGGGCGGTGGCCGTGGGGCCTACGGGGTTCGGGCGGGCTTGGCGTAGTTGCCGTTCCGGCGTGACTTGCCCCGATCGCTGCAGCGACATCGGGGCCTGATCCTGCTCCGCCTCGTTCGGCAGCAGGGCGATGGCGTCGCTTAGAAAATCGTTGAACGCGAACCCGTCGCCGCCATCGACGCCCAGCACCACCTGCTCCGGCTCCGGCAACTCGGGCCGCTCGATCTCGAATTCCTCCGCTGGCCCTGCCGGCGGCCGCACCCGCTCCACCGCCGCCCGCTCCGGCCGCGGCAACAACTCGCCGGTGCTCCAGATCAACGCCGCAATCGAGCCGTGCAACCCCACGCTCAACCCCGCCGCCAACGCCAGCGGAGGCACCCCGAGGATGAGCACCGGCCGCCGTCGCATAAGCGTCATTGTAGTGTCGGCATGGGTTGCCCGTTCCCGACATCCGCCCGCCTCGTTAGCCTTTCCGCATGTCCAGCGACAACACCGGACTCACTGGGTGGCGGAAGATCCTCGCCGAGGTGGGCAGCACCGTCGAGCACGCGTTCGACGATCTGAAGACCGCCGCCAAACAGCGCTTCGGCTACGGCGAGCCGATCCACGTGCAAATCTATCACAGCTACGGCACGGCGAGCCGGTTGCACGTCATCGGCCGCGTCCTGGAACGGGAGGGGCCGGGCCAACCCGAGCCGGACGAGCCGACTTGGGAAAATTTCTATCGCATCTACAAGGCCTTCGAGTCGGACGAGATCCCGGGGGCCGAGATCGAGCTGACCGTCGCCGGGCAGACCCAAAACGTTCGCTCCGACCGCGAAGGCTACTTCGACGCCGATTTTGACGGCAGTTTCGCCCCCGGCGAGGTCGAGGTGAATGCGAAGCTCATCGCCCCGATGCCCGACGAGGACGTGAAGCAGCCGACCGACTTCACCGGCACCGCCTTCGTCCCCGACCCGGGGTCGAAGGTCATCGTCATCAGCGACGTCGACGACACCGTCATGCACACCGAGGCGACCAGCCTGCTCAAGGCGGCCCTGAACACGCTGCTGGCCAACCCGTACCGCCGCGTCGCCTTCCCCGGCGTCGGGGCGTTCTACCGCGCCCTGCGCGACCACGGCGAGGCGCAGCAGAGCTTCTTCTACCTGACCAGCAGCGCCTGGAACGTCTACGAAGTCATGCGGCTGTTCTTCCAGGTCAATGACGTGCCCGCCGGCCCGATCCTGATGCGCGACCTCGGCCTCTCGCCGACCAAGCTCCTCAAAGGCACCCACGGCGACCACAAGCTGAACGCCGTCCGCGACCTGATGGCCCTCTACCCCGAGCACCGCTTCGTCCTCATCGGCGACACCGGCCAGCATGACGCCGAAATCTACCGCGACGTTGCCAAAGAACTCCATGAGCAGGGTCAAGCCGACCGCCTCGCCGCCGTCTACCTCCGCGACGTGAGCCAACCCGACCGCGACGCAGGCGTGCAGAAGATTCTCGATGAGATTGAGACCTACGGCGTCCCGGCCGTCTCCGACCACTCCAGCGCCGCCCACGCCCAACACGCCGCCGAAGCCGGCCTCATCGACCCCGCCGCACTGGACGAGATCGAGTCCGAAGCCGCCCGCGACCGAGCCGAGCACGAGAAGGAAGACGCGGCCAACGCCTGACCCGACCGACCTGCGACTTCACTTCTTCGGCAACTGCTTCGCCCAGCCATTTCGCAGCCCGCGGCAGTGGTAAACGCCGCCCGGCGGCAGGTTCAGCGGGACAAGGTCGAAGTCGACCTTCTCGAATAGCCGCCGGTACAGGCCGCGGTAGACCCATGGCATGACCGTGAGCTGGCTGAACATCGCCGGCCGCATCTGCTCCAGCCATCCGAACACCGCCCCGTTCACCGCCCGCGGCAGCGACGGCGTCGGCAGGCCGCTGAGGACGACGTCCACCGCCGGCAGGTTCAACTCGGCCAGCGCCGTCACGTCCTGACAACGCACCTCCGCCCGCGGCACGGCGGCGGCGCAGAGGGCGGCGAAATCCTCGTCCAGCTCCACGGCGATCAACCGACTGTCCGGGTGCAACCGTCCGGCGGCCACACGCGTCACAGCCCCCGTGCCGGCCCCGAGTTCAACGACAGTCTGCGGCGTGGTTGGGTCGATGTGGCGGCACATCGCCCGCGCCAGGAACCGGCTCGACGGGGCGAAGCTCGCCACGCGGGTGCCGTGTTGCCACAGCTTGCGGGCGAACAGCAGCGGGCCGGGCTTGGTCGCGGCCACCGTCATGCCGCCTCCGCGATAAGCGTGCCGTGAGCCGCCGATCCCTCGGCAACGCCCAGGTAGCGCCGCAGCGCCCGGCCGTTGTCGCCGGCGAGGTCGAAGACGCACAGCACGTCGAGGCAGCCGCCGAAGGTTTTGTCCAAATTCACCGCCACGGGCCGCGCCCCGAGACGCAAATACTGCCGCAGCAGCACCGGCACGCCGCGGCCGTCCGGCTCGATCTCGCTTACCAGCCGATCCAGTTCCCGCACGTCATTCACCCAATTGGCCAGCCGCAGCACTTCCGGGACCGCCCACTTCGCCAGATTTGCCGGCGTCCGCGGCCGCACGTGAGCCGCCCGTTCGTCCCGCCGCCGTTCGTTCAGCAGCCACGTCGCGATGAGCGCCCGGCTTGCCGGCCGGAACGCCGCGCTAATGCTCACCGGCCCGAACAAGTGCCGGCAACCGCCGCCCCGCGTGAGCCATCGGCCGATGCCTCGCCACAGTGTCACCAGCGCCCCGTGCCGCTTCTGATGACCCGGAGAGATGAAGCTGCGGCCCAGTTCCGCCATCGCCTGCCCGCCGAAGAAGCCGGCCGACAGCTCGAACAGCGTTGGCACATACAGCCGCCGCGGCGTCTTGCCGATCGCCACCCGGTAGCCGCCGGCGATCTCGCCGCGGACGCCGTCCCACAGCACGAGTTGCGTGTAGTGCGCGTCGAACACGTCGACATCGCGCGGCTGCCCGGTGCCCTCGCCGACCTGCCGGAACGCCTCCTCCCGCAGCCGGCCGAGTTCGAGCATCAACCCCGGCGACGCCTTGGCCGTGGCCGCCAGCACGTGGTAGTCGCCCGACGTCGCCAGCGGCTCACCAAGTTGATCAATTTCCCGCCGCAGCACCGACGCCGATTGCCGTCCGGCCAGCGGCCTCAGCGGCCCCGCCCGCGCCGGCACCGGTTGCCACCGGCACCCCAGCAACATCGACCGCCCGCGCACCTCGGCCGTGGCCGTCGCGTCGTCGCCCATTGGTCGCACCGGCTCACCCACCCGCAGCCGGATCGGCTTGCGCACCTTGTTGAACATTTCCCGGGGCAAAAGCGCCGTTCGCAGCCGCGCATTGAGCAACCCGGCGGCATGAAACAGCGGTGAATTGCCCGAGACCACCCGCCCGCCGCAGTGCAAGTGGCAACAGACGATCGGCGCCCCCGCCCGCCGCGCGATTGTTACGGCGTGCTGCGTCCACACCGGATCCACCACGCGACGATTCTTGGCGTCCAGCACCGACACCTCGCCGGCGGGAAACAGTCCCAGCACGCCGCCGCGGCGGACGTGCCGCAGGGCGTTGATCATGCCTTGCCGGTTAGCCGAGCGGGCGTTCTCGCCGCCGAACGGATCGACGTAGATCAGCCCCTCCCGCAGCGGCGTCACCTGCCCGAGCAAAGCGTTGGCCAGCAGCTTCACATCTGCCCGCCGCCGCCGCAACAGGGCGAGCAGCACCAACCCGTCGAGTCCGCCGGTCGGGTGGTTGCAGACCAGCACCACCGGCCCCTCCGCCGGCAGCCGCTCCAGCTCCGTGGCCGCCACCGACGCCGCGACGCCCAGCTCCCGCAAACACGCCTCGCTGAACGCCCCCGGCCCCTGCGTCGCCGCCTCGCCAACGGCGTCCCACACGGCGTTCAGCCGGTTCACTCCCAGCAACGTTGCCAACGGCGGCCGTACCAGCTTCGCCACCGAACGCGGCAACACCCGGTCGAGCCCGGCCAGGTTGATCCGTCCGCCGGTCGCGTGGGTCTGCGGCATGGAGGGGCAGATTGCCCGACGATCATCAAGATCATCTGAACTCCGCGTTAGCATCCCGGCGGAAGTTCATGAACGCCGCGCAACGACACCTACCATCCCGCCTGGCTCAAACTACAGCTTGCCGCCGCCACGTGCCGATGCCTAAGCTCCCGCCCTTGTCGCCGAAGTAGCTCAACGGCAGAGCACCGCTTTCGTAAAGCGGGGGTTGAGGGTTCAAATCCCTCCTTCGGCTTGCCATTTCTTCAACTTGATCGGGCCTTCTCCGAGGCCGCCGCTTTGATGTAATGCCGCACGGTGGCGTCGAAGCCGTTTTCTAGTGCGTCGGCGATCAGGGCGTGGCCGATGCTGACCTCGGCGAGGGCCGGGATCGCCCGGATGAGCGGCGGCAGGTTGTGGAAATCGAGGTCGTGGCCGGCGTTGACGCCGAGGTTGACAGCGGCGGCTCGTTGCGCGGCATCGGCGAAAGCATTGAGCAGGGCGGGGCGGGCGATTTCGGGAGCGGCGGCGTAGGGCTCGGTGTACAGCTCGACGCGGTCGGCCCCCGTCGCGGCGGCGGCGGCCATGTCGGCGTCGTGATCGACGAACAAGCTGACGCGGATGCCGGCTTGTTTGAGTTGGGCGACGATCGGCTGCAACGGCTCGACGCTCGCCGGCAGCGGCCAGCCGTGGTCGCTGGTCGATTGCCCCGGCGTGTCCGGCACCAGCGTCGCCTGCGTCGGCCGGTTCGCCAGACAGTGCTCGATAAACCGGCCCTCGAACGGGTTGCCTTCGATGTTGAATTCGACGTCACGCTCCCGGCACAGCGTCGCCAGCGGGGCAACGTCGGCGGCTCGAATGTGCCGCTCGTCTGGCCGGGGGTGAACCGTCAGCCCGGCCGCCCCGGCGTCGAGGGCGAGTCGAGCAAAGTGCAGCAGATCCGGCACGTTCTGCGGCCGAGTGTTGCGCAGGGTCGCGATCTTGTTCAGGTTGACGCTGAGCTTGGCCACACCGCAGACTACTCCTCACCCGCCGCCGGCTCCAGCAGCACGGCCCGCGAGACGACTTGTTCGTCCTCGTTCAGCCAAAGGCTGTAGCGCACGATACCCGACTGCACCGAGCTGCTGAGCCTGATCTGGCAAGAGGTGTTTGGCGGCAATATGAAAGACGCCGCGCCGGTGCCGCACCACCCGATCATGTTCTGTCGCCAACCGTCGGGGCCGAAGACGTCCATGCTGTTCAGCACGGTGTACACCTGCCCAGGCTCGATCTTGTTCGGCGTCTGCCAGTCACCCCCGTAGGCGGCGAACTGGATCGGCTTGTCGCTCGCGTTGTTTAACGTGGCAAGGCGGTGGCCGGGACGGGCTGGGTCGGCGGGTTCACCCAGCGACAACTCGACTTGACCCTCGAGCCGCTGCCGATTGGCGGCTTCGGCCTGCTTGAGCGTGACGTGGCGCAAGCGGAACCGCACCGGCGGCATGACGAGCGGCTCGTTGATGTTGACGTCGAACGTGCCGGCGGGGTAGCGGGCGGTGAGCGTGTAATCGCCCGGCGGCAGGTCGCCGAACAGCTCGCGGATGTCGAGCCGCAAGCTGGATGATCGCTCGAGTCTGCCGACCGTTAGACGGGCGTCGTGATCGATGCGATCCGTCACCGCGTGACGTTGATTGTCGTCGGCGTCCGTGAGATCGAGGCGCAGGGTGTGGCCGCCGAGCCGGGTGATGCTCCGGCGGCCCTCGGCGTTGTCACGATCGATCGCGTAAAGGCCGACGGTGACAACAATCGGATCGTGCTGGCTGAACCCGCTCAGCTCACCGGTCATTGGGGTGACCCACGCCAGCCCGCCGACGGGTTCTCCGATGGCGGCCTGCTCGCCCACCCACGCACGCAGTTCCGCCACCCCCGCCGGATCGGCGGCGGGCATTGTGATCATTAGCGCGAGTAGGCCGATAGCGGCGGCGGGCACGGCGGATGATATGCCGCGGTGGGCCGGCGTTCGTAGACTGCGGCGTCTGTCCGGAGCCTTATGTTTCAACTTGATCACGATGCCGACTCACCGCCTGTTTCTGCCGACCAGCTCAAGGCGGCCATTCTCGGGACGCTGCGGAACGAGATGACGCTGGACCCGAGGCGGTCGGCGGTGAAGCTCGAGGCCGGGGAGGCGGGCGATCCGCTGGCGGGGGGGTCGCTGGTCGTGGATCTGACCGGGGCGAAGATCAGCAGCGACGTGCCGCCCAAGCCGCCGAGGCCGGCGGGGGAGCCGCAGCCGGGGCCGGGGTTTGGGGAGTTGCGGGTGAGCGCCGATCCGCTGCACATCGACGAGGCGGCGGCGACGCTGCGGGTGCAGGCGACCGACGTGTCGTGCGTCTACGACTACGACGCCGACGACGGGCGGTGGGTGATGATGCTCCAGGATTGCCGCCACGGCACGGCGGAGGTGAGCGTGCGGCAATCGGATTTGCGGCAGCTTTTGCACGCCAAGATGAGCCAGGGGGCGGCCCCGCACGGCGTGACATTTGACCGCCTCGACCTCGTCCTGGCCCCGCACGGCCCCCGCGGCGTCGCCCTGACCGCGGCGGTGCAGGGGCGAAAGAAGGTGCCGATCCTCGGCTACAAAAGCTTCGAGGTCGGCCTGCGCGGCGAGTTGGAGATCGGCGACGATCTGACGGCCCGCCTGACCAACCTCGCCCTCGACGGCCGCGGCGTGGTGATGACCATGCTCGCCCCGCTGCTGGAGCCGAAGCTGCAGGAGATCGAGCAGAAGCGTTTCCCGCTCTCGGCCTTGCCGCTGGGCCAGGCGAAGCTGAGCGATGTGCGGGTCGATGTGGCGGATGATTTACGCGTGACGGCGACGCTGGGCGGATGAGCCGTCAGGCTCGGGCGGCGGCCAGCACGCTCTCGGCCCACGCTAAGTCATTCGCTGATAAAGGCGGCTCCGGCTGACGGTCGTACAGCTCCCGCGAGTTCGGCTTGAGGCCGAGGTCATCGTGGACTTCGTCGACCGCCTGCTGCAGGTCCAGCGGCACCTCGCCATGTTCCGCCAGCAGCGGGATCGGCACGGTGGGCAACTCCTCCCGCAAGCCGATGGGCCACACACCGGCCTGACCCTGTCCTCCGGCGCGGGCGATTACCACACACCACGGCTCCTCGGGCGGGTCGGCCATCGGCATGCGTTGGCCGGCCCGTAGCAAGTCGATCTCGACGAGGCTCACGTCCGACCGCAACATCCGGCTGCGTTTGTCGATGTAAATGTTGCGGTCCTGCCGCTTGTTCGACGGGCTGAGGATTTCGACGTGTGTGACGACCCGCTGATCCAGGTTCGGCAGGATGATGTCGACATACCACGATTCCTCCTCGCGCACCCGCACCGGCAGCGTCGTCTGACGCGGTGCTTGAAGGGTCGACGTGCCCGCCGGTTCCGGCGGCTCGTCACTGTGGAGGAAGATGCCGGTGTCGCCGCGACGGGCGAGGCCGCGTGCTTCGGCACTCGGCTCACGCAGGATGATCTCGCTGCCCAACCGCGCGCGGTAGCCCGGCGGCAACGCCCGGTTCAACTGTCGTTGCAACTGCGACGCCAGCGAGTCGTGAAATTCCTCATAGACACGGGTGCCTTCGAGGTAGGGGTTCATGCCGGGGAACGGTGAGGGCATCGGCGGGCTCCGGCGGATCGTAGCGTCAACCAACCTGGGCAGCGGCGAGGCACTCGGCGGCCCAGGTGAGTTCTTCTGTCGACAAGGGCGGATCCGGCAAGACATCGTAGCGGACATGACCCGGAATTCGGAGTCCCGTGTCGTCATACGTTCGGTCAAGTGTCGCCTGGAGGTCCAACGGCACCTCGCCGTCCTCAGGCAGCAACGGCACACCAACGGTCGGCAGCGGCGACCGCAACCCGAACGGCCACACGTCGGCCCGCCCACGCCCGCCGGCCCTGGCCACGATGACGTAGAAAGGCTCCTCAGGCGGCTCGCTCATCGGCAGTCTCGGGCCGCCACGCAGCAGGTCGATCTCCACCAGACTGACGTCGCTGCGCAGCAGGCGGGTCCGCTTGTCAATGTAGGCGCCACGGTCCTGCCGCTTGTTCGACGGGCTGAGGATCTCGATGTGTGTTACGACCCGCCGGCCAGCACGCGTGATGACTTCCACGTGCCAAACCTCTTCCTCGCGAACTTCCACAGGCAGCAGGGTCTGCCTTGGTGCCGCGACAGCCGCCGTTGCCTCTGCGCTCCTGCCAGGTTGGTCGGTGCGGATCACGTCCGCGTCTGACCGCCGACTGATTCCGCGTTCGCCCGCCGACGGCTCGCGCAAGATGATTTCGCTGCCGAGCCTTGCCAAGTACCCGGCTGGCAACGCCTTCGACAGATCACGCTGAATCTGGGAGGCAAAGTGGTTGTGGAATTCCTCGAACACGTCCGTGCCCTCCAGGTACGGGTCCATGCCGGGGAAGGGCGAGGCCATGTGCCCATTCTACCCGCTGTTCACAAGTCGCTCAGCGCCTGGTCCAGGCGTTTGACCTCCTTGAGCGCCATGCCGCCCAGCTTCGGGCGGCGGCCGTGCAGGGGTGGGACCAGGGCGTGCGTGACGCCGAGGCGGGCGGCTTCGAGGAGGCGGTTTTCGAGCTGCGGCACCGGGCGGATCTCGCCGCCGAGGCCGAGCTCGCCCAGGGCGAGGGTGGCGGGGGGCAGCGGGCGGTTGAAGTGGGCCGACGCGATGGCCAGGGCGACGGCGAGGTCCACGGCCGGCTCGGCGACCTTCACGCCGCCGGCGACGTTCACGAACACGTCGTCGGCCGCCAACCGCAGCTCGGCCCGCTTTTCCAGCACGGCAATGATCATGCCCACGCGATCGGCGGAAAAGCCGCTGACCTTCCGCCGGGCCGCCCCGACGACGCTGCCGGCGGTCAGGGCCTGCACCTCGACCAGCAGTGTCCGGCTGCCCTGCATCGCCGCGGTCAACACGCTGCCCGACGGCGGTTTGTCGCCGCCGTACTGCTCGGCGAACAGCCGGCCAGGGTCCGTCACCTCCGCCAACCCGCGGCCGGTCATCTCGAAGAGGCCGACCTCGTGCGTGCCGCCGAAGCGGTTCTTGATGCACCGCACCACCCGGTGGGCGTGGAAGCGGTCGCCCTCGAAGTAAACCACCGTGTCGACAATGTGCTCGATGATCTTCGGCCCGGCCAGCGTGCCCTGCTTCGTCACGTGGCCGACCACCACCACCGGCACGCCGGTGCTTTTGGCGAGGTAAACCAGGTCCATGCACGCGTCCCGCAGCTGCGTCACGCTCCCCGGCGCGGCCGGCAGATCCGGCTTGTACACCATTTGGATCGAGTCGACGACCACCACGTCGGCCTTGGTGCTGTGAATCGACTGCACGACGCGGGCCAAATTCGTCTCGGCCAGCACGAGCAACTCGTCCGACTTCACGTCCAGCCGGGCCGCCCGCAGCTTGGTCTGCTGGGCCGACTCCTCGCTGGTGACGTAGAGGACGGTTTTGCCCTGCCCGCACCATTTGGCCGCCGCCTGTAGCAGCAGCGTGCTCTTGCCGATGCCAGGCTCGCCGCCGACCAGTACCGCCATCCCGGCGACCAACCCGCCGCCGAGCACGCGGTCCAGTTCCCCGATCCCGCTCGGCAGCCGCGGGGCGGTGGACGTGTCCACATCCTTCAGCCGGACCGCCCTGGCCCCGCCCGCCAGATCCCCTGACGCCCCGCCCGGCTTCAAATGGTCCCGCCGATCGTCGGCCGCCACCTTCCGCTGCTCCTCCAGCGAGTCCCACGCCCCGCAATCCGGGCACTTGCCCATCCACTTCGGATGCACGCTGCCGCAGTTGCCGCAGATGAACTCGGTCCTTACTTTGCCCGCCTTAGCCATTAGGGCAATGATAGGGCAGGCCGGCCGGCACAGCCGAGTTGATTTGACGATGCATTGGTCCAGACTGAAAACTTGATTCGTACCTTCCGCTGCCGCGATACGCAGCGTCTGCACGCCGGGGAGCGGGTACGGCGGTGGATCGCGATCGAACACCTGCGGGTGGAGGCGGCCACGGTCGATGCGTGGCTGGACGGGCGAGGTTCGCTGGACGCCGATGCCGCCGTTCGCCTCTCGCTGTTTTTCGGGAACAGTGTCGAGTTCTGGATCAACCTCCAGGCCCAACATGACGCGCGGATGGCGGTTCGCGATCTCGAGCCTGTGCTGCGGGGCCAAGTCAAGCCGCACGCGGCGTGACCGGCCAGTACCTGCAGTGAAGTTCACCACCTTGAGCTCGAGCACGCCGCTGAGGCCCCCACCGCCGCGTAGCAGTGGGGCTTCGCATGCAGTTAAGGTCGGTTGGACAAACGGTGTGCAGCCCCGCCGCTACGCGGCGGTGGGAGCCTCAGCGGCGTGAAGCAGGACATCAGCCTCGGTCCAGTGCGAGGACGCGGGGGCGTCGCTCCAGGTCGTACAAGATGCGGGCGGCGGGGGCGAGAGCCTTCGCCTCGTCGGCTTGGTCGTGGGCTATTTCGAGGCGGATGAGGGCGGTTGGGGTCAGGTGCTCGTCGGCCCCGGCGAGGATTCGGCGGTGGAAGGCGAGGCCGTCGGGGCCGGCGTCGAGGGCGGCTCTCGGTTCGTACTCTTTGACGTTGCGGTCAAGGGCTTCATACTGGTTGGTGGGGATGTAGGGCGGGTTGCTGACAAGAAGGTCGAAGGGGCCGGCGTCGGGTGGGAGGGCGGCGTAGAGGTCGCCTTGATGGAACGTGACGCGATCGTGCAACTTGTGCTTGGCGGCGTTGCGGCGGGCGATTGCCAAGGCATCTTCGCTCAGGTCGGTGGCGACAACCTTGCTCTCGGGCAGGTTCTGGGCTAGCGCCAACGCCAGGCAGCCGCTGCCGGTGCAAAGGTCGAGTATGTTGGCCCGCTTGAGCTCCGGGCGGGTGCGGGCTTGCTGCAGGACGTCTTCGATGATCGTCTCCGAGTCGGGGCGGGGGATGAGCACGCTTGGCGTGACCTCCAGCTCAAGGCCGAAGAAGAACGCCCGGCCCACCAGATACTGCACCGGCTCGTGTTCGCCGGCGCGGCGGACGAGGTCGCGGTATTGACTCAGCTCCTCGGGCAGCAGCGTGCGATCGTGGTCGAGGTACAGCTGCAGCCGCTTGAGTTTCAGGACGTGGCTCAGCAGCATCTCCGACGCCAGTCGCGGGCTGTCGACGCCGCGGCGGGTGAGGTAGCCGAGGGTCCAGTCGAGTAGCCGGCGGACGGTCCAGACGTCGGAAGACACAGGGGGCATGGGTGCGAATCGTGACGGTGCAAAAACAAAGCCCACGGGATGAACCCGTGGGCTTTGCGGGGAGAAAGTTCCGCTTGTGTTCAGCTCAGCAAGGCGAGGTTCACAAGCCGCCGCGGCCGCCGGGGGCGGCACCGCCTTGCATCTGCATGTAGGTTTGCATGCCTTGGGCGACAAGAGCCTGGACGGTGCGGGCGGGGATGTAGGTCTGGATGACCAGCGCCCCGTCCTGCGTCGAGATGGTGGCCCCGACCGGCGGGAGGCCGGGCGGGAGGTTGAGCTGCACCGGGGCACCGAACTGCTGGGCCACGTCGCCGGCGGTCGTCATGATCTCATCGAGGGCGATGTAGTAAACGGCCACGCGGTCGACGGGCAGCATCTCGGCGACCTCCTCGACGCCGGCGAGGGCGGCCAGCGGGTCGCTGTTCTCGCGGCTGGCGGTGATGAATTGCTCGACCACGGCATCATCGACGCCGGAGAACGTCAGCAGCTTCCCATCATCGACGGCGATGAACTGCTTCATGCCCTCGGGGCCGTAGATCATCGCGCCGGGGCCGCCGGTGGTGTCGGGCGTGGTGATCGAGTCGAACGTCACGCCGGCCACTTCCTTCGCGCCCTTCTTGTACTCCTGCACCGGCATGTCGTCGGCCTGACCAGGCATGAACAGGGCGTAGACGTCTTGCTGCTGCTCGGCGTTCTTGATCTGGGCGTCGAACAGCGGCTGGGTGTCGCCGTAGGTCACGCTGATGAACTGCACGGCCGGGGTCTGGCCGAAGTCCCCGGCCGGGGCCAGAATGCCGAAGGTGCCGCCGTCGATGCCTTTGGTGGCCTCGATGTTGCGGGTAACGAACTCCTGGATGAACTGAGCCTTCTCGCCCTCGATCTTGTCCAACTCTGTCATGGCCGGCTCGATGACGTCGTTGACGATGCCGACGAGTGCTTCGCCGTCGAGATCTGCTCCGCCGTAGACGAGGTAGGGCTGGGCCGGAATCTCGGGAAGGCCGGTCAGCAGCGAGCTGTCGGTGCCTTGCAGGCTGCCGATGCTCTGGCCAAGGTAGCTGTCTTCGGCAAAGTCCGCGACGATCGTGTAGCTGATGCCGTCGTCGCCGAAGCTCAGCCCGATGGTCGCGGCGTCGGCGTCGCGGAAGAACGCCCCGGCGGCGGCGTAACCCTGCTTGACCAGGGCCGCCACGACCGGCTCGAACTGCTCGTAATCCTCGGGCAGCTCGCTGGTGATCTCGTCGATCGCCTCGGGCATGCCCTCCTCCATCAGCGGCGCCAAAGCCTTCTCCAGCGCCTTGGTGTTGGCGTAGATGACCATGTCCTGATCCGCGAACTGCTCGCCGCTGAGCCCTTCAACGGTCAGGCCGCCCTCGGCCATGTTGGCGACCGTGTCGGCATCCTCGCTGATCGCGGCATAGTCGCCACGCTGGATGATGTAAATCCGAGTGCCGTCGGCGGTGACGACCGAGTCGACGCCCTCGGGGGTCACCATCTCGACAGCCGCCTCAACGTCGTCCTCGTCCAGATCGTCGTCCAGATCGATGTCGATCTCCGGCACCTCCTCGTTGCCCTCGAAGTTGGCGAGGAAGGCGGCGTAGTCGCTGATCGGGGCCAGGAACACGTTCAGCGGATCGTCCTCACCCTCCGGCGGCGCGAGCAGCACGAGGGCGGCGTCGCCCGAGTCATCGATGCCGTTGGTGACGCCCGACTGCTGCTTCAGCGAGCCGAGCGGGTCGCCGAACTCCGGCTGGAACGCGGCGATGCCGAAGTCGGTGGCGAGCTTGGCGATCTTCTCGCTGGTGCCGGCCAGGTCGTTGAACTTCATGACCATTAGCGCCTCGGCGGGCACCTGGTCCTGAAGGTCGGCGTGGGCCGACCCGGTTAGACCGAGGGTGGCGAGGGTGGCCACGGCGGCGGTGGCGAGGCGGCGGGCAGGGTTGCGGTTCATCAGCGTGGGCATGTTCATTGTAAGTTGTTGCGAAAGAAGGTGGCCCGTTGGCGGCCGGATCAGTGTGACGACATGCAAGACCCTTGCCAACGCCGAAAGTTGCAGCGGCAAACCTCGACCACCTTTCGTCAACCGCCGACAAGGCTGCCGAGGCTCCACAGGAGGCAGATCATCCCGGAGATGGCCGTGCCGATGATGCCGCAGATCCAGCCGGCGGTCGCCTGGCCGGCCATTGTGGTGCTTTCGGTGCGGGCGGTGTTGCCCAAAATCAGCGCGATGACCCCGAAGATCAGCCCCAGGAAGCAGCACGGCGACGTGACGATCGACAGGATACCCAGCACCAGCGACGTGACGGCCTGCCCGGCGTAGGGGTCGCCGGTCTGGTTGCGGGGGTGGTGGTAGTGGCCGTGGGGGCCGCCGCGGGCGGTGGGAGCACTTTGGTAGGCGAGGGTCGGGCCCTGCGGCTGGCCGGGTTGGGGGCCGCCGGCGATGGGGAAGATTTTACGCAGCGCCGGGATCTGCCCGGCCGGGATCCAGTCGGCCATGCCGGCCCGCCATGCCAGGCTGTCGCGGGTCAGGGTGCCGTCGCGGACGGCCTTGCGGAGCTGGTCCAGATCAGCCGGGCCGCGGCGGTCGTCGCCGACCGCGTAGTACCACACGCCCTCGGGGTCGGGCTCCAGGTCGTACGCGCCAATATCGTCGCCGTCGCTCATGCCACCGCAGCTTACGCGATCGGCGGCCGGTTCAACCACGGCGAACCCGGCCCTTGTTGCCCTACCCTGCCGCCTTGCCCCGCCGGCCGCCCAACCCGCTCGTGGACCGGGGGTTGTACTACGCGCTGCGGTCGGTGGTGCTGGCGATGACGTGCTTCGGCGTCCGCGACAACCTGACGCTGGCCGCCACCCTCGGCGACCTCATGTGGGCCATCGACAAGAAGCACCGGCAGCGGGCGCTGGACAACATTGCCGCCAGCTTTCCCGACCTCCCCGAGAAGCAGCGGCGGAAGCTGGCGCGAGAGTCGATGCACCAGTTCTTCGCGCTCTTTGTCGAGGTCGTCTTCACGCCGCGACAACTCCGGCTCGAGACCCTCGCCCGCCACGTCGATCTGTCGGACTTCAGCCGGACGCTGCGGCTGCTGCTGGACGAGCACCGCGGGATGATGATGCTCACCGGCCACTACGGCAATTGGGAGGTCCTCGGCTACGTGCTGGGGCTGCTGGGCTTCGAAACCACCAGCGTCGCTCGGCCGCTGGACAACAAGCACATCAACGCCTGGCTGCTGAACGTCCGCGAGGAGCAGGGGCAGAAGATCGTCGACAAAAAGGGGGCCACGCCCGACATCACCGCCGCCATGGATCGCCATGGCACGCTCGGCTTCATCGCCGACCAGGACGCGGGGAAGAAAGGGCTGTTCGTCGACTTCTTCGGCCGCCCGGCGAGCACGTACAAAAGCATTGGCCTCGTCGCAATGCAGTACGAGGTGCCCATCGTCGTCGGCTTTGCCCGGCGACGGCGGGGCAAGTTCGAGTTCGAGGTCGGCATCGAGGACGTCATCGAGCCAATCGATTGGCAGGACCAGCCCGACCCGCTGCGGTACATCACCCAGCGGTACACGAAGGCGATCGAGCAATTCGTCTCCGCCGCCCCGGGGCAGTATCTGTGGGTGCATCGCCGCTGGAAGACGCAGCCGCGGGTGCGGAAGGCAAGAGTTGCGGACGACGGGCGGTGACGGCCACCAAGTGTGGTCGCAGCCACCGGATGCGGTCGATACTCTTGTCATTGGCACCCACTTCGCTTCCAGCAGGCCGAACCGCCCGCGCAAGAACCCCATGACCTTGACCGAACCGCCCGCCGATGCCGTTGTCCGTCTGGCCGACGAGACCGAATTGCTCGCCATCCTCCGCGTCGATGACCCCGACCCGGTCGCCCCCGGTGAGACGCCGCGCTACCTTTATCGCGGCCGCGCCCCCGGCGTCGCCGCCGACCCGGAGGATCTTCACGACGAGGAGGGCGTGCAGCAGATCCGTGACGCGCTCGCCAAACTCGATTTGAACCCCGCCGGTCAAGCCTGGCTCAACGGCTTGCACAGCCGGCCCGAGCAACAGCAGCTCGACGAGCTGCGGCTGCTGGCCGACCTCTACGGGTTGCGGACAAGCCTCCGGTCGATGTCGGCCGACCCGATGACGGCCCTCTACTTCGCCCGCCACGACGAGGACGGCAACGCCGTGGAGAACGGCATGGCCATTGTCCAGCGGGTACGATTGAGCGACTTCCACGAACTCGCCGCCAACCACGACGACGGCCCCCGGCTGGTCGACGTGCGCGGCTGTCCCAGCAGCGTCGCCGCCCGGCCGCAGGCCCAGTCGGCGATGGCGCTGGCCGACATGACGCCCGACGCCACCGAAGCCCTGCGCACGGCCGGCGGCTGGCAGGCGTTCCTCTTTCAAGCTACCGGCTCCACCCACGGCCGCCCGGCGGCGGAGGTCATGCCCACCGACGACCCGCTCCGCCGCGCCCTGTAGCGGCCGATCGGTGCAGCTTCCTGACAAGGCCGGACGCAGCCCTTGCCCATCCCGCCACGGCCTTGGCTGGACAAGGCGAACGATCTGGGCGAAGGTGCCTTTGCCCATGCAGCCCACTGCCGTTCATCGCCGCCGCCCGGTTGCCGGGTTCACGCTCATCGAGCTCATCGTCGTCGTGGGCGTGCTGGCGCTGGTCATCGGGCTGCTGGTCGCCGGGTTCGCCGCGATCAACACCGGGGCCCGCGAACGCCAAACCCGCGGCTTTATGGCAACCGCCGAAAGCATGCTCGACACCTACGAGACGGCCATGGGCAAGGACCGGCTCGAAGCCACCATCCTCGCCCTCAACGGCCGCGGCGACTACGGCGACTACGTCACGCTGACCACCACCTCGGCCGGCGAGACCGCGACATACACAATGCCCCTCGACGGCAGTGCGCCCGACATCGACCTCGTCTATGTGGGCGACGACTTGGATGCCGGCCGGTTCACGATGTTGCCGGTGGTGGCGACGCAGCAGCAGTTGCTGCTCATCAGCCGCGCCGGCAGCAACCGCAACGCCATCTCCGGGCTGCCGAGCGAGGCGTTGGTCGATTTTCCCGACACCGCCCCCGGCGGCAGCGGCGGCAGCGACCGCATCTTCCACCCCGATGACGGCGTCGAGGCTCAACAGTTGCTCGCCGACGGGTGGGGGAACCCGATGATCCTCGTCCCCGCCGGCGGTTTGGGCAACGTGTTCTTCGAGGCCCACGGCGACGAGCTGCACGTCATCACCAGCCGCGGCGTCTTGGAGCCGGGCGAGCCACTGCCGGGCGGCATCCGGTGGTTCTGGGCCAGCGCCGGGGCTGACGGCAACTTTGCCACCGGCGACGACAACGTCTACAGCTTCGACGCGGAGTGAACCCAGTGACCCCACCGACTCGCACATCCCGCCGCGGCTTCACGCTCACGGAAATGGCCGTCGTGCTGGGCCTGCTGGCCCTGCTGCTGGGCCTGGCCGTCCCGACGCTCAACGTCCTGCGGGGCAACCGCAGCGTCGAAGGGGCCATCGCTCGCGTCGACAGCCACCTCGGCCGCGCCCGCTCCACCGCGCTGCAGCAGCAGGGCGTCCGGGGCCTGGCGTTCTTCTACGACCCCGAGGCCGAACGCGTCGTCGCCACCATCGTCCGCGAAGTCGCCCGGACGGCCACGGCCGAGGCGGGCATCGACCACTACCTCGACCTCGAGCCCGATTTCCGCGTGCTGGAGATGCCGCCGGGGGTGATGGTGTTCGATTTGCTCGACCAAGCGGCGCTGGGGGAGAAGTACGGCGGGTTCAACGACGAGTACCGCAACAGCAACAGCGGCGTCTCGACCCTCGCCGCCGAGGCGCTGCAGCTTGGCCCGACCGTCTTGTTCGACAGCCAGGGCCGGCTGATGCCGCAGGCGAGTTACGCCTTCCGCAGCGTCGACGGGGCGGGCAACGCAACTCCGATGGGCGACCTCATCTTCCGCGGCAGCCGGGCCGGCGACCCGACGGCCGGCGACGTCATTCCATCGTCCACCACCGGCGGCAGCCGCCCAGCTTCGCTGGCGCTGGCGGCCAGCGACGGCCCCGACTTCCTCGCCGCGGCCGGCGTCGACGGCATGGCGGCGGCCCTCACCGACGTCTTCGGCGGTGCCGACGGCACGGCCGAGGCCACCGAGGAAGACTGGCTCGACATCAACGCCCGGCCGTTGGTCATCAACCGCTTCAACGGCACGATTCTGGAGGGGCAGTGAACCACTTGAACACCCGACCGCTCGCCCCGCTCATGGGACTGCGGTGCGTTGCACCGCAGCTACCCACCGCTTTCGATGCACGTTTGACGTCTATCCGCGCAGGTAGCTGCGGGGCAACGCACCGCAGACCGACCCGCCGCCGCGGCTTCAGCTTCGTGGAGTTGATGTTCGCCGTGGTCATCCTCGGCATCGGCCTGATCATGACGGCCTCGCTGTTCCCCATCGGCATCCGCCAGGCGAAAGAGGCTAGCGAAGCCACCGCCGGGGGCATCGCGGCCCGCGCCGCCAAGGACGTCGCCGCCAACCTCGCGGGTGATCGGCCGCCGGTGGTCAACTTCGGCGGCACGCTCGATGTCGTCGCGCCGTACAACCTGCCGCCCACCGACTTCATCAACGTCACCCCGTCCGGCGGCGTGCTCGGCCCCCGCACCCACATCGGCACCGAAGGCTTCGGCTACGGCGAGGACATCGGCGACACCGACGACGCCTCCTACCTCGGCGGGGCCGGCGGGGCGTTCAACTTGCCCGCCTCCGGCAACAGCGTCGCCTTCAGCCGTCACTTTCCCGGCACGTTTGTCTACTTCGGCGACGAACGGTTCAACGATCTGACCGATTCCGGCGCTTACGCCTTCGGCTGGGAGTCGATTCTGCGGAACAAAGTCCGCGGCCAAAGCGTCATCAGCGGCGACCCACGCTTCGGCGTCGTGCCGCTGTACGCCCGCGGCCGGACGATCGTGAACAACGCCTTTGACACGGCAGGCAACAACGCCGGTGCCTCGTCGACCGATCCCACCACGGGCGTTTTCGCCGACGACACGGCGCAGTTCGTCGTTGTCGTGCAGCAGAGCCGCAACACCGAGTTCTACACGCAGTTCGATACCGACGGGCTGACTTTCGTGCCGATCGGCGTGTTCGTGCAGCTCGACGAGGGCGACGACACGATCGGCGGCACCGACGGCATCGACCGCCTGCGGTTCACCGACGGCGGCGGCGACGTGCTCACCCACGGCGACGTGCCGGCGGCGGTGGAGGGGGCGTTCGTCGTCATTGCCGATGACCGGCTCGATCTGGACGACCCGACCACCGCCACCAGCGAAGCCCGCGGCTCGGCCAACGGCCGGGTCTACCGCCTCGGCCGCCGCATCGGCAGTGACGCCGGCGACGACGCGCTGTACGAGCTCGCCCCCGGCTTCGACATGGCCTATTCCGAGAACGGCGGCTCGCCGATGACCGAGGTCACCGGCACGCCCTACGCCTACCTCGTCGGCGGCAAGCAGCCGGTGTACGACGCCGCCGGCGTCTTTCAGGGCTATGAAGGCTCGGCCCAGGCGGTGGCGGTGTACACGAGCGTCGTGCCGGTGAACTGAGTGGATTTGTGAACGGATGGACGCCATGAAGATGACTCGCCGAACAACCCGTCGCCTTGGCCGCGGCTTCACGCTCGTCGAGCTGTTGGTGACGGTCGCGCTGGTGGCCGTGCTGATGGCCGGCATTGCCAGCGTGTTCGGCATCGCCGCCCGCACGGTCGACATCGCCAGCAGCGTCTCGGACAACACCCGCCAGATCCGCGCGGCCCAAACCGTGATGGAAAGCGACCTCGCCGGCTACGCCGACGACGGCGTGCTGATCATCCACGGCCTGCGCATGGCCGCCTTGCCCAATGCCGAGGTGGCGCTGACCGACCGCGACTACCCCGCCGTCGCCGCCGGGGGATTTGCCGACCGCGACGCGGCGCTACGGAGCTTCGACCGCGACGGCCTCCCCGGCGACGAGCCGACGCCGCTGTTCGAGCTGGGCCAGCGGAACTTCCGCCTCGACCGCCTGATCTTCTTCGGCCGCGGCGACTACACCGGCCAAACCGGCAACCCCGGCACGCTGATCAGCGACATTAGCAGCAACGAAGCCGCCTTCCTCTACGGCCACCTCCGCCAGCCGAGCAACGAGGGCCTGACCCAGATGGCCGGCGGCAACATGGCGGCGTTCACCAGCGTCAACAACCCCGTCCCCGGCCACGGCCTGTACGACGCGGCACTCACCGCCGATGACGAGGCGACGCCGAGCGAGAACAACTTCTACGCCGACCAGTGGGCGTTGGGCCGCACCACGCTGCTGCTCAAGGAGCCGACGGCGAACACGGCCGACGTCGATCTTGACGGCACGCTCGGCAGCGGCGAGGGCGGTTCGGTCATCATGCTCGACGAGCCGGTGGACGATGTGCCGACTGCGGCCCGCTTCTTTGGCCGCAACAACGATTTGGCCATCTTCGGCAGCTACAGCAACACGATTGGCATCAACCTCACGCCGCTGACATTCGGCTCGCCCTCCACCGTCGCCAGCGCGATCAACGGCAGCTACACCTCCGAAGGCACGCCGTTCCCGATCCAATCCTCCCGCTACGACGTCGCTGGAGTGAGCATCGCCGGGTACAACCAGCAGCTCGAGCGGTTCACCCGCCTCAACGGCGGCGGAGTGGGCTCGGCAGTGTGGCCGCACTTCGTGATGAACTACCGTGCCCAGGGCACCGCCCGGGCGACCCGGCCGCTCTCGCCGAGGAGTTTGGCCCGCACCGTGCCGGTGCTGCTGGAGCAGTGCAACAGCTTCGCCGTGGAGTTCGCCGGCGACTTCGTGACGCAGAACACCAACCCGTTCGATACCGGCTACGGCATCGTCACCGGCGTCGGGCCCGACGGCACCACCGACTTCGTCGTCCTCAACCCCGGATCGCCGCAGCAGCGGGCCATGACCCGGTTCTACGGCATGCCCCGCGACATCGGCGGCTACGCTGGCGGCACGTTCATCCCCGAGCCCGACGGCTTCATCCCCGGCAACAGCGCGCCCAACCAGGCCGACAACGCCAGCAATGACCTCGTCGACGTCGTTCCGCTGCGGGATGTCATTTATTCCGCGGCCACCGGGTTGTCGAACGCTCAAGTGGCCGCGCTGGTGCCGACGTTTGAGCGGATCGCCCGGTTCAACGACGCCAGCTTCGACCTCACCACCGGCGGCATGACCGAGGGCGTCGCCCCGTTCGTCAGCCTTCGCCCGGCGGCCGAGTACAACGTCAGCCCGACCGGCGACGACATCCTGCCCCGCCAGCAGTACCTCGCCGCCTGGGGCCCCGACACGACCGACGAGCCGCGGCCGCAACTGCTCCGCATCGTCGTCGGCATCGGCAGCGCCGAATCCGCCGGCGAAACCTACGAGTTTGTCGTCGACCTCCGCCGCTGAACCGCCCGCCTTTTCCTGCCGGGGTTAGCCGCGGAGCTTGCTCCGCGGGTCTGGCCGTGCATTGACTCGCACAACGACCTCAACCGAATCGGGCCGCGTTTCGCGTGGCGGGGGTGGGGCGGTAAGGTGCGGGTTCGACGGCCGGCCGCTGCACCGCGGTGGTGGACGGCCCGAACACTGCGGCGGCCTTTGCCCGGCCAGTTGCGAGGAATCTCCATGATGTCCACGATGTTGA
>CAYLSV010000035.1:30199-35592 GCA_964386435.1 uncultured Tepidisphaerales bacterium
CCAAGGACACGGAAGAGGAACGCCGGCACCTAATGGTCCGCTACCTCGAGGACGGCGTGACGGTCCCGGTCGCGCGCTTAACCTCGACGCCGGGCGGGATCGCGTGGTCGCCTGACGGGCGGCATATCGCGTTCACACGCTTCGTAGAAGGCGACGCGTCTTCGATGGTGTCGCTTCCCAGCCCGCCGCCCGTCGACGGCGGCGGGGCGGGTCGGTGCTGGTGCTGGCGGTGGCGGTGCTGGTGCTCTTGGCGGTGATCGGCACGGCGTTCCTCGCCACCACCGGCCAGGACGCCGCGGCCTCGGGCAGCGCGGTGACGGTCAACACCCAGGGCGAACTCGCCGCCGGCACCGCCGCCCAGGCCGAGGCGGCCCTGGTGCAGAGCCAAACCAGCGGCGCCAACCGCGTGCGGCCGGCGGTGCCCGACACGTTCGGGGCCGGCCTCGGCGATCAAGTGCCCACGCCGTTCACGGCCACGGTGCCGGGGCAGGCGGTGGGGCAGGTCGACTTCTCGACCACCCCGCCGAGGAACTTCTCGGACGATTTGTTCAAGGTCAGCCAGACCAAGCTCTTCGGCGGGGCCGGGGCGTTCGGGCCGCGGCTGGGCTACCGCACCGACGGCGGGGCGAGCTTCCGCCTCAACGCTTCTCAGCCCAGCATCGGCGACGGCCTGATCGCATCACGCGTGCCGATCCGCGGCAACCCGACGTTCGTCGTCGGCTCGGGCGTGGGCACGTACACCTCCGGCGGCGGGGCATACAACCCGTTCGGCTGGCCCGGCATCACGCGGCCGATCGGGGCCGATGTCTTCACCAGCCCGTGGCGGCCGGCGGCCGGACCGGGGATTGTCGCGCCCGCCGGCATCACGATCAACACCTACCCCGCCGGCAGCCCGCTGGAGTGGACGCCGGCCGACTCGATCCACAGCAACATGGACCTGACGGCGGGGTTCGGCTACTCCGACGGCCTGATGGAGCCCACCGCCGTGCAGCTCAGCGACGGCAACATCTACCCCGCCTTCCTGGTGCATTTGGGCGACGCCGGCACGCTGCCGGCAACCGATGACGGCGTGTTCCTGATGATCGCCGGCGACGCCGATGGTGACGGCATCGCTGATTCGGGGCTGGTCAAGTCGAACTTCAAGCTCAGCGGCGGCTCCGTCAACGGCGTGCCGGCGGCCGATATCACGTTCTTCGAGACCACCCGGATCATCGACAACAACTCGGCGATCAACGTCAACACCGCCCACAGCCGCGGCCGCAGCTACGCCTACGTCGGCGGCGGCGGCGAGCAGAACCTGACCCGCGTCGCCTCGCCCGGCTTCTTCCTCAGCGACGTCGGCCAGGAAGAACTGCTCCGCACTTACGACGGCGTCGGCACCGACGCGAATCCCGCCGACGACCCGGACGCCGAGATCGGCGACGGCCTGTACCAGCCCAACGGCATTATCCTGCCCGGCGAGCGGCTGGGCCTGTGGCAGACCCGTCACGGCGACCTGGCCAACGGCACCGACTTCGGCCTCCGGTACGCCACGATCCCGCTGATCAGCGGCACGCAGCAGAACAGCAACGTTGACCCCGGCGACCCGGTCGGCCTCGACGGCGGCACGAACAGCCGGCTGATCCCGTTGGTGGACCAGCCGTTCGCCGGCGGCAACGACTTCGCCGACAAGGAGGCGGCCGGTTTGTACCGCAACGACTTCCGGTTCTTCAGCCTCAACCACGCCCTGGACGCCCAGCAGGCCCGCCGCATCGGCAACCCCGGCCTCTCCAACCGCTTCGACGCCAACGCCGTCACAAGCTTCGGCAGCTACGGCCTCGACGACGCCGCGGCCCTGGCCAGCCGGTTCACCGTCGAGCCGGTGGGGGCGAGCAAGAGCCGCGTCGAAACCGACCTTGCCGCCTCCGTCGCCTATAGCCCGCTGTTCGACCTCGCCGCCGACGACTTGGGCATCGGCCCAACGCCGCAGCAGACGCAGGCAACCAACCCGCTGCCATGGTTCGTCGGCAACTTCCTCTACGACTACGAGAACCCGAGCGACGTCCAGCCCGGCGGCGCATTCATTAACTGGCGGCCCCGCAAGGCCCTGCTGACGGCCCACAACCCCACCAGCAACGCCGCCCCCACCCGCCTCCGCGAGCGGGGCGAGTGGCAGCCGGGCGCCGACTACTACTTCGGCGACCTCGTCCGCTGGCAGGGCCGCCGCTGGGCCTGCGTTCGGGAAACCGACGTCGCCAACGGCCTGACGGGAGAACCCCAAACCTTCGCCGGCAACGACTACTGGCAGGTCCTGGCGTGGGACGACGTGCCCAGCAAGACCGACATCAACACCGCCCCCTTCAACGAACTGTGGCTCGCCTTCTGGCAAGTCATGGCCGAGCACGACCCGAACACTTCAGCCCTCACCAACGACCAACCGGCGGTGGCCACGCCCTTCGAGGTGGCGGACCCTCGCGTCGTGGGCCCGGCCGACGGCACGACCCCGGCCGCCGAGTTCGCGGTCCGGCGGGGCGGGCGGGCGTTCAACACGATCGACGCCTACCTCGGCCTCGACTTCACCACGGAGCGGCCAAGCCGACCAAACGCTCGGCGTGACACGGCGGATCTGCCCGCCACCCCCGCCGGCAGCCGTTACGCGGCGCGATCCTCGCCCCTGACCACCGGCACCGAGAACGAGGATTACCACCCGCTGCGCATGTTCCGCAGCCCGATCCGCGACCCGCGTCTGTTCAGCGGCGACAACAGCACGGGCGTTGGCGTTACGCTCGCGGCCGAAGAGGTCATGAAGCTCCGCGCGGCGCTCGCCGCCGTCAATGCGGTGGACATGCGAGACGCCGACGACAACCCGACGGTGCGCCGCGTGCTGCTGCGGGTCGACACCCGAGACGGCTCGCAAGGCACCAACATCGAAGGCGATGAAGAAGCGTCGGACACCAACTATGCCGCCGCCGACGACTTCAATGACAACAACTTGGAGGATTTCCCGGTGGAGGTCTTCGTCGCCGGCACGGAGCGGCAACCGTTCATTACCGAGTTTTACGGCAACACGAACACGCTCAAGGACTACAGCGCCACCCCCACCGGCACCGGCGATCCGGGCGATGGTGGGCTTGGCATCAACCCGGTGCCGTACGTCGTGATCGAACTGCACAACCCGACCGACCAGCCGATCGACCTGACCGGCTGGCGAATGGCGGCCATCGACCGCACCTACGGTAACGCGGCCCGCAGCGACCTGTCGGATACTGCCGGGACGCCGTACCTGCTCGGGTACGACGTCGGCGAACCGGCAACTTTCGGCGAGGGGGCCCAACGGATCATCGAGTTTGAGAACTCGACCCGCGTTCTCTGGCAGCCGATGACCGCCGAGGCGACCGACACGCTCGACAACTCGCCGTGGTTGCGTGCCGGTGAGGTTCACCCCCGCCCGGTGATCCCGGCGGGCGGCTACATGATTCTCGAGAACTACGCCGACACCGTGGTCGACGCCGGCGACCGCGCCGGCGACGACAACTTCACGCCGGCGAGCCTGACGGATGAGCCGGTCTACCGGCCGACCAGCAGCGGCCTGCCGCCGAGTGGACCTCCGCGCCTTGCGAATCCGACGCCTAGCGCCACCGTGGCGGCACTGCCGTCGGTGGAGCGACGATTCGTGAAGGATCTACACAAGTTTCTCGATAAGGAGATGGTGCTGCTGCGTCCCGTGGCAAGCGATGGAACCCAACGGGGCACGGCCGTTTACGACAGCACTGACGACGACGCCTATGCGAGTGGCGAGGCCGATGAGGCTGACGCCCGCGGTGAGGCGCTTGAGGGGCGGCGGGGCGGCAACGTGGTGCCGTTCATCCCCGTCGACTCGTTGGATCTGACCGGCTTCTTTTGGGGCCTGAGTCCGACCGCCGACGATCGGGAGAGCCGTCCGGCGACTTCTACCACTGCTGCGGTCGCGTACTACAGCCGTCAGACGTTCGACCCGAACCTTGACGCGGACGGGGCCAACTGGCGGTTCGTCTACCCGGGCCGTTACGCCGGCGTCCTTAACTCCGACGCCACGGGCAGCGGCTCGGGCACGTCAATGAACCAGCAGGGCATCTACCGCGACACCTTCAACGTCGATGACGACGAACCGGACCCGTTCACGGGTCTCGTGGAGACGCCGATCGGCTCGGGCACCTTCATCCGTCAGGCGTTCCTGCCCAACAACGTGCCGCCGGCCAGCACCGACCCGGACGTGCCGACGGTTGCCGCCGCGCGGCAGGATGGCCCGGAGCGGCCGGGTTTTGGCGCCGACAGTCTCGGCAACGCCGTTACCAGCCGAAACTTCGCCGCCACCTACACCAACACGTTCCCCATCCAACTCGGCGGCACCACCGTCGGCACGTTCAACGCACCCGGCGCAGCGGCCAACGCGTTGTACCCCTACGGCGGCTTTGCACGGGCCGGCGACATCCTTGGTGTGCCGTTCATCGGCTCGTACGTCATCCGCGACATCAGCGAACAGGACCCCACCCGCACCAACCGGCTCATCGAGGTCAACGCCGTCACCATGGACAGCGTCTTCGCGGAGGACACCGACCCCCTCAACGACTACGACGGCTCCGAGGACGGCACGCAGTACCGCGAGCAGGTCGGCCGGTTCGTGGTTGGCAATTCGGAGGCCAATGCGGATGGTGCGTTCGTCAACGATCTATCGCCGATCTCGCCCGATATTGACGGCAGCAGCGTCGACAGCGGGACATACCTGCTGAACAACGACATCGCCTTCACCGATAGTCATCTGACCAAATACCGCTATCGGTGGGCCATCGATTTGCTCGACCACTTCACGGTCGGGACGCCCACGGATGATCATCTGCCGCACATCAGCCCGGTGGCTTATGTGCAGGCCCAGATCGACGTGATCCAGGGGTTGCTCGACCTCCCCACGTCAGACTCACGCCGGATCAACAACACCGTGGCGGCGAATCGGGCGGCGAACGTGGCCGTGCCGGCGGCGGTGCAGAATGATGATCCGCTGCGGGCGCCCAGCCGCACCTACGCCGTCGCTGTGGGCGGGAACCAGACGACGCTGCAGCTCTCGAGCAACCTGCCGCAGGACTTTCGCGACGGCACCAGCACGCTGTTCGCCGGCAAGCTCATCCACTGCGTCAGCGGCAACAACGTCGGGCAGTGGCGGCGGATCACCAGCTACGTCGGCGGCACCACCGCCAACGCCGCGCTGCGGACCGTAACGGTTGACTCGCCCTTCAACAACTCGGCGTTCGGCAACCAGCTAGGTCTCGGCCGCGTCGATGGCGGCGGCAACGTCATCGCCCCCGACATCTACGTCATCCTCGGCAACGCCGAAGACGAGATCGGCACGCAGGGCCTGGTCAACATCAACACGGCCCCAG
>CAYLSV010000036.1:0-1134 GCA_964386435.1 uncultured Tepidisphaerales bacterium
GAACGTCGCCCGCCGTAGCATCGCGGCATGCCCACGATCTACCTCGGTTGCTATGGCCCGGCGATTCTGCGGACGACGCTCGGTGACGACGGCTCGCTGACCCAACCGACGCCGGCGGGGCAGGTGGAGAACGCCTCGTTCCTCGCCAAGCACCCGACGCTGCCGCGGCTGTACGCGGCGGTGGAGGCCGGCGGCGGGGCGGTGGTGGCGTTGGCAATCGACGGCGACGAGTCGCTGACAACGCTCGGCGAGCCGATGGAGACCGGCGGCGGCGGGACGTGCCACTGCGCCGTGACGCCCGACGGCTCGACGCTTTTGGCGGCCAACTACGGCGGCGGCAGCGTGGCGGCGTTCCCGCTCGACGCCGAGGGCCGGCTCGGCGACCGCAGCTTCTTCCACCAGCACGAGGGCGGCGGCCCGCACCCCAACCGCCAGAACGGCCCGCACGCCCACTGCTTCCGCACCGACCCCACCGGCCGCTTCGGCCTCAGCTGCAATTTGGGCAACGACACGGTGTACCTCTACCGCCTGCTCGGCCACGGCAAGGTCGAGCAGGCCGGCACGTTCAAGCTCGACGCGGGTGCCGGCCCGCGGCATCTGGCGTTCTCGCCGGACGGGTTGTCGCTGTACGTGTTGGGCGAGTTGGACAACCAGTTGCACCACTTCTTCTGGGTCGACGGCTCGCCGAAGTTTTACGACAAGTGGCCGACGGTGCCCGACGGGTTCGACGGCGAAAACACCACGGCCGAGGTGGCGGTGGCGGCCGACGGGTTCTCGGTCTACGCCAGCAACCGCGGCCACGACTCGATCGCCGTGTTTGCCCGCGAGGACGCCGCCGGCGTGCTGGCCCCGGCACGCCACATCTCCACCGGCGGCAGCGGCCCGCGACACTTCGCTCTCTCGCCCGACGGCCGACACCTCGTCGTCGCCAACCAGCAGGACGGCGTCGTCGCCAGCTTCGACGTCTGCTCCGACACCGGCGAGCTCACCCGCACGGCCGCGGATCCGGTGAAGGCGGCCGGGGCGGTGTGCGTGCGGTTTGTGGGGTGATGGCGTTGTCACAGCCGACCAGACCTCCGCCGCGTAGCGGCGGGGCTGCGCCTGATTCGGGACACCATCCGACAGCTGAAGAGA
>CAYLSV010000036.1:1144-35293 GCA_964386435.1 uncultured Tepidisphaerales bacterium
CGTCGCTACGCGGCGGAGGTCCGGTCGGTCGGTTGAGCCCCGCAACACCCCGCCCGCTTGTGCTGAAGCGGCCGGTCGGGGATGCTGCCGCTCATGCTCAACTACATCTGGGCGGGGCTGGTGCTCTCCAGCGTCTTCTTCGCGCTGGGCAGCGATTTGTGGAACTACGACACGGGGGCGCAGACGCTGGCGGCGCGGGCGGTGGGGGGGGGCGTGGAAATCGCGCTGCCCGACGGACCGGTGACGTTCGCGGCGACGTTCGACGAGGAGGCCCGGACAGCGACGCTGGCGGCCGACGCCGATTTGCCGCCGCCGCTGGTGGCGGCGCGGGACCATTTGGACGAGGACGGCGGGCCGTTGGTGTTCAACTTGGTGCCGGACGGCGCGGGCGGGTTCCGGGCCGAGCTGCCGCCGGTGCGGTGGGTGAAGCTGACGGCCGTGACGCGGGCGGCGTTCGACTTCGCCGAGACGGCGGTCACGCTCGCGCTGTCGCTCATCGGCGTGCTGGCGTTATGGCTCGGGTTGCTCAAGATCGGCGAGCGGGCGGGGCTGATCGAGAACCTGGTCGTGCTCTTCCGGCCGATCCTGCGGCCGCTGTTTCCGTCGCTGCCGAGTGATTCGCCGGCGTTCGCGATGATCGCGCTCAACGTGACGGCGAACGTTCTCGGCCTCGGCAACGCCGCGACGCCGCTGGGGCTCAAGGCGATGGAGGAGCTTCAAAAACTCAACCCGACCGACGACACGGCCACCGACCCGATGGTCATGCTGCTGGCGATCAACACGGCCAGCGTGACGCTCGTGCCGCCGGTGACGCTCATCGCCATCATGGGCGTCGAGGCGGGGCGGCTGACGGTGCCGATCATCGTGACGACGGCGATGTCGCTGGTCATCGCCGTCGCGGCGGTGAAGCTGTGGGGCCTGATCCCGGCGTTCCGCAACAGCAACCCGGATCTGCTGAAGAAGGAGCTGGCGTGATGCTCGAGTTCTTCCAAGCAGTCTTCGGCTTCATCGCCAACACGGTCGGCGTGCTGGTGCTGCCGCTGTTGATCGCGGCGTTCCCGCTGTACGGGCTCCTCAAGCGGGTGGCGGTGTACGAGGCGTTCGTCGAGGGGGCGAAGGAAGGATTTTCGGTCGCCGTGCGGATCATCCCGTACCTCGTGGCGATTTTGTTCGCCATCGGCATGTTCCGGGCGAGCGGGCTGATGGACGTGGTGAAGGACACGGCCGGGCCGGTGGTGGAGTGGGTCGGCGTGCCGAGTGGCGTGGTGCCGATGGCCATCGTGCGGCCGTTGACCGGCGGCGGGTCGGTGGGCGTCTTGGCCGACGTGCAGGCCGAGTACGGCACCGACAGCCGCGAGACGTGGACGGCCGCGACGATCTTCGGCTCGACCGAGACGACGTTCTACGTCATCGCCGTCTACTTCGGCGCCGCGGGCATCAAGCGGACGAGGCACGCGGTGGCGGCAGGTTTGACGGCCGACATCGCCGCGGTGTTCTTGGCGGCGTGGGTCGTCCTGCTGTTCCGAAGCCTGACCGGATGAGCCAAACAACGTCAACACAGAGCCGCGCCCGTAAGGAAGCGGAGCCGGCGCAGCCGCCTCTATGCACCTCCATGCACCATGGCCTGAAGCCGGCTGCGCCGGCTCCGCTTCCTCACGGGCGCGGCTCTGTGTTCGCGTCGTACAGTCGGCGGTGCCCAAGTCGAGTCCCACGATCATCGGTTGGAAGGAGCGTGCCCGGTTCCCCGACTGGCACGTCAGGAACCTCATCATCAAGGCCGACACCGGGGCACGCACCGGGGCGATCGACGTGGCCGATCTGGAGGAGCTGCCGGGCGACCGGGTGCGGTTCCACGTCCGGCTCAACCGCAAGACGGGCCGCCTGAGCCGGGCGATCGAGACGGACGTGGTCCGAAGGGCGACCGTCCGCGGGGCCACCGGCCACGCCCACGACCGGCTGTTCGTCGAGACGACCCTGCGGCTCGGCCCGGTGAAGAAAAAGATCGAGCTCAGCCTCGTCTGCCGGCGACGCATGCTCTGCCGCGTGCTGCTGGGCCGGCGGGCGCTGGAGGGCGACTTCCTCGTCGACAGCGGCGCGAAGTACCTGCTGGGCGACGGCCGGGCGAAGAAACGCACGAACGACGAGCAGGCGGTGCCCTGAACGCGTTACGGAACGGGTCGGAAACGGGTTGTAGCTGCGGGCTGACAGCCCGCAGTGGAGACGCTAGACGACAAAAAGCTTCCGCGTCGTCTGCTAAGCCTGCAGCGCGTCTACTGCGGGCTGTCAGCCCGCAGCTACAGGCAACATCTTCGTGACGCGGGGCACCTTCCGCATGTGGTCGTTCTGCGGTACAGTCCGCGGCTCATGAAGCTCGCCATCCTTTCCCGCAGCCCGCGCGCCTACTCCACCCGTCGGCTCAAGGAGGCGGCCACCGAACGCGGCCACGAGTGCAAGGTGCTCGACACGCTCAAGTTCGGCATCTACCTCGAACACCACAAACCCTGGCTCACCTTCCGCGGCAAGCGGCTTAGCAGCTACGACGCCGTGGTGCCGCGGATCGGGGCGAGCATCACGTTCTACGGCACCGCCGTGGTCCGGCAGTTCGAGCAGGCGGGCGTGTTCTGCCTCAACGGCTCGGCCGCGATCAGCGTGAGCCGCGACAAACTCCGCAGCCTCCAGGCGCTGGCCCGCCACGACATCGGCATGCCACAGACCGCCTACGTCCGCGACAAGCACGACGTGCTGCCGGCCATCGAGACGGTCGGGGGCGCGCCCGTCATCGTCAAGCTGCTCGAGGGCACGCAGGGCGTGGGCGTGATCCTGGCCGAGAGCAACAAGGTCGCCGAGGCGATCGTCGAGGCGTTCGCCGGGTTGCAGCAGAACGTGCTGATCCAGAAGTTCGTCGCCGAGAGCAAGGGCAAGGACGTGCGGGCGTTCGTCGTCGGCGACAAAGTCGTCGCGGCCATGCGGCGGTCGGCCGTGGGCACCGAGTTCCGCAGCAACGTCCACCGCGGCGGCACGACGCAGGCGCTGGAGCTGCCCGAGGAGTACCAACGCACCGCCGTCCACGCCGCCCAGATCATGGGCCTGAAGGTGGCCGGCGTTGACATGCTCGAGGCGACTGACGGGCCGCAGGTGATGGAGGTGAACAGCAGCCCCGGCTTGGAGGGCATCGAGGGCGCGACCGGTTTGGACGTCGCCGGCGAAATCGTGAAGTTTTTGGAAAGCGAGGTCAACTTCCCCGAGGTTGACATCCGCCAACGCCTGACCCTCAAGGCCGGCTACGGCGTCGCCGAGGTGCCGGTGTGCCCGCCGAGCGATTTGATCGACAAAACGATCAGCGAGACGGGCTTGCGCGACCGCGACGTGCTGGTGCTCAGCATCATGCGGCAGGGCCTGACCATCCCCAACCCCCGCGGCAGCCGCCAGATCCTCGAGGGCGACACGCTGGTCTGCTACGGCAAGCTGATGACGCTCCAAACCCTCGTCCCGCCGAAGAAGCCGAAGAAGGCAAAGAAAAAGACCGAGCCGTAGCCTCCACACCAGCAAGCGGGGGACGGATCGATGATAGTTGATGCAAGCGGCAAGGCACGCGACAAGGCGAAGCTGGCTCGGAAGAAAGCGCGCAGCGGCGACGCCAAGGCGGCGTGGCGGGAGCGGTTCGGGCTGGAGTCGGACGACGCCGCGCTCATCGCCCGCGCCTTTGCCGCGGCGGCGGACGGCCGGCGTGCGCCGACGGCCAACCCGTTCGCCGGGCTGGCGGGGCGGTTTGTTGGGCGACGCAAGCCGGAGCTGAAGGTCGGCGAAGCGCTCGCCCACGCCTCGGTCCGCGGCGGCCTGCTCGGCGACCGTTGGCACGGGCCGCTGGCGGCCGTCGCGTCGTGGCGGTGGCGGTTCCGCCGGCCGATCACCGAGTGGGGCGGCGGGTCGTTCAGCTCGCTGCTGCGGCACGTGTTCGCCGAGTACGACGTGCCGGCGTTCCTCGATCCGGTGTTCGCCGCCGCCGCCGCCAAGCCGCGCGATCCGCGGCAGCAGTGGTTCCTCGACGTCGCCCAAGGCGACAACCTGCGGCACTGCCCCAGTCTGCCGTTTTCGCTGACCTCGCGGACGGCCCACTTTGTCGTGAACGCCCCGCCCGATCTGCGGCTCGCGGCGGCGTTCCGCTGGGGGCAGGTCCGCGGCCTCGGCGGCGACGAACAACTCGCCGACGCCGTGGCATTCACCGCCGTCGCCGATCGCTTCGGCGACGCGGCGGAGGAGCAGTTCTGGGCCGACGTGCTGGGGCTGCTGGCGCGGGAGCCAATGCTTGGCACGGACGAGGTCGGGCCGCTCATCGACTACCTGCAGTGGGCGAAGTACGCCCGGTTCGGCCGGCCGTCGCTGCCGGAGGAGGCCGACGACCTCGGCACCGCCGTGCCGCCGGACGAGGGCGAGGTGCCACCGCAGCCGACGTTGTGCGTACGTCGCCGGGCGGTGCGGACGCTGATGCGTGATTGCCAACGCTGGCACGACGAGCAGGTGAACTTCAGCACCGACGCCGCCCCGGCGACGTGGCCGGGCTTTGGCCTGGACCTGGAACTCGCCGACGGCGCGGCCGTGTGGGAGATCACCACGTCAACCGACCTCCGCGCCGAGGGCCGCGCCCTGGGCCACTGCGTCGGCGGCTACGTTCACCAGTGTGCCGCCCGCCAAGCGATCATCCTTAGCTACCGCCCCAACGGCGAGGCCGTCGACGGCCGGCTGACGCTGCACGTCGTGCCGAGCATGATGCAACTCGCCGAAGCCCGCGGCCGCTTCAACCGCTTGCCCACCGACGCCGAGTGGCGGCAACTGACGATCTGGGCCGGCCGGGCGAACGTGACGATCCCGCCGCATTTGCGCCGAGTGCGATGAGCCGATGGCTGAGTTGCGCAGGCCACGGCGGTGTTGGTCGTGCACGTCATCGATCGCTGCGTGTCAATGAATCGCTAGCCTACCTCAGGCGGTGACGAATCGATCTATCTGGTGCTGCAATAGTTTCGGGCGCGAGACGTCATCACGCCGCTGGAGAAACCAAACGCGAAGATTTCGGTACCGGATTTGTCACCCCGACCTCGCGCTTCCAGTCAGACTTCGGTAGGTAGCCTGGAGGCCGACTCGGTTTGTTCGGGCGCGTCTGGCGACCTTCGGCGTAAACTTCACGCCCTTGAGCCAACCCGCCGACACCTTTCGCATCGCCGACGCCGAGATCGCGCCCGGCACCGTGGCCGACCTTCGATTGCCGATCAGTGAGACGTTCACCGGGAATCCGGTGGAGCTGCCGATGCGGGTGATGCGGGGGGCGGAGCCGGGGCCGATCCTGGGGGTGACGGCGGCGGTGCACGGCGACGAGATCAACGGGACGGGCATCGTGCACGAACTGTTGTTCGCCCGGCGGCCGGAGATGTTGCGGGGGACGCTGGTGCTGGTGCCGGTCATCGACCTCTTCGGCTTCGAGACGCAGGACCGGTACATGCCCGACCGCCGCGACCTGAACCGCTGCTTCCCCGGCAACCCCCGCGGCTCGCTGTCGGGGCGGGTGGCGCGGATCATCTTCGACCAAATCGTCACCAAGCTCGATTACCTGCTCGACCTCCACTCGGCGGCCAGTCTGCGGACGAACTTCCCCAACATCCGGGCGGACCTCGAGAACAAGGGCTGCCGGCGGCTGGCCGAGGCGTTCGGGTGCGAGCTGATCGTCAGCGGCAAAGGGCCCGACGGCAGCCTGCGGCGGGCGGCGGTGAAGGCGGGCGTGCCGACGGTCATCCTGGAGGCCGGCGAGCCGAGCAAGGTCGAGCCGACCGTGCTGGAGATCGGCGTCCGAGGCGTCCACAACGTGCTGGCGGAGCTGGGCATGACCAACGACCGGCCCCGCCGCCCGCCTTACGCCGCGGTGGCGACCAAGACGCTGTGGCTCCGCGCCCAGGCCGGCGGGCTGCTGCGGTTCCACGTCGCCCCCGGCGAACCCGTCGACAAGGGGCAACCCCTGGCCACCAACGTCGGCGTCTTCGGCGACGAGCAGAACGTCCTCGTCGCCCCAACCGACGGCCTGGTGTTGGGCATGACCACCATGCCCGTCGTCAAGCCCGGCGAGCCGGTCGTGCACTTGGCCGTCCCCGACCGCCCGGTCCGCGAGATCCGCGAGGCCCTCGCCGACGCCAACGCCAAAAGCCTCGACCGCCGCGTGCGACGGGATTTGGCAACCAACGTGAGCATCACGGAACACGCGCTGACGGACGCCGACTTGACGTGAGCAGGCACGCAGCTTGCGTTGCGGAACAACAACGCGACCGAACGCGAGCCGGCGGATTGGCAACGCCTCATGAACCTGGCCCGCCAACGCGGACCGCCCCCGGCGACGCGTGGGTGCCGGGGGCGGGTTCCGCGGAACGATCCGGCTCACGCGCGGCGGCGGAGCAGGCCGAGGCCGGCGGCGGCGAGCAGGCCGAGGCTGGCCGGCTCGGGCACCACCGTGTCCATGACCGTGAACATGTCGGTCAGGCCGATGTAGTCATCGCCCCAGCCCTCGAGGTTCTGCATGCCGTAAAAGTTGAGGTACTGATCGTCGGTGCCGTCGGTCAGGTTGGCGAACAGGTCAGCGCCGACGCCGCGGGCGTACATTGGGACGAGCTGGTTGGTGTGCTGCGTCGAGTTCATCCGCATGCCCGGCTTGTTGCCCAGGCCGTTGTCCTCGACCATGTCGAACGCCACGGTGTCGCTGTCGGGGCCGAAGACCATGCCCGCCTCGTGGTCGGCCGTGACGATCACCAGCGTCTCCTCGAAGTTCGGGTCGTTCATTGCCACCCAGTCCAAGACTGCTTGAACCGAGTTGTTGAAGTCCACCTGTTCCTCGATGAGGCGGGTGGTGTTGGCCCCGTGGCCGGCCCAGTCGACGTGCGAGCCCTCGACCATGAGGAAGATGCCGTCGCTGCCGGCTTGGGCGTCAAGCTGGTTGATGGCCGCGCGGGTCATCGTGGCCAGGCGTGGGTTGTCCAGAAACGGGTCGCCGGCGCTGTTGTCGCCGGGGTTGATCGGAGCCATCTGCCGCTCGGTGAGCTGGTCGATCGTCTCCGGGAAGAACGGGCTGGCGGTGTTGCCGTCGATTTGGCCGTTGCCGTTCCAGTCCTGGGTGAACGGCCGGGTGTACTGCAGCGAGACGTCGCCGGTCAGGGCGATCAGCGGCCCCTGCGTTGGCGCGGCCGAGCCGTCGGCGAGCGCTTCCACACTCGCCCGATCTTCGACGAGGGTCCAGCCGTTGGCGTGGGTGCCGGTTTGCAGGGCGGTGTAGGTGTCGAGCCCGCCGATGCGGTCGAAGCTGCCGCCGCCAACGTTGTTGGGCGACATGATCACGTCGAGCGTGCCGCTGTCGAGCATCTCGTTGGCAATCGCGTTGTAGTTGTTGCGCGACAGGTTGTGTGCCCCGCCGATCGTGGCCGGCGTGGCGTGGCTGAAGTAAACGCTGGAGACGACGCCGGTGGCCAGGTTGTTGGCCTTGGCGATCTCGCCGATGCTGGTCAGCGGGTTGCCTTGGTTATCGAAGTTGATCGAGCCGTTGTACGTCCGCTGGCCGGTGGCGATCGCGGTGCCGGCGGCGGCGGAGTCGGTGAAGGTCGTCTTCACGAAGTCGTAGCCGGCGAACGGTCCGGTGTTGGTCAGGCCGTCGATGCCGGTGCCGGTCGGCAGCGGGGCGGCGGCGGTGTCCCACGCCCGGGCGGCGTCGTAGACGAGGCTCGCGTCCTGCACCAAGTCGCCGGTCGGGTCCCGGCTGAGATTCAGCGGGTAGGTGGTGGCGGCGTACTTGGTCCAGCCGTCCTGCTCGTACGGCAGGCTGCCGATGCCGCCGTACTGGTACATGGCCGTGGCGTTGAAGTGGTTGAAGCCGGCACCGTCGCTGATGAGCAGAAAGACGTTCTTCGCCTGCTGATCCTGGGCGGCAACGGGGCCGACGACGCCCAAGGCCACGAGCGCGGCGGCGGAGGCGAGGGCGGCAACACGGGAGCGGGGGGTTGCAATCTTCACGGGATTCTCCTGACGAACCAGCGGCCGGGTGGGGCGGGCTCAGCCCGCCGAGACGCCACCCGATCGCGGCGGTCTTGTAACGCCGGAGAGGTTGTCAACGCAGAAGCGTTTTGCTTGTCCTGCGTGAAAAGATGTTGTGGGGTCAGTTAAAATCGCTCCGACTGCTCAAGGGTGGCGTAGTCGAAAGCTCTGCCTCGCCCACCGTTTGGAAGAAGTGGCTCGAACCCGGCAGCGTGATGATCTTCGCGTCCTCGCGGTTGGCCGTAACATGGGCCACCTTGGCGGCGTGGTTCTGGCGTTCACCTGCAGATCGCTGCCGGCGTAGATCGCCAGTGGTGGCACCTCCAGCATCGCCAGCGGCCCGGCGGGCGCCACCACGAAGTTCGCCGGCGACTCTGCCCGCACCGCCGCCACGCGGCGGAGGTCCGAGCGAACGGCAAGCGTGTCGCGCGTTCTACCCCAGCAGCGGCTGACCCAGCCGCGTCTTGAGCAGGCGGATGAACACGCCGCCCACCACGCTGCGGGCCTGAAACTCGCGGTGTTCGGGCCGGTCGGTCCACGGTTGGTCGCTTAGCGGCACCCGGCGGGTCGTCTCGTTCACCCAGCGGAACGTCGGCTCGAGAATCGCCTCAAAATCCGCACGCCGCTCGGCGAGCGTGGCCGACCAGACGCACCAATCAAGCTTCGTGTATGCCGCCCGGTTGTCCAGCGGCAGACCGTACTCGGCGAGCTTGGTCTGGTAGAACGCGACCTCGTCGGCGGCAAAATCTTTCGGGTACAAGTTCAAGTCGAGCAGTTGGTCCCAGACCAAGTTGTACTTCTGGCTCCACGACTCGGGCCGATCGAACGCCAGCCGCGAACCGCCGCCGTCGCGTTTTGCCGCGGCGTGGCCGTCGGTGGCGAACTGCTCGGCCAACGTGCGGAAGTGGGGCGCCTCGTCCTTGCCGAGCGTGTCCGCCAACTGGGCGAAACCGCCGAGGGCGACGGCGGTTTTGATCGACAAGTTCACGTTGTGTGCCAGCCGCCCGGCGAAGTCGTCGGTGCAAAGCTGGTCGGCCGGGTCGAAGCCGAACCGCTCCAGATAATTCGCCCACAACCGCAGCAGCGGCCAGTACCGGTCGGCCTGCCCGGCGTCGCCCGTCACCTTGGCCAGGGCGGCGGCCATGATCAGCATGTTGCCGCACTCCTCGACCGGCATCTGCCCGTCCTCGCTCGCCTCCCCACCGCCGTAGACCTGGCCGTTGGCCTTCGGGTAACGCCCCAAATCGTGCGGGGCGAAGTCGAACTTCCACCGCGGGTTGGCCGCGTAGGCATAAATCGGTTCCAACGTCGCCTCGAGCAATTTGGGCGAAAAGCAGAGGAAAAAAGGACAAGTCGGGTACGCCACGTCCACCGTGCCCATGCAGCCGTTGCTGAAGTTCTCCTTGGTGAACATCAGCGGCGTGCCGTCGAAGTCGGCCACCAGTTTCTGCGCCCCAAGCGTCTGCCGGTAACACAACGCCGCCAACGCCGCGTACTGCTCGCCGCCGGCGTCGGTGAGTTCGGCCATCAGGTTCTCGTCGAATTCCTCCGCCGCCCGTCGCCACTCGTCGCGTTTGGCCAAGGAGGAGGTCAACAGGTTGGCTGCCCCGGCACCTTCCCATCGCCAGTACGGCCGCAGCTTGCGGTGCATCGACTCGACGGCGAACCCGTCGTCGTACGCCAGCATCGCCGTCCGCCGCAACGGCTGCTCCCCGACTTCGCCGAAGTCGAACGCCAGATCCAGCGTCGCCGCCTCCCGCCAGCGGTTGGCCTCCACCGGCATCTCCAGCGCGTCGTCCGTCGGCAAGCCGCCGGTCTTGGCGAACGCCGCGTGCGCCAGCGGGTGCGGCACCAGCGAGTCGCTTGCCACCTCCGCCGCGTCAGCGGCCAGATAGAGATGCCCCCAGTCGATGCGCAGATCGTCGCCCACCGCCCCCAGCACCCGCTGCTCGCTCGACCCGACGGAAAGCGCCGTCACCCCGTCGAGCCGCGGCCGCCGCCACGCCACCGCTTGCGATCCGACGTTCACCGCCAGCTCCGGCCACGCCTCCACCAACACCTCCACCCGCCGCGATCCGTCGGTCGCCGTGACCTCCACATCCAGGAACGCCACCGCCCGCGACACCGCGTCAAGATCGTCGGCGAACGCCGGGCTCCACCACGTCAGCACGAACCGCACCCCGTGCCCCGCGCACGTCACCACCGTCCGCATTGGGTCCACCCGCAACGCCGTCTGCGGCAACGCTTCGGCCGCCCAGGGCCGCGCACCAATCAGCCGCACGAGCTGGCCGTCGATCCGCCCCTGCACCACGATCGGCTGCTCGGTCCCGGTCCAGTGTCGCGTTTGTCCGTCGCACAACGTGTCGCCGTTGGCCCAGACGCTGAAGTACGGATCACAAGCAACCAGCGGCACACTCGGCGGACGCAGCGATGACATGCGGTGAGCCTACGTCCGCCCGATGACCAACAGAAAAAGCGGCCCGCGGCAAAGCTGCCACGGGCCGCTCGGGTTGAGTCGGGGCAAACTTTACCGGCGACGGATCAGGCCCAGCCCGGCCGCGGCGAGGAGGCCGATTGTGGCCGGCTCGGGGATCGGCTCGATGGCAATGCTGCGGATGATGTCGCCGCTGCCGAACACGTCCAGCTCGGTGGCGATGCCGGTGTCGAGGTCGACCGAGTAGAACAGGCTGTTCGGGCCCGGCTGCAACACGGCGTAAGCCTCGTCGACGTTGTAGATGTCGAGTGCCGCCTCGTTCGAGAGCAGCGTGACGCCGATGTCGCCGACGGTTTCGAGCGTGCCGGCGTTGTTGGCCACGGTGACGAGCGCGCCGGTGTTGCGGTCGATGCCGAACTGCTGCGTGCTGCTGGCACCGGCGAAGGCGTTGGTGTAGGCGATGCCGACGATGTTCGGATCTTCGCCCGCGTTGACGTCACCGGCGGCGTAGAAGACCGGCGTCTTGTCGGGCATGCCCAAGTACTGGCCGGTGTCGCCGTCGATCACGCGGTTGGTGTCGACATTGCTGATAATGCGGGCAAAGCGGCCGATGTCGGCCGGGTCGCCGCTGCCGCCGTCGAACTGGTTGTTGAAGTCGAACGCGAAGCTCGTGCCCTGCAGGCTCGGCGGGCCGAAGTTGCCCAGCAGGGTCGCCTGGAACGTGTCGGTGTCGATCGTGTAGACGTTGTCCTGCGAGCTGATGGCGTACAGCTCACCGGTGCCCGGGCGGAAGTCAATGTCGATGAGCGCCTCGTTCTGGGTCAGGCCCATGACGAAGCCGCCGTCGATGCTGTTCGACGGGTCGCTGACGTTCACGACGTCGATCGAGTTGTCGGTGGTGAGCCCGTACACGACCTGGGCGTGAGCCGAGGCGGCAAAGGCGAGAGAGGCGGTCGCGGCGGCGGCCGCGATAAGGTGCATTTTCTTCATGAAGTTCTCCAAGTGGCTGGTTCCAAGCGTGGTGTGGCCCACCGAACAGAGGGCCGCCCGCTGAGAGACTATGGGACCGGGCCAGTGTGCCGCCACCCCGAACAGCCCGATCCGGGGCGGCAACTTGACGGACTGGTCCCGCAACTTGGCCGACCGGCCTCCGATTCTGACGCAGGCCGCACAGGTTGCCCAGGTTGCCAAGGGGTTCGGCTGGCCGGCGGCGTGTTGATCCAGGGCCGCACGCGGGTGCCGGTTGATCGGATCGGTTCGCACCACTAATTTGGTAGGCCCGTGCGCCGCGTCTTGGCGGGCGGGCCCGCTTGTTATGAATTCGACTGCCGCCCCCAGCCGTGACGTGTCCGCCCGTTTGCCAGCGGAGCCGGCGTTGCCGGTGCAGGCGAGCGTGCCGCCGGTGGCGGTGGCCGATGACGGGTTGCCGCTGCCCGAGGCGGTTGACGCGGCCGACGCGCCCGAACCGGCCGATGCGGTGCAGCCGCCGGACCCCGGCCGCCACGTGCTCGACTTCGAGAAGCCGCTGGCGAAGCTGGCCAAGCAGATCCACGAGCTCGAGGCGATGCAGGGCGCCCGCGCCGCCGACTACTCCGGCGAGCTGCGGCTGCTCCGCGACAACTACACGAGCCTGCTCCGCAAGACGTACGACGGCCTGAGTGCTTGGGAGACGGTGCAGGTCGCCCGCCACCCGCAGCGGCCGATGATGCTCGATTACGTCGGCATGCTCTGCCGCGAGTTCCGCGAGATTCATGGCGACCGCCGCTTCGGCGACGACGCCGCCGTCCGCTGCGGCCTCGCCCGCGTCGCGGGGCACAAGGCCGTGCTCATCGGCACGCAAAAAGGGCGGGAGACGAAGGAGAAAATCCGGTGCAACTTCGGCCTCGCCCACCCCGAGGGCTACCGCAAGGCGCTGCGGGCGATGAAGCTGGCCGAGAAGTTCGGGCTGCCGGTGGTGTGCCTGATCGACACGCCGGGCGCGTACCCCGGCATTGGGGCCGAGGAGCGCGGGCAGGCCGAGAGCATTGCCGTGAACCTCATGGAAATGGCCCGCCTGCGGACGCCGACGGTGGCGGTGGTCATCGGCGAGGGCGGCAGCGGCGGGGCGCTTGGCATTGGCGTGGCCGACCGGGTGGCGATGATGCAGTACGCGTGGTACAGCGTCATCAGCCCCGAGGCGTGCAGCAGCATTCTCTTCCGCGGCCCCGACGGCACCCAGGACATGGCCGAGGCCCTAAAGCTCACCGCCAACCATTTGCGCCGCCACGGCATCATCGATCAGATCATCAATGAGCCGCTGGGCGGCGCCCACCGCGACCCGCGGACGGCCGGGCATTACCTGGAGCAATACCTCGCCCGCACCCTCCGCGAGCTGGGCGAGCAACCGTTGGACGAATTGGTGAGCGACCGCTACGAGCGTTTTCGCCGGCTGGGGTCCTACGACGAACCGGCCGCCGAGCCCGAAGAAGTCGCGGCGTCGGCGTGAGCTTATCCCGCGGCTTGTTGGAGATGTGGACGTGCAGGGTGCCCGAAGTGAACCGATCGTTCATCGACGCGGCTAAGCTGCTGCCGCTGTGGCGGATGTGATGAGCGACGAGCAGACCCGGGCGGCGGACGCGGCGGCGGATTCGTACGCCATTGACGGCCCGGCCCCACGGCCGACGTGGCGGCGGGTGCTGCTGGGGCTGGCGGTGGGGCTGGTGGGCGTGGGTTTGGTCACGCTGCTGAAGCTCGCCCTCGACACCTCCAGCGGCGACGATCGGCTTTACGTGCTCTACATCCTGCCCGTGGCCGCCGCGGCGTTCTTCGGCGGCTGGTGGGCGGGGCTGGCGATCATCGCCGCGGCCATGGGGTCGCAGGAACTGCTGCTGTGGACGGACGACGCGAGCCTCGCCGACTGGCGCGTCGCGCTGCTGCCGCTGGTGGCGTTCTTGGGGACGGCCGCGCTGGTCATCTGGCTGGTCAACGGCATCGCCGGCGAGCGGCGGGCGGCGTTAATCGGGGCGACGCGGAACCGGTCGCTCCTGCGGTCGCTGGTCGAGCAGATGGGCGACGGCGTGATCGCCGCCGACGCCGGGGGCAGCGTGATGCTGATGAACAAGGTCGCCCGAAAGCGCGGCATGGCCGAGGGGCCCGAGCGGTCGGTGCTGCGGCGGGCGATGGCCGGCCGCGAGTCGGTCGTCGAGGAGGTGCCCACCCAGGACGCCGCCGGCCGCGACCGGTTGCTCGACGTCCACGCCCAGCCGCTGCTCAACGCCGCCGGCGACTTGCTCGGCGGCGTGGCGACGTGGCGTGACGTGACCAAGGACCGCCGCGAGAGCGAGGCCGTGCGGGCGCAGGCGGTGCTGCTGCAAACGGTGCTCGACACGGTGACCGACGCGGTGGTGTGTGCCGACACGACCGGGCGTTTGACGCTGTTCAACCTCGCCGCCCGCGACATGCTGTCGCGGGGTGCCGAGGACGTGCCGCCGGAGGAGTGGGCCGAGCATTACGCGACCTACCGCAAGGACGGCGTGACGCTCATCGAGCCCGACGAGCTGCCGCTGGTGCGGGCGTTGGGCGGCGAGACGGTGCCGCCCACGCCAATCCTGCTGCGGCCCCAGGGGCGGGCCGACCGGCACACGGTGTGGAACGCCGTGCCGCTGCGGGATTCGACGGGCACGATCACCGGCGGCATCGCCATCGGCCGCGACATCACCGCCCAGCGGCTCGCCGAGGCCGATCGGCTGCGGTTGTGGGAGGCGAGCCTCGATATCCTCGCCGAGGCCGACTTCGACGGCCGCTGGCTGAGCCTCAGCCCGGCGTGGGCGCAGATCCTGGGCCACCCCCACGTCACCACCGTTGGCACCGGCGTGTTCGACCTCATCCACCCCGACGACCTCGATCAAGCCCGCGCCGCCTTCGCCCAAGCCACCGCCGGGCAGCCGCTGGCCGACCTCCGGCTGCGGTTCCGGCGGGTGGACGGCACGCACCGCTGGCTCAGTTGGTCCGTCGCCCCCGAGCCGGCCCGCCGCCGCCTGCACGGGGTGGCCCGCGACGTGACCGCCGTCATGGCCCGGCAGGAGCGGGAGCGGGCGCTCATCGCCGAACTCAAGCGGAGCAACGGCGAGCTGCAGGATTTCGCCAGCGTCGCCAGCCACGATCTGCAGGAGCCGCTGCGTAAGATTGCCGCCTTTGGCGACCGCCTCAACCGCAAGAGCGAAGGCCTGGACGAGCAGGGCCGCGATTACCTCGACCGCATGCTGAAGGCGGCGGCACGGATGCAGGTGTTGATCTCGGACCTGCTCACGTTCAGCCGCGTCGTCAGCCGCGCCAAGCCGCCGGAGCAGATCGATCTGACCGCCGCGACGCAGGCGGTGTTGGGCGATCTGGAAGTCGCCGCCACCGAGGCCGGGGCACGTATCGAAGTGGGCCGCCTACCGACGATCGAGGCCGATTCGACCCAGATCCGGCAGGTGCTGCAAAATCTGATCGGCAACGCCCTGAAGTTCCGCCGGGAGGACATCGAGCCGGTCATCCACATCACCGGCCACTTACTCAAGCCGGGGCAGGGCGAGGAGTTGGCGCGGGAGGATTTGCCCGAACCGCTCACCGCCGTGGACGTCCCGACGGCCGAAATCCGCATCGCCGACAACGGCATCGGCTTCGAGCCGCGGCTGGCCCACAAGGTGTTCCAGATCTTCCAGCGCCTCCACGGCCGCGACGCTTACGCCGGCACCGGCATTGGCTTGGCGTTGTGCCGCAAGATCGCTGTCCGCCACGGCGGCACGCTGGCGGTTCAGACGACCCTCGGCGAGGGCTGCACCTTCATCCTGCGGCTGCCCGTCGAGGCGCACACGCCGCCCGATCATGGCGAAGCGCTCACGGCGGCGTAACATGGCTCACATGCCGCAACAGAATGCCGCCCGGCCGATCACGATTTTGATTGCCGACGACGACCCGGACGACCGCCTGCTCGCCCGCGACGCCCTCGCCGAGAGCCGGCTGGCCAACGACGTGCGGTTTGTCGAGGACGGCGAGGACTTGCTGGATTACCTTTATCGCCGCGGCAAATGGTCGGACCCCGAGGCCAGCCCGCGGCCGGGCTTGATCCTTTTGGACCTAAACATGCCCCGCAAGGACGGCCGAGAGGCCCTCAAGGAGCTAAAAGCCGAGCCGGAGCTGCGTGGCATCCCGATTGTGGTGCTGACGACAAGTGCCGCCGAAGAAGACATCTACCGCACCTACGACCTGGGCGTCAGCAGCTTCGTGACCAAGCCGGTGACGTTCGAGGGGTTGGTCGAGGTGATGCAGGTGGTCGGCAGGTACTGGTTCGAGATCGTGGAGTTGCCGCAGTAGTTCCGGCGGCGACTTGAAAGCGATGCAGTTCAGCAGCCCGGAGATGGTGTGGACGTGACGGTGACGAGAGACAAACCCCGCCCGGCGGCCATCGTCGGCCCGCCGCCGCCGATCCGTGTGCTGGTGGTTGATGACGACGAGGACGACTTTCTGCTCACCCGCGATCTGCTCGACGAAGCCGCCCCCGAGACGTACAAGCTCCGCCACGCCAACACCTATGACCACGGATTGGCGGCCTTCGGCGACGCCGAGTTCGACGTGGCGCTCATCGACTACCGGCTGGGCGGGCAGACCGGCATCGAGCTGATCCGCCAGGTCAGCGACGGCGACAACGTGGTGCTGCCGCCGATTATTTTGCTCACCGGCGAGGGCGACTCCGAAACCGATCGTGCCGCCATGAAGGCCGGGGCGTCGGACTTCTTAAACAAAAGCACCCTTGAGCCGGCGATTCTGGAACGGAGCATTCGCTACGCGATTGCACTGCGACGGGGAGAGCGGGAGCGGGCCAAGCTCGCCGAGGCCCGCATCGCCCGCCGCGAGGCCGAGGCCCGCCGCCAGCAGGCCGAGGACGCCAACAACGCCAAGGACGCGTTTCTCGCCATGCTCAGCCACGAGCTGCGCACGCCGCTCAACGCCGTGCTCGGCTGGGTGCAGCTGCTCCGCATGGGCGACAACGACGCCGAAACCCGCAAGGAAGCGCTGCAGGCCATTGAGCGCAACGCCCAGGCCCAAGCCCAGCTCGTCGCCGACTTGCTCGACGTGAGCCGCATTGTCGTGGGCAAGGTGCAGCTGGAGCTGGCCGACTGCGATCTGATCGAGGTCGCCGAGGCGGCGATGGACGCCTGCCGGCCGGCGGCGCGGGAGAAGAACGTGGAGCTCGCCTTCGCCGGCGACCCGCCTGACCACCCGGCCCCGCTCCGCGCCGACGCCAGCCGGCTGCGGCAGGTGTTCTGGAACTTGCTCAACAACGCCATCAAGTTCACCCCCGGCGGCGGCCGGATCGACTTCAAGCTCGCCGCCCGCCCCGGCGGCTATGTGGTCACCGTCCGCGACACCGGCGAGGGCATTGACGCCGACACGCTGCCGCACGTCTTCGAGCGGTTCCGCCAAGCCGACGGCAGCCACACCCGCCGCAAGGGCGGCCTGGGGCTGGGCCTGTCGCTGGTCCGCCACCTCACCGAACTCCACGGCGGCACGGTTCTCGCCGAAAGCCCCGGTCCAGGCGGCGGCAGCACGTTCACCGTCACCCTGCCCCGCCAGACGCCCGCCGCCGCCCCCGATAAGGTTCGCAACCCGTTCGATCGCCCGCTCCGCGGGTTGCGGCTGGTCCTGGTCGAGGACGAGCCGGACACCCGCCTGGTGATGGGCAAAATGCTGGAAAAACTCGGCTGCGCCGTGGTTGCCTGCGACGGCGGGGAGGAGGCGCTGGAGTACTGCACCCGTGCGCTCTCCGGCGAGGAGCCGCCGCACGTCGTGCTCAGCGACATCGCCATGCCCGGCCTCGACGGCTATGACCTGCTCCGCCGCCTGCGGGCGGTGCCCGGCGGCGGGGATGTCAAAGTGTTCGCCCTCACCGCCTTCGCCAGCCCCGAAAACCGCAGCGAGGCCCTTGCCGCCGGCTTCGATGCCCACCTCGCCAAGCCGCTGGACGCCGACACGCTCGTCAAACTCCTCCGCACCTTACTTCACGCAACCGCCTGACCGGTCGCCCGAACGATTCGACCCCCGTAAGCTCCACACATGGCCCACGTCATCGCCCAACCGTGCATCGGCACCAAGGACACCTCCTGCGTCGCCGTCTGCCCCGTCGACTGCATCCACCCGACCGAAGAGTCCGATAAGTTCGCCGCCTACGAGCAGCTTTACATCGACCCCGACGTCTGCATCGACTGCGGTTTATGCGTCGACGAGTGCCCCGTCCAGGCCATCTACCCCGACGCCGACCTTCCCGCCGAATGGCAGGACTTCATCGAGAAAAACGCGGCGTACTTCAAGGACGACGACGCGAGCTGACGCGGCGACATGGGTTTCGCGATTGAGCGGGTAGCGGCCGATCGCGAGGTGCTGTCGTCTTAATCGCCGCCGGTGTCTGCCGATGGGCAGATGTTCCGCAAGACGCACCGCCCGCACGCCGGGCTGCGCCAGTGGCAGCAGCGTTGGCCGTGGAACATGAGCACCTCGTGGTGGTCGTACACCTGCTGCGCGTCCCACTCAGCCGGCAGCAGGGCGGTGAGCACCGCATGCGCCGGCCCCTCGCCGACGGTCGGGCCGATCAACCCGAGCCGCTTGGCGACGCGGTGGTGATGCGAATCGACCGGCAGCGCCCGACGCCGCAGCGTGCTGAACGAGAGGCACGCCGCCGCCGTCTTCGGCCCCACGCCGGGCAGCGCCTTGAGCCAATCGAGCGCTTCCTCCACCGGCATCTGGCCCAGAAAGTCGAGCGACCATCCGCCGGTTTTGGCGTGGATCGTCCGCAGGATCGCCTTCAGCCGCGGCGCCTTCATCTCCGGCCATCGCACACCGTGCAGTGCCCGCTCGATGTCCGCCACGTCCGCGTTGGCGAGGTCCGCCCACGTCGGGAACGTCGCCCGCAGCCGCTTGAACGCGGCCCCGCTTTCACGGTTGCGGGTGCGGTGGTTGATGAAGCTGCTGACCAGCTCGCTCAACGGGTCCATGCTGTGGAAGTACGCCACCGGGCAGCCGTATTCGGCGCACAGCCGGTCGTGAATCACCCGCAGCCGCTGCCGTGGGTCGACCTGTTCCCGCGGCGTGGGCTCGGCGAAGAGCGTGAGTTGATCGTCGTGCGCCCGGACCACAGCGCGCCGTGCGTCGCAAGCGCAGTGCCAACGCGTGCGACTCGGCCGCGTCGCGTGGATACCGTTTGGCATGGACCGCTCGCTCAAGAACGCCGCCGCCGGGGCGACCGCGCTGGGGGTGGTGTTGACGGCCGTGGGCCTTGGCGTGTTGGCAGTGGCCGTGTTCACCGCATATCCGCAGTTTCGGTTGCACTTCCTCGCCTTCGGCAGCCTTGGCGTGCTCGGGCCGGGCCTGTTGTCGCTGTTCGCGTCACACATGCTCCGCCAGCGGCAACCCGCCGCCGTGAACCTCACCCTCGGTGCCGCCGCTTGGCAGGCCGTGGTGGCGGTGAGCCTCCTCGGCGTGCAGTTCTACCTGACGCCCATCAGCCCGGTGCCGCTGCTGCTGTGCCTCCTCTGGCTCCTCGCCGCCGCCGGCCTCGCGTGGCAGGTCCTCGGCACCCGCGCCCAAACCCGCACCGCCAGCGGCTTCGAGGTCGTATAACCGTCAGGTCAAGTCGCTCTCGCCCAGGATCTTGAAGTCGCGGCGCATCAGCACCCGCGCCGCCAGGGTCGGGTCATCGACGTACAGCGCGATGGCCGCCGCCTCGCGGCTGCGGAGCAGTGGGTAGGCGTGGTGGATGTTGATCTCCGCCCCCAGCAGCGCCGTGCAGACGCTGATCAGCGGGTGCCGATCCGCGCGCGGCACCTCGACGGCCAGCACGTCCGTCTCCGTGAAGCTGAACTGCTCCTCCCGCAAGCACTTGCGGCAGTCGTCCGTGTTGCTCACGATCATCCGCACCAACGCCGCGTCGGCCGACTCCTCGACGGCCAGCGCGTTGACCCGCAAGCCCGCGTCGGCCAGGGCGTTGAGCAGCTTCATCAGCTTACCGACCCGGCTCTCCAGGAAAATCGTGAACTGCCGGACGGTCGTCCGCTCGTACCCCGAGCCCCCGGCGGTTTTGGGCGGCATTGTGCCTTGCATGCCGCACAGGCTACACGATCGGCCCAGATTATCTCAACGCTAATCCCGCCGGCCGTTGTCACGCCCCAATTCCCGGCCCTACACTGCCGCCCGCTCGCCGAGGGCGGACCCCAACTTTTTCGAGCCGATCCCAAGCCCCACGCCCCACGGCAGGCACACCTCGTGCCCTCGGTTGCCGACGCGGGACGGGCTGGCGAAACACCGCAGAGCCGTGTTTCGTCGGGCGAGAGCCCTCACCGAAAGACAGACCCCCATCATGGCCGACGCCGCCACCGCTGTCCCCTCCAACGACACCCCGCCTGTTTCCAAAGCCGCCGTCTCGCAGAAGGAGCTGGTCCAGAAGCTCGTCGATGCCGGCGTGCACTTCGGCCACCCGGTCAGCCGCTGGAACCCCCGCATGGAGCCGTACATCTACGGCCGTCGCGGCAACGTCCACCTCATCGACATCAAGGAAACGGTCAAAGGCCTGCTCCGCGCCAAGCAGCTGATCAAGAAGTTCGTCGCCGACGGCAAGGACATCCTGTTCGTCGGCACCAAGCGGCAGGCCCGCGAGCCGGTCAAGCGGGAGGTCGAGCGGTGCGGCATGCACTTCGTCGTCGAGCGCTGGCTGGGCGGCACGCTGACCAACTACCGCACCATCCGCGCCCGCCTCGACCGCCTCGACGAGCTGGACCAGATGTGGGAGTCGGGCGAGATCGACGCCTACTCCAAGAAGATGAAGGCCACCCTCGGCCGCGAGCGGACGAAGATCAAGACGAACCTCGAGGGCATCCGCCGCATGGACAAGATGCCGGGCCTGATCTTCCTGATCGACGTCCGCCGCGAGAAGATTGCCGTCAAGGAAGCCAAGAAGCTGGGCATCCCGGTCATCGCCCTCATCGACACCGACGGCAACCCGGAGGATGTGGACCTGCCCATCCCCGGCAACGACGACGCCATGCGGGCGATCGACGCGATCATGGTCGAGCTGGCCGAGGCCGTCATCGAGGGCAAGAAGAGCCGGCCGGCACCCAAGTCCGAGCCGGGCGCCCAGGGCGGCCCGACCATCGAGCGCGGCGCCCGCCGCAGCAGCCGCAGCCGCTTCCAGAACGATCAGGCCGGCCAGCCCGCCGCCGTGGTCGACGGTGAGGGCGTCCGCAAGCTGGCCAACCCGGACAAGCCCGGTGAGGTCCAGCCCAACCCCGCCCCCGTGCAGGACGAGGCCCCGGTGACGCAAAAGGACATTCCCGCCCCCGCCAAGGACGTCGAGCCGCCCGTCGAACCCGTCGGCAGCGAGCCCGCCACCGCCGGCCTCCCCACCGAAAAGCTCGACGCCTAACTCCGGCAACTCATCACTCGTTACTCATTACTCGGTACTAAAAACATGGCCGTTACCGCCAAAGAAGTCAGCGAACTCCGCAAGCGCACCGGCCTCGGCATGATGGAGTGCAAGAAGCTCCTCACCGAGGTCGAGGGCGACATGGACGCCGCCATCGACAAGGCCCGCAAGATGGGCGTCAAGAGCAAGGTCGCCGAGCGCGCCGCCGGCGAGGGCCGCGTCGGCTCCAAGACCAGCGGCAACAAGGCCGCGGCCGTCGAAGTGCTGTGCAACACCGACTTCACCGCCAACAGCGACCCGGTGGCCAAGATCATCGACACCGCCCTCGAAAAGCTCCTCGCCGGTCACGACGCCGCCGCGGTGGCTGAGGACGCCGAGATCAAGGATTTGCTCGTCGCCGCCGGCCAGCAGACGGGCGAGAACGTCGTGCTCGGCCGCGGCGTGGTTGTGGAGGGCGATGTGGTCAGCAACTACCAGTACACGGTCACCAACAAGGTCGCCGCCCTCATCGCCCTCACCGGCGGCGACGACGAGTTGGCCCGCCAGATCGGTTTGCACCTCGTCGCCCACCAGCCCGTCGCCCTGGGCCTCACCCGCGACGACGTGCCCGCCGATTTGGTCGCCAAGGAGCGCGAGCTCGCCGTCGAGCAGGCCAAGGCCACCGGCAAGCCGCAGGAGATCGCCGAGAAGATCGCCGAGGGCAAGATGGGCGCGTTCTTCAAGACCGCCGCCCTGCTGGATCAAGAGTTCATCAACCCCGACGTCCACAACGGCACCGTCGGCGAGTTGCTGAAGAAGAAGGGTGCCACCCTCAAGCACCACGCCCGCCTCGCCATCGGCGGCTGAGGCGCACGTCCCGCAACCCAACCGGCACCCGCAGGCACCCCCTGCGGGTGCTTTTCTTTGCCAGCAATCGACTTCCGAACCTCTTTCGTCCAAGCAGCGTCGACGGCACCCCCACCGCCTTGTAGAGGCGAGGCCACGCACGTCGCTTCACCCGCTCGGATCGCGGGTGTCGCCCCTCTTGCGCAACATCGCAAAGCCCCACCGCCGTGGTGACGGCGGGGCTACGCCTTCAACGAGCGACTCGCGATCATGGCGTCGCCGGAAATCAGGCATGGCGTGTGGATGAACGCGGAAAGTTCAAGTCGTCATGCGGTTTTAAATCGATCGCATGCCCGTCAGGCGACGTCGGCGAACAGGACGTCTTCGACGCGGAGGTCGAGTTGGGCGGCTCGGTTGAAGCTGATGATGAGGCGGTCGTCGGTGGCGACGGCTGAAAGGTAGCGGCCGGCGTTGGTGAAGGGGGTGTCGTAGATGAAGTTGCCGGCGGCGTCGCGGGTGGCGCGGGCGAGGGCGTCGCGGCGGCGGTCGTAGAAGAGGACGGTGGGGCGGCCCTCGTCGTCGGTCTGGATCTGGGTGTACAGGCCGACGGCGCCGCGGGTGGCGAGGCGGTTGGTGAGCCAGCCGTCGCCGTCCGGGTTGCGTTCGGCGAAGCCGAGGTCGCCGGGGAAGGCGTCGTAGTAGCTGATCATCGGCGAATCGTCGTCGTTGAGGGCGAGGTCGATGAAGCCGACGCCGCCGCGGAGGGAGTCGTCGACGATGCCGGTGGCGAAGTTGCCGCTCGCATCCTCCGCGGCGTACTTGAGGTAGCCGGTGGTGGTGTCGGCATAGGCGGCGGTGATCAGGCCGGTGCCGGCGAGGTCGAGGGCGACAAATCGGCCGACGTCGCCGTCGGAATCGATCAGGCTGGCGGTCCAGACGCCCGAGTCGAGCTGGCGAAACACCCGCAAATCCTGGCTGAACTTCCGGTAGAACGCCACGACCGGGCGGTTCTTGGCGTCGAAGATCAGCTCCGGGTATAGGCCGGTGCTGCCGCGGCTGTCGAGCAGCTCGGTGTTCCAGCCGCCGTTCTCCGGGGTGGCATAGCGGAGGTCGCCGCTGAAGCCGTCGAAGTAGGCGATGGCTGGGCGGTTGAACTGGTCGACCGCGATGCTCACGTAGTGGCCCATCTCCGGGTCGCGGTTGTCGACCGTCACCGCCGTCGACCACACGCCCTCGACCGACCGGCTGGCGTAGCGGAGCGTGCGGAGCGTGGAGTCGAACCACGCGTAATGCAGCACGCCGTGGGCGTCGACGGCCAGCGTGTTGTCGTTGCCCGAGTGGCCGGGGCGGTCCTGCCGCGGGCCGTCGGGGTCGGCCGCGCTGCGGGCGCTGGCGGTGGCAACGAGATCGAGCAGATCGAGCTGGGCGAACGTGCGGCCGGTGGTGGTGCCGAACTCGTCATCGCCGTCGAGGTTGCGGTCGGCGGTGGCCGTGAGCAATGAGCGGAAGTCGGCGAGGGTGAACGAGTCATCCACCGCCCGCACCAATGCCGCCGCGGCCGAGATGAACGGGGCGGCGAAGCTGGTGCCGCTGGCGAAGACGTAGCCGCCGTTGAGCGACGGGGCCGGCACCCGGCTGCCGGGGGCGAGCACGTCGAGCAGCGTGCCCCGCTCACTGAATTGGGCGATGGTGCCGAACTCGTCGGTCGCCCCCACGGCAATGGTGTGCGGGTGGGCGGCGGGGTACTGGATGCCCGGGCCGTCGTCGATCCCCTCGTTGCCGCTGCTGGCGACGACGGCCACGCCGAGGTCACGCAGGTCGTCGATTTCGTCGGCGTAAATGCTGTTGGTCTGGGCCGTCTCATGGTGGCCCACGCCAAGCGACATGTTGACCGCCGCCAGCGGCATGCCGTTGTAGTTGCCGTTGTCGTCAAGGCGGTTGAGCAGCCACTGCAGCGACGCCTCGATCTTGCGGGCCGGGGCCGATTCATCGTCGCGGTAGACCCGCAGCGCCAGCAGCTTGGCGTCGGGGGCGACGCCGCGCATGGTCCGGCCGCTGACGACGAACTCGTCGGCCGCCAGCACGCCGGCGACGGCGGTGCCGTGGCCGTCGTCGTCCATCGGGTCGTCGTCGCCGTCGATGAAATCGTGACCGCCAATGACCTTAAACTCCTCGCCGAAGCCGCCGCCAAGCGCCGGGTGGTTGTAGTCGATGCCGCTGTCGACCACGGCGATCACCTGCCCCGCGCCGGTCGGGGCGTCGTCGAGCGCGGCCAGATCATCGAGGTTTGAAAGCTCGGCGACGGCGTGCCACAGCGCAGGGTCGCCCGAGAGCAACCGCCGTGGTTCGAGCGGCTCAACAACAAGAGATGGCAGGCCACGGTGGCGGGGCATTTTCAGGGCAATGTTACGCCGGGTCCTTTGGCATTGTTCGGCCGGGATCGTGCGACGCTACCCTGCCACAATGCCCGACGCCCACCGCAAGAAGTACCTGATCACCGGCGGGGCGGGCTTCGTCGGCTCCCACCTCTGCGGCCACCTGCTGGGGGCGGGGCACGAGGTGGTGGTGCTGGATGATCTGTCCACCGGCCGGGCGAGCAACCTCGACGCCGTGCGGCGGGAACTGGACGACCCCCGGCGGCTGCAGTTCGTCCGCGACGGCGTGGAAAATGAATCGACCGTCGCCCAGCTCATGGCCGGGTGCGATGCCGTGTTTCACCTGGCCGCGGCGGTGGGGGTGCAGCTGATTCTGGACCAACCGGTGCACACGATTCGCACGATTATCCGCGGCACCGAGGTGGTGCTGGAGCAGGCGTTCAAGTGGGGCCGGCCAGTGGTGATCACCAGCAGCAGCGAGGTCTACGGCAAGGGCAGCCGGGTGCCGTTTTCCGAGGACGACGACATCGTCATGGGGCCGACGGCCCACGCAAGATGGTGCTACGCCTACGCCAAGGGCATCGACGAGTTCCTGGCGCTGGCGTATCACAAAGAACACGGTTTGCCCGCGACGGTGGCCCGCCTGTTCAACACGGTCGGCCCGCGGCAGGTGGGGCGGTACGGCATGGTCGTGCCGCGATTCGTGAAGGCGGCGTTGCGGAACGAGCCGCTGCAGGTCTACGGCGACGGCGAGCAGACCCGCTGCTTCTGCCACGTCGCCGACGTCGCCGCCGCCCTCGCCAAGCTCATCAATCGGCCCACCGCCGCCGGCCGGGTGTTCAACCTTGGCAGCGACGAGGAGGTGAGCATCGCCGATTTGGCCCGCCGCGTCGTCGCCCGTCTCGACTCCAAGAGCCCGATCGAGCACCTGAGCTACGAAGCCGCCTACGGCCAGCAATTCGACGATCTGCCCCGCCGGGTGCCGAATCTGAGTCGGATCGAATCCGAGATCGGCTTCCGCCCGACCCGCGACCTGAACCAGATCATCGACGACGTGGCTCTCCACCTGCGGCAATCAGATGCGGTAGACTCTGCTTGATGTCCGATCCAAGTCCCCGGCTCAAGCGGGCGGTGTTCCCCGGCCAGTTCGACCCGATCACCAACGGCCACCTCGACGTCATTCGCCGGGGGACACTCCTGTTCGACGAACTCGTCGTCGGCGTCGGCGTGAACCCGGACAAGCAGGACTTGTTCAGCCTGGAGGAGCGGCAAGCGATGGTGCGGGATCTGCTGGCCGACGAGCCGCGGGTGCGGGTCGAATCGTACAAGGGGCTGACGGCGAATTTCGTGAAGGCCAGCGGGGCAGTCGCGATCTTGCGGGGTATCCGCGATGTCAGCGATTTGCGATATGAGTTCCAGCTCGCCCTGGCCAACCGGGCGGTGGGGGGCGTGGAGACGGTTTTCGTGATGACCGGCGAGCAGTACGCCCTGACCAGCAGCAGCCTGATCCGGCAGGTCGTGCGGCTGGGCGGCGACGTCGGCTCGCTGAACCGGCTGGTGCCCGAGGCGGTGGTGAACGCGCTGCGGGCCAAGCAGGAGGCCGGAAAACTCGGCGAGCCGGCGGCTTTCTGAGACGCGTTATGTGACCTGTGCCGGTTATCACCACTTCAGGTGGGTTGATGGCCGGACCCATTGCTTGACGGCCGATTTGGAATCGGTTAACCTAACGCAGCCGCGACGGATTGCGGTGTTTGTGCCCGGAGGAGTAACCGGCACAAACTAACCTGCCGCGGCACCCGGTGGTCTCGCAACGAGATCAGGTTCACCTGCCAGGGTGGACGCCGTGAAAGGTCGAGGAGCTAATTCAGATTCAACCGCGGGGCGGTGTTCGCCCCGCATGATGCCGGCCCTCGGGCCGGTCCGTTCCCCAGTGCCCGCCGGGCGGAAGCATGGGGCCGATGACGTTGCCGAAGCACAGGCCGAGTACGTTCCGCTCAGCAAGTTTTGTCGTTGAGTTCGAGCACCCTGTCCTTATGCATCCATCATCCGGCCACCGCCGACCGCAACCCACTCGCCCCAGTTGGCGTCCGGCCCACCATAAGGAGATCCGAATATGAACCGGATCAACAAGAAGCGCGGTTTCACCCTCGTGGAGCTGCTTGTCGTCATCGGGATCATCGCCCTGCTGATCTCGATTCTGCTGCCCTCGCTCAACCGTGCCCGTGAGACGGCCAACCGCGTGAAGTGTGCCAGCAACCTCCGCCAGATCGGTCTGGCCATGATCCTGTACGCCGACGGTGAGCGGCGTGGTGGGTTCCCGCGGACCAACTACACTTCGGGCGACGCCCCGGTGTTCGGCAGCGGTGCGTTCGTCGACGGCGGTGCCGAGCCTTTCGCCGTTGACGTGGCCGATGGTCGTGTCGCCGAGAACGATGTCTCCGCCGCCATGTACATGATCCTGCGGACGCAGGACATCACCAGCGAGGTGTTCACCTGCCCGAGCAGCAACGCCGAGCCCTTCAACTACGACGCCACCGGCAACCGCGGCAACGAGCCGACGGACTGGAGCAACTGGGTCGGCAACCGTGCCGTGAACAACCTCAGCTACAGCTACCAGAACCCGTACCCGACCAGCGCCGCCGTGGGTGCCGGCTTCAAGTTCAACAACTCGGTCACCGCCGAGTTCGCCATCGCCGCCGACATGAACCCCGGCACCGCGGGCACGAACGACGACGTGCTGAGCGTCACCACCGACAGCAGCACCGCCGAAATGAAGGCCGGCAACAGCAACAACCACAACGAGGACGGCCAGAACGTGCTCAAGGCTGATGCGTCGGTGAGCTTCGAGAACACGCCGTTCGTCGGCATCCGCCGCGACAACATCTACGTCGCCCGCACCGAAGCCTTCGACGACGCCATCGGCCCGGCCGACATGGCGAACGTCATCCTCGGTGGTGCCCCGTTCGACAAGTTCGACACGATCCTGCTCCCCCCGGATGACGCGGCCGACGCCGACGCCGCCGAGACGAGCACCGGCATCGCCATCTGAATCCGCTCGCCTGACCTTGGTCAGACCTCGGATGCTTGATCAAGCCGTGCCGCCCTACCGGGCGGCACGGCTTTTGGCTGCGCCCTGCCGCCGCGGGAGACACGGTCGACTTCCATGGCTGACAATACGAGCGGGCGACGTCCGCACCTTGCAAGAGAAGCCGCGGGTGAGCCAACTTCCGTCATCCGCACCGCTGAGCCATCGCGACGATCAAGCGACTCTCACCTCAGGCGAAGCCACGCCGTCGTAACTACGGAGGGGGCCTCAGCGACGCATGACATTGATCACTGCTGCTGCTGCTGGGCCTGGCTGTACGGGTCGATGCTCTCCCGGTCCGACCAACCCGGGGGCGGGGCGTAAGGCACCTCCGCATCCGGCACCGCTTGGCGACGCAGGTTCACCTCCGCCGGCATCTCGGTCAGCTCCTCGCTCTCGACCCGCACGTCGATCTGCTCCTCACCCCGGCCGCGCCACACGCCCTTGTTCGGCGGCACGTCCCGGTAGTCCCGGCCGACCGCCACGCGGACGTAGTTCTCGCCAATGCGGGCATTGTTCGTCGGGTCGATGCCGAACCACGCGTGCTCGCTCGTCGGGTCGCCGGCCAGTAGTTCGACCCACGCGTGCGTCTGGGTGAAGCCGCGGGTCTCGTCGCTGATCGGGTGGACCAGGCCCGAGACGTATCGCGCCGGAATCCCCAGCAGCCGGGCGAGGCCGAGCGTGAGGTGGGTGAAATCCTGACATACGCCCCGGCCGCCCTCGAGCAGATCGGTGATCGGGCTGGCGGCCGTCGTCGCGCCGCTCTCGTACTTGAACGCGTCGAACACGTGCCACATCAACCGATCGGCAATGTGGCTGATCGGCTCGCCCGGCTTGGCCTCAATGCTGTCGGCGTGCTCGCGCAGCTTGTCGCTCCGGACGATGGGCCCGCCGAAGCTCAGGAAATCCTGCAGTGCAAACGGCACCACCGCCGGCTGCACCGGGTACATGAGCGGCTTCACCGGATCGACCGCCGCCTGCGTCTCAACGAGGCTCGTCGCCCGCACCCGCACCCGTCGGTGCGGCTGGTTGACCGTCAGCGCGTGGACCACGTTGTTCTGCCAATCGTTGTAGCTTGTTGGCGTCGCTGGCGGCGTGACGTGAAGGTCAAACGCCAGCCGCCGCTGCCCGCGGCTTTGCGTCGGGCAGACCCGCAGTTCCATGACGCTCTCGCCGATCGGCTCGTCATACTGCAGGTCCGTGGTGTGGTTGAAAAGCAACAGCATCGCGTCAGTCTAACCCGATCCGACGCCCGGCCGCCATTCGTGTAACATCCGCCAAGCGTGCTGTCGATCGTCGTGCCCATCTTTAACGAGCAGGAGAACCTGCCCGAACTCGCCCGGCGGCTGCGTGGGGCGGCCGAGGATTCGGGGGAAGACTGGGAAATCGTCTTCGTCGACGACGGCAGCCGCGACGCCTCGCCAAGCATCCTCAGCGGCTTGGCGGCGGCGGACGGGCGGTTCAAGGTGCTGACGCTCTCCCGCAACTTCGGCCACCAACCGGCCGTCACGGCCGGTCTGGATGCCGCGTCCGGTGACGCGGTGGTGCTGATCGACGGCGACTTGCAGGACCCGCCGGAGGTCATCCCGCAAATGGTCGAGGCGTGGCGGGCGGGGGCGGAGGTCGTGACGGCTGAGCGGGCCAAGCGGGACGATGCCGGGTGGCGCTCGCCGGTGCGGGGGCTGGGGTTCAAGCTGTTTTACCCGTGGTTTCGCCGGTTCAGCGATCTGCCCGACGCCCCGGACGCCGGCATCTTCGGGCTCATGGACCGCCGGGTGGTCGACCATCTGAAGCAATTGCCCGAGCGCAGCCGCTTCATCCCCGGCCTGCGCAGCTGGCTCGGCTTCCGCACGGCGGCGGTGCCCTACGAGCGGGCCGACCGCGCCGCCGGCAAGCCGAAGCAGAACCTGCCCCGGCTGATCAAGTACGCCGCCGACGCGACGATCAGCTTCAGCACCAAGCCGCTCCGCCTGGCCACCTGGTCCGGCTTCGCCGTTAGCGGATTGTCGTTGTGGATGGCCGTCTACTACATCTTCAGCTACTTCATCAACGACAAGAAGGCCGACGGCTTCACGACGACCATCGCCGTCATCTTCTTCCTCGGCGGCGTTCAGCTCATCACCGTCGGCATCCTCGGCGAATACATCGGCCGCATCTACGACGAGGTCAAACAACGCCCCCTCTACATCGTCCGCGACCAACAAGGCTTCACCCCGCGAAAAGCCAAGCCCCCGGTCCGCCGCCAGGTCAAGACGCCTTCATCCGCCGCTCCAAATCCGACGGCACGGTGAACACGAACGCCCGACCCCGCTTGCTCTTGATGAGCAGGCCGGCTTCTTCCAATCCGAGCAAGTCTTTGCGGGCAGTGACCGAGGAGATGCGTTCGCGGCCGGCGTGGGAGGTGAACGTGTAAGCGGTTGCCGGGTTCCGGAGCGCGTGGGATAGCAGATGACGCTGCCTGCCGTTCAGGTGATTATGGCTGCTGCTGAGCGATTGATCGGCCTGCTGGATCTCTGCGGCTTTGCGAGTGATGTGGTGCTGGAGCGCGTCGACAGCCTCGCGCAGCACCCGGGTGTGGAACAGAAGGAAGTATGTCAGGTCGTTCTGATCCGTCTCCGTGTGCAGGTAGGCTCGGCCGTAGCGTGCGTAGCTCTTGATGATCTGCTCGGAGATCGACAAGTACTCGCACAGCCAGTAGCCGCTGCGGAGCATGGACCAGTAGAACAGCGCTCGAGCGGTCCGGCCGTTGCCGTCGACGAACGGGTGGTCGTGGCCGATCATGAAGTGGAGCGCGATGGCGCGAACGATTGGGTGGACCCACTCACCATCGCCGGGAGCGTCGTTGGCGAAGGCGCATAGCTGTTGCAGCCGCGCCGGCAATTCGTCGGCGGGCGGCGGCTGATGCAGAATTTGCCCCTCCATGTCTTCCACGACCACCCACGTCTCCCGCGCGTTCCGCAGCCGGCCGGCCGCGTCCGGGTTCTCCATCGTGCCCTCCGTCACGAGCCGATGAAGCTCGCACACCATGCCCGGCGTCAAGGGTTGTTGCCGCGACTCCACGATCCGCTCCATGGTGCGAAAGTTGTTGAGCACCATCCGCTCGCCCTTGCTGCGGGGCGGCCGCTCGGTGCGAAGCAGTTCGCGCGCCTCCTCCCGCGTGGTCGCCGCGCCTTCGATCAAGCTCGACATGATCGACTCTTCTTCGAGTGACTGCCGGATGAACTTCGTCCGGTCTCGCCCGCCGATGCCGACATCCGGCAGGTCAATGTTGCCGGCAAGGTCGCGGTCGAACTCGTGCAACGCCTGCTCCAGCGGCTGCACGGCGGTGTAGGTAAGTGGAACGCCCGACATCCCGACCAGCGGCAGCGGCCTAGCAAGGAGCGAGCGGTTGTACTTGGTCAGCCACCACCACATTTCCGTCGTGAGGCCCTCCGGCGGCTCACGGTGACGCAACTCGTTCCAATGCAGGTACTTGCCGCTCTCGGTGAGCGGGCCGATCTGCGGGTTGTTGATCAGGCCGGCGATGAACGAGTGATACTCGTCCGTCGCCGGATCGGGCCGTTCCGGTGGCCGCTTGGGCATCCTCATGACGACGAAGTGTAGGCCAACTGTAACTTTGCGTAGGTGGTTATAGTTCGTGAATCGCCAGCGTGGTCGTAACAGGACTTTTCGCCTGATTTCGCCTAGAATGCCGGTCCCCCATGGCCGACGACATTACGCCCGAATCGCCGGCGCTTCCTGAGCGCATTGAGGACCTGAACATTGAGCGGGAGCTGCACGACAGCTACCTGACGTACGCCATGAGCACCATCATGGACCGGGCGTTGCCCGACGTCCGTGACGGGCTCAAGCCGTCGCAGCGGCGGATTCTGGTGACGATGAACGACCTCAACTTGGGGCCGCGGAGCAAGCATCGCAAGTGTGCGAAAATCACCGGCGACACGACCGGCAACTACCACCCGCACGGCAACACCGTCGTCTACCCGACGCTGGTCCGCATGGGGCAGGACTGGGTCATGCGGCACACGCTGGTCGATCCGCAGGGCAACTTCGGCTCCAGCGACGGCGACCCGCCGGCCGCCGAGCGGTACACCGAGGCCCGCATGACCAGCGAGGCCATGGAGCTGCTGGCCGACATGAAGCTCGACACCGTCGACTACCAGCCGAACTACGAAGAAACAACCACCGAGCCGGTCGTCTTGCCGGCGAAGTTCCCGAACCTGCTCGTCAACGGCTCCACCGGCATCGCCGTCGGCATGGCGTGCAACCTGCTGCCGCACAACCTGGGCGAGGTGTGCGATGCGATCGTGAAGGTCATCGAGGAGCCGGACGTGCCGCTGGCGGCGCTGCTCGACATCGTGCCGGGGCCGGACTTCCCGACCGGCGGCATCCTGATGGGCCGGCGGGGCGTCTTGGACGGCTACACCACCGGCCGCGGCCGGTGCACGGTGCGGGCCAAGACCGAGGTCGAGGAGGACAAGAAGGGCCGGCGGAGCATTGTCGTCACCGAGCTGCCGTTCGGCGTGATCCGCAAGAACATCTGCGAGGGCGTCGCCGAGGCGGCCAAGAACGACAAGATCCCCGACGTCAGCGGCGTCAACGACGAGAGCGGCCGCAAGCACGCCTGCCGCATCGTCATCGACCTCAAGAAGGGGGCCGAGCCGGAGGTGGTGCTGAACCAGCTCTACCGGTTCACGCAGTGCCAGATCACGGTGAGCATGATCAACATCGCCCTGGTCCGCCGGCAACCGCGGACGCTGGGGCTCAAGGATCTGATCGTCGAGTTCATCGCCCACCGCCGCGAGGTCATCACCCGCCGGACCCGGCACCTTCTCAAAAAGGCCCAGCAACGCGGGCACATTTTGGAGGGTCTGATCTACGCCGTCGTCGACATCGACGAGGTCATCCGCATCATCCGCAGCAGCCGCACGCGGGACGAGGCGATCGAGAAGCTGGCCGCCCGGCGGTTCCAGATCGCCGCCGACCACCCGTACGCGCCGCAGATCCCACCGATCCTGCTGCAGCGTGGCGGCGACGACGGCACCCGCCTCAGTCGCGTCCAGGCCGAGGCCATCGGCCGGCTGCAGCTCATCCAATTGGTCGGCCTCGAGATCGAGAAGCTGACCAACGAGTACCGCGACGTCGTCGCGGAGATCGAGGACTACGAGCGCATCCTCGGCAGCGAGGCGGCCGTGCTCGACATCGTCCGCGAGGACACGCTGGAGATCAAGGAAAAGTACGCCAACCCCCGCCGCACGCTCATCGAGCAGCACGAGGCCGAGGCGATCGACCTCGAGAACCTGATCACGCCCGAGGAGGTCGCCGTCACCCTCAGCCACGGCGGCTACATCAAGCGGCTGCCGATCGATACCTACCGCAGCCAAAACCGCGGCGGCCGGGGCATCAAGGGCCTAGGCGCCAAAGAGGGCGATTTCGTCGAGCACCTCTTCGTCGCCAACACGCACGACCACTTGCTGTTCTTTACCAACACCGGCCGGGTGTACGTCAAGCGGGTGTTCAACGTGCCGGAGATGGGCCGCACCTCGGCCGGGCGGTCGCTGGCGAACCTGCTCGATTTCCAGCAAGGCGAGCGTGTCGCTGGCGTCCTGACCGTCAGCGACTTCGAGCGTGAGGAAGCCTTCCTGCTCTTTTGCACCCGAAAGGGCACCGTCAAGAAAACGCTCCTCTCGGCCTACAGCCACATCAACCGCAACGGCATCATCGCCATCAACCTGGCCGACGACGACGAGCTGCTCAGCGTCGCCTTGACCGGCGGCGACGACGAGGTGCTGCTGGGCACCAAGCAGGGCATGGCCGTGCGATTCGAGGAGAACGACGTCCGAGCCATGGGCCGCAACGCCGGCGGCGTCCGCGGCGTGCGGCTGGCCAAGGACGACGAGGTGGTCGGCATGATCATCGTCCCCAACAGCGGCGAGGAAGCCGCCGACGACACGGACGATGCCGCCGACGACGGCGAAGTCACAGACGCCGCCGGCCCGATGGTGCTCGTCGCAACCGAGAACGGCTACGGCAAACGCACCCCCGTGGGCCAGTACCGCAAAACCCGCCGCGGCACCAAGGGGGTCAAGAACATCCGCATGACCGACCGCAACGGCCCCGTCGTCGGCATGCTCGTCACCCACGGCGGCGAGGACCTGATGCTCATCACCGAGAAGGGCATCCTCAACCGCCAGTCAATCGACGGCATCAGCGCCTACGGCCGAGCCGCCGCCGGCGTGCGCATCATCCGCGTCGACGACGGCGACCGCCTGGTCGCTTTGGCCAAGGTCGAAGCCGACGAAGAGGAGTGATTCGCGGGTGAATGACAACCCGAACGAGCCGGGGTTCCGCCCGGCCGGAGCTTGCCTTCGCGGCTTGAGCGCCTCACGCGGCATCTGCGTTGGTGCTCCGTCGAACCTCGCCCGTTGGTTGTGGCGGATGAGCTTGGCTCCCGTATCACTCATGCCATTGCCCAATTACGCTGGGCGGGTTGGTGTCGTACCTGCGAAGATGGCAACCTCGGTCGCCGGGTCGCGAAGGTTTAGGCAGCGTCTTAAACCTAAAGAAAAACTCGTCATGTCATGTTGCGCCTGACGCGCGACCTCGCGTTGCAAACGAGATTGGAGGTCATGTCAGGCATGGCGACAGTGGTTGATGTTGTGTTTCCCGCCGGCGGCAAGGTGGTGCCGGTAGATCATGGGTATCGGCTTTTCGCCGGGCTGGCAAGGGTGCTGCCGTGGCTGCATGGGGAGGGGGCGGAACGGGCGGGGTGTTCACGCTCAGTGGCAAGCCCGGGCCGAAGGGGCTGGAGCTTAACCATCGATCGGCGTTCTACGATGGTGGCATGAAGCACCTTGCCGCCGCCGTTGTTGCCGGGTTGTCGTTTGCCGCCGTGGCTTGTGGGCAGACGGTGGAGGGGCCAATCGAGCCGGTGGCC
>CAYLSV010000037.1:0-11410 GCA_964386435.1 uncultured Tepidisphaerales bacterium
CAACCCGGCGCGGCGTGCCCAACGGGCCGAGTTCATCGCCGCCCTGCGGCAACGGGCCGAAGAACGCGGCATCGACATGCCCCGCGGCGGCCCCGGCGGCCGCGGCGGGCGGTGAACACCGTCGCACCGGGTTACACCTCGATCGTCGCTGAGGCCCCCACCGCTGCATAGCAGCGGTGGGGGCTTCAGCGACGCCCGCACTGCAATGCGGTTCCGGAACCCAAGAATATACTGCCATGAACCACCGCCGCCCCGGCTTCAGCCTCGTCGAACTGCTCGTCGTCATCGGCATCATCGGCCTGCTGCTGGCGATTTTGCTGCCCACCCTCGCCAGCGCCCGGCAGGCGGCTCGGCGCACCGTGTGCGCGGCCCAGCTCCGCAACATCGGGCAGGGCTTCCTGATGTACCTCGACGAGCGTGACCAGCGGCTGCCGCGGGTGAACCCTTTCCCGAGCGATCCGAACCTGGTGCTGCCCCAGCCCGGTCGGCCGCCGGTGCCGGGCATCGTCGCGGTGCTCGACGGCTACGCCGGGCAGACGGAGACAATCGACGGCCGGGTCATCGGCGGCGAGGTGTGGCTTTGCCCCGACGACCAGATCACCGAGCCGCCCAGCGGCAACATTCCCGCCGGCTTCGACACCTACCACGAACGTGAGGGCGGCAGCTACTACTACAACCCGTGGCTCAACGCCTTCTCCGGCGGCGAGCGGTGGCCGCAAATGCTCGCCGACGCCGAGCAACGCCGCGGCCTCTCGCCGTCGCAGGTCATTGTGATGGACGATTACGAAACCTTCCACGGCGGCCCCGACGATGTGGACCGGGCCGAAGATCCCGAGGGCGGCACCGTCCGGATCACCGACCGCCGCAAGAACTACCTGTACGCCGATTTCCACGTCAGCAACATCCGCGAGCGGAACAACCGCCGGCGGCCCCGTTCATAACGATAAGCAAATACGTTCTGCCGATTTTTCGCTTGACGGCTCCTGCTCCATCCTTATCTTCAATACCAGGCGGTCCACTTCGGACGGCCGAAGAACGCTTGTCAGGGAGAATCCAGATGCCCCGCTACATGCTCGCCGCCGCCGCGGCCCTCACCGTCGTTTCGGCCGCCAACGCGGAGGTCATCTACGACTCCGAAGGCTTTGAAACCTTTGGCAACACCACCCTTATCGGTCAAAGCAACTCCGTGCAGCCGACCCTGCTTTGGTCGGAGGAGCGAGACGACGGTGCCGAGGCGAACGTGAAGACGAACGTCCCGGTGACCAGCGGCATCAAGGCCGTGGAGCTCATCAGCACCATTGAGCCTGGGACGCCCGTCTCCTCCGAGGATCAGTTTGTGGGCGTGCCCGTGCCCAACAGTGCCACGCCGGTCGACCTGACCAGCCCGAGCGAGCCGATTATCGTCTCGTTCAGCCTGAACGTCGCCGGCTCAAACAACAACAGCGGCATCGGCCCGGTCTTCGGCGTCGAGGCCTTCGACGAGAACGGCACGCCCAACAACCCCGTGCTGGCCGGCGGCGTCACCGTCGATGCCACCAACGGCAACGTGCTGGTCCGCAACGCGACCGGCGACTACGTCGACACCGGCACGGACGTGCCGCTGCAGGTGTACTCCGACTTCGAGCTCGAGCTTGATTACGTCGCTCTGACTTACGAGGTCCGGATCAACGGCTCGACGATCGCCAGTAACCTGCCGTTCGTGAACAACACGGCCGCCTTCGGAAGCGCCCAGGCGTTCGCCGACGACTTCACCGATGCCCCGCTGGTGACTTTCGGCAACACCGATCCCGGTGGCACTCAGGCGGATGATCCGACCGCGCCGATCGTGTCGATCGCGTACTACGACGACTACCGGATCGCCGTGCCGGAGCCGGCCTCGCTGGGTCTGGTGGCGGCCGCCGGGCTTGGCCTGATCCGTCGCCGGGCCTAAACTCGGTGGAGGTCTGGCCACTGGCGCTGCGGCGTCGGGCGGTCGATGCAGTCGGAGGAGAGAAAGTCGAAGGGAAAGTCATGAAACGTAAGCAAACACAAATCCTCGTCGCGGCCGTCGCCGGGTTGGCCGTGACGATTATCGGCGTCGCCTCGGCCCAATCGTTCGGACCTCCCGTCCGCGGCGAGATCGTCGGCGGCGGGTCGTTCGACCCATTTACCGGCATCCGCGGCGGCACGGCCACCGGCCGGCCCGGTATCATCGTGGAGCCCGGCATCCGCGGCGGCTTCGGCGGCTTCCGACCCCGCCCCCGCAGCCCCTACCGCCCCCCGACGCGGCCGCCCTATCTGCCGCTGTAGGTTCAGTCTCGTCGTTGGACCTATGCATTCAGGCCATCGCAATGCGGCTTCGTCGCGTTGTGATGGTTCTTTAGCTAGTATGCTGCCGTATTTGCCGCTGATGAACTTCTAGTTTGTTCAACGCGTAGTTGTCGGTCATGGTTCATCTCATGAATGTCCTTCCATCCAAGGCTTCGACGGCCCTAACTGCCGCGGCGACTACCGCTGTGCTCGCCGCGAACGTTGTCCCGGTCCAGGGGCAGGTATCTTCGACGCAAATCTACGATGCGGGTGGTTTCGAATCGTCCGCTGGATTCTCGATTGGACCGCTGGCGGGGCAGGCAAATAACGCTCAGCCCACTTTGCTATGGCAGCGGGCCGTGTTCGATGTGGATGCCGGAGCGACGGGCAACGTCGTCCTTGTTGACAATGAGCAAAAGGTGCGGCTGACTCACATCGCTCAGACAGGGCAGTCACGTTTCCTTGGCGACGGCTACCACGGCATCGACAACCTGCAGGATCGCCGACCCGATCTGCTTCGCGACGTTCGCGGCACTATGCGGATCGGGTTCTCGATGAACGTCGAATTCACCGGTATCGGCGACCGGTTCGGCCCGCAGTTTGGCGTTCAAGTTTTCGATGCATTTGATGCCAACGCAACACCCGGCCAACCCTCCCCGACACTCTTGGCCGGCGGCATTATGGTGGATGCCTCCACCGGCGAGCTGCTGACGTTTGATGAGCAGGGTGTCGCCACCCCAGTCGGCAGGTCGGGCGTCACCCTCGGCCAGACGCACGAATTCGAGATACTGATGAACTTCGTCCGCCGTGAGTACACGGTGCGGGTGGACGGCGTCGCTGTGCTGCGGGATCAAGGCTTTGTCGACAACTCAAACTTTTCGGGCATCACGCAAGCCTTTGCCAACGACTTGACTGACGCGGCCTTCGCCGTGCAGGGTGTTGAGGTTGCGCCGCTTAATTCGACGCTCACGGCCATGGCGACCGTTGATGACTATGAGATCGAGCTGCTGCGGCTCAACGGCGACGCCACCGGGGATGGATTTGTGAACCTTGCCGACTTCGGCGTGCTGCGTGCTAATTTTGGTGAGGAGGGCAGTCAGTTGACGTTCAACGACGCGGACTTCAACGGCGATGAGACGGTCAATTTGGCCGATTTCGGCATCCTGCGGGCGAACTTCGGAAGCTCCGACACCGACGGGCTCGGCTTGATCGATGCTTGGGCCGCCACCGTGCCGGAGCCCGGCGTGGGGGTTCTTGCGGCGGCCGGGCTGGGGCTGCTGATGCGGCGGGAACGCAGGATGCGGTGAAGAATGAGGGCGGAGAAGTTTGACAATCGGCCCGCGCGGCGTCAATTTGCAGGGCCGGGATACGTCGGCAATAGTCAGCAGTTGACGGAGGACGGCACGGGGAACCCATGGCAGCACACGACGACGAGTTTCGCGACACGGCAACCGACCTGCTGCCGCAGCGCGGCCGACACGATCTGGCCGAGCGGGGCGGCTCCGGCGGCATCGTCTCCCGCTCGGCCAGCGGCGAAGTCGTGCTCCCGGCCGAGGGCGGCGAGGAGAGCAGCATCGACCTCATGGCCGTCGCCCGCCGTCGCAAATGGTGGATCATCGGCCTGACCTTGCTGGGCGTGGTGGCTTCCATCGTGATGTACACGCAGCTCGAGGAGCAGTTCAAGAGCCAGGCACGGGTGCTGATCCGAGACCGCGCCCCGACGCTGATGGCCGCCCCCGGCACGATGTCGGACCGGCGGAACTACCTTGGCACGGAGATGGCGTTCATCATGAGCAACGCCGTGATCGGCCAGGCGAGTCAACGGCCGGGGATCAGCGAGCTGCCGAGCGTGCAGGCCGCTGGGCCGGATGCGTCGCCGGCCGGGGTGCTGTTCAGCATGGTGAACGTCGAGGAGATGACGCCGGAGATCGTCATGATCTCGGCCACCGGCAAGACGCCCGAAGAGACGCGGATGGTGGTCCGCGAAGTGATCAGCGTCTACCGCAACGTCGCCGCCGCGGCGAGTGAGACGCAAGCACGGAAACTACAGACCATGCTCGAATCCGAGCGGGTGCAGACGGAGCAGGAAGTCGAGGAAATCTGGTCGCAGATCACCGAGTTGAGCCGCGAGCTTGGGGCGCTGCCCGGTGACGAGCGGCGAGGCAATTTGCTGATGGCCCGGCTGGGCGAGTTGCAGGACGCGCTCAACAACGCGTCGCTGCAGGTGCTCGAGCTCCGGCAGAAGCGGGACCTGCTCCGCGAAGCCGAGGGCGACACGGCGTTGCTTCGCATCCTGCTTCCCGAGTCCGGCGACGCGTCGGCCTCACTGTGGGCGCAGCACCAGAATCTGAACCGGGCGTTGGTCGAGTACAGCTTCAACTACGGCGACGAGGCCAAGCCGGTCCAGCAGCTGAAGAACCAGATCCAAGTGCTCGAAGCCGAGCTTCAGGACATCGATGCCCAAGCGCTCGAGACGGCGATGAAGGCCGTGGAGCTCGAGTTTCAGGCCGCCGAGCGAAAGTACGAGATGCTGCTCGAGGAGTACAAGGCCCAGGAAGATCTGGCCATCGACTCGAACGAGCAAGCCACCCGGTTGCAGAAACTGCGTAGCGATCTGGCTGCTCGCAACCGGTTCCTGGAGACGGCCGATGAGGGCATCAAATCGCTTGGTTTCAACGTTGACGCCGAGCCGCTTCGGATCGAGCCGATCGATGAGCCGGGGCCGGGGTTCAAGGTGTACCCCAAGCCGTCGCAGATTGTCGGCATGGGGTTGGTGCTGGGGCTGATGGCCGGGGCGGGGATGGCGTTTCTGCTGGAATTTGCCGATGCCCGGTTGCGGGATGCGTCCGAGGTCGAGCCGCTGCTGGAGCTGCCGGTGCTGGGCGTGATGGCCGGGATGGGCAAGCGGCTGTCGATCGTGGAGCGGGCGCTGCACGTGGTCCGCAAGCCCGATTCGCAGGTGTCCGAGGCGTTGCGGGACATCCGCACCGTGCTGCTGTACGAGATGCCGGGGCTGAACAAGCGTGGCACGCAGGGCGTCGGTCTGGTGCCGACGGCGGACGCCCCGACGGCCGGACAGGTGCTGCTGGTGACAAGCCCGCTGCCCGGCGACGGCAAGACGACGGTGGCCAGCAACTTGGCCGCCTCCTTCGCCGCAAATGGTCGGCGGACGCTGCTAATCGATGCCGACTGCCGTCGGCCGTCGATCGCGAAGTATCTTGAGCTCGACGGCGTTGACCCAAAAACCCGCGTCGGCTTTTCCGGACTGCTGTGCGAGGACAACCCGCCGCCCCTGGATGAGGTGATTATCCGCGGCCCGGTCGCCGATGGGCCGGAGGAGATGGACGTGTTGCCGTCCGGTGAGGTGCCGAGCAACCCGGCCGAGATGCTCAACAGCGATGCCGCGCGCGATCTGCTGGATGAACTGCGCGGGCGGTACGACGTGATCGTGGTCGACTCGCCGCCGGTGCTGCCGGTGACGGACGCCCGAATTCTGGCCGATCAAGCCGATGGTGTGGTGCTGGTGGTGCGGGTCAACCAGACGCCCCGCCGGGCGGCGGTGCAGGCGCGGGAGGCTCTATCCCGCGTCGGCGGCCCGCTGGTCGGCACGGTGGTGAACGATTCGGCCCGGATCAAGCTCGGCAGCGGCAGCAAGTACGGCTACGGCGGCTACTACAGCTACCGTTACGCGTACACCCGCGACGCCAGCCAGGACAACGGCGACACCAACGGCCAACGCCGGCGGTTTATCCCGTCCCGCACCACGTCGATCAACGGCAACGGCAGCCACGACAACGGCAGCCGCTTGAACGGCAACGGCCAGCATGACTGAACCGCACCCGGGTTTGGCACGATGATCGGCACGTTTCGGCAACTCACCAGCACCACGCCGGGCCGCCACTGGACCGAAGTCGTCGTCGAGGTGTTGCTGGCGATGATCATCGTCGTCACGCCGTTGATGTTCGGGGCCGCCGCGCCGTGGAGCCAGCAGATCACGCTGATTTTGGCGACGCTGATCGTGGTGGCGACCGGGCTGAACCTGCTGCTACGGCCGCGGGGCGGGCGGCGGTGGGGCGGCTGGGTTTGGCTGCCGATCGCGGGCTTCGTGGCCCTCGTGCTGTTCCAACTCGCGCCGCTCCCGGGCGGCCTCATCGCCATGCTCTCCCCGGCCACCGAGGGCGTGCGGCAGACGTTTCTCCGCGATCTGCCCGATGTCCCGCCGGCCCAGCGGCTGACCATGTACCTTCACGGCACGCTCGGCGACCTCCGGCTGCTGCTGGGCGTGATAGCCGTCTTCGCCGCCGTCGTCCTGACGTTCCGGCATCCGGGGCAGGTCAAGGGCCTGCTGCTGGCCATGGTCGGCTCGGCGGCGGTTGTCGTCGCGGTGCAGCTCTACCAGGTGCTCACCCGCACCGGCAGCGTGTTCGACGTGCCGCTGTTCACGCTGCTGGGCGAGCCGGTGAGCAACAGCTTCCATCCGTTCAGCGGCCCGTTCATGAACCACAGCCACTTCGGCCAGTTCGTGAACCTGGGCATTGGCGCGGCCGGGGCGCTGCTGCTGATCCAGCTCGACGAGGTGCTGCTGGGGAAGAAGCTGCGGGCAAGGTTCGGCGATTTGCTGCGGCATCAGGATCTGTGGGTCGCCCGGTTCGCGGCGTTGTTCATCCTGCTGGCCGTGCCGGCGATCGGGTTCAGCCAGACGCGGGGCGGGATGATTTCGACGCTGGTGGCCGGGCTGGTGGTCTTCGGGCTGATGTGGTGGGCCGACCGTCGGCGGCAGGAGAGCCGGGCGGCGGTGCCGGCGCTGCTGGGGCTGGCGGTGGTGGTCGTCGGGCTGGCCATCGGCTTCGAGGCGGCGTTCGAGCGGATGGGCACGCTGAGCGACTTCGACCGAGCCCAAGGCGGCCGCATCGACATCCTGCGCGACGTGGCGGCGGTGTGGAGCCAGTTCCCGATCTTCGGCACCGGCCTCGGCACGTTCGGCATCGTCTTCGTGCCGTTCGACTCCCATACCGGCACCAGCGCCACCACCCACGCGGAGAACGAGTACGCCCACCTGCTCATGGAAACCGGCCTGCTGGGCATCGCCTGCATCCTCGGCTTCCTGGTGCTCGTCTTCCTGAGTGCCGGGCGGTGCGTGCGGCAGGTGCGGGACTTTCGCGACGCCCCGTCGGTGCGGCACGGCGTGTTCGGTTTGATCTTCGGGCTTGTCGCCATCCTCATCCACTCGGCCAGCGACTTCGGCCAGCACCTGCCGGGCGTGGCGCTTATGACCGCGTGCACAACCGGCCTGCTCGTCGTGCTGCCGGGAATCGGCGGCCGGCGGGAGCGGGCGCAGGAGTCGCAGCCGTGGCGGTGGCCGGCGGTCGTCGGTTGCGGCCTGCTGGCGGCGGGGCTGGTTGTCGGCGTCTGGCAGCTTGACCGCGAGCGGCGGGCCGACGCGCTGTATCTCGCGACGATCGAGCAGGCCGCCGGCGACTACGTCAGCGAGGACGAGATTTTGCGGGATGAGGCGTACGCCGCGTTGCTGGCGACGATGCAGCAGGGCATTAAGCTGGTGCCGCACGACGTCGAGCGGCGGCACGAGCTGGTGCTGGCCCGGTGGGTCGCCGTGGTCGCCGACGCGGGGGATGGCGACGTGACGCGGGCCGTCGATCTGAACGAGACGCAGCTGGAGTTCGCCCGCCGCATCGCCGACGAGGCCCTGTCGCTGCGGCCGATGGCTCCGACCTACGGCCCGCCGCTGTCGCTGGCGGCCCGGCTGGAGCACTTCGTCCTGCAGGACCCGGCCGGCCTCAACCGGCTGCGGCTGGCTTACGAACTCGACTCCTCCGACGCCCAGGTCGCGCTCATGCTCGGCGAGCAGGAACTGGAAAGCGGCGACATCGACAGCGGCGTCGCCTCCGTCCGACGGGCTGTGGCAATCAACGACGGCACGCTGGCCGCGGCTTACCGGGCGCTGCTGCGGGCCGACCAATGGCCAGCGGCCCGCGAGCTTGCCGGCAGCGACGGCACCCGGCTGCTGCTGCTCGCCGACGTGGGCGGCCGGCATTTGCGCGACCACGACCACCCTGACCTCGCCCAGCAGGTGGAGCGCGTCCGACAGGAAGCCGTGGTTCGCCTCCGCCGCGACGCCCGGCAGGGGCTGGCCAGCTTCGCCGAGCTCCGCCGCCTCGCCACGATCGCCGAGCAGGACGAGCAGTGGGCCGACGCCGAGCGATATTTGCGGGCCACGCTCGATGACCAGTGGCGGAACCGCGACCTCCGGACTCGCCTGGTGCGAGCCGTCCGCGCCCAAGGCCGACTGGCCGACGCCGTGGAGGAGGCCCGCATCCTGCAAAGCCAGCACCCGCAGAACGACGAGGTGCGGCAGCTCTACAACCGACTCATCGACGAACGCCGCCGACAGCCCGAGGGGGCGTGAGCCGCGTGGGCGTGGGGGCGGGTCGAGCCCGTCTTCTGGGGTAGCCGCGGAGCTTGCTCCGCGTGGTCGGCCGGACGCGCGGAGCAAGCTCCACGGCTACCCCAGAGAAGTACACGTCACCGCAACTCAGCGGGCCCCAACGACTTGAAGTAGCCGCGGGGCAGGCTTCGCGGCTACTTCACGCTTCTCAACTCGCTTCGGTGACTTCAGGCTGCGGATTCGGTGCCTCCCGCTCGCCCGTGGCCGCTTTGAGTTGTCGTACCTCTGCCGGGGTCAGCAGGCGGCTTTGGGCCGGCTTGAGGTCGCCGAGTTCAAGTGGGCCGAAGCTGACGCGGCGAAGGTCGCGGACCTTGTGGCCAACTTTGGCCAGCATGCGCCGGATCTGGCGGTTGCGGCCTTCCTTCAGACGGACGGCCAGCACGGTGCGGCCTTGGGCGCGGCGGAGGACTTCGACCTGGGCACCGCGGGTCCGCTTGCCGGGGCTGCCGCGGCGGTCGACGCGGCCGGTGCGGAGATCGCGGGTGAGGAAAACGCCGCGGGCGAGGGCGTCGAGCGTCTCCTCGCTCACGTCGCCGTCGCAGGTGACGTGGTAGGTTTTGGCCACGCCGAACTGGGGGTGCGTCAGCTTCTGCGTCAGCGGCCCGTCATTGGTCAGCAGCAGCAGCCCGGTGCTGTCGGCGTCGAGCCGGCCGACCGGGTAGACGCGGCGGTCGAACGTCGGCGGCAACAAATCGATCGCCAGCCGCTGCGGGCCGACCGCCGTCTGCTGGCCGACGTTGGTGCAGACCACCGTCTTGGGCTTGTTCATCAGGATGTAGACGCGCTTGCGCTTCGTCCCGCCGATTTTCACCGGCTCGGTGTCGACCGTCACCGCGTCCTGCTCCGGGTCGATCAAAATCGGCAGATCACGGCTCACCTGCCCATTGACCGCCACCCGGCCGTCGCGGACCATCTGCTCGATAGCCCGCCGCGACCCAACCCCGGCGGCGGCGAGAATTTTTTGAATACGCTCTTTCACAACTGAACCGACAGGTTAGGCGGTCACTTAACCCGTACACGCTCCGTCCGCCCACGCAGCAAGAACACGACCCGCACCGGTCGGCCATCAACCGACCGGTGCGGGAATTGCTACCAAAGGAGGGGCAATGCCAAGGCCGCCGTCTACTGCGGCTCATGCCGGGCGTGCCGCGAACAGTGCGCCGGTTTCCACCAGCGTCTAGTCACGACGACGACGCAGGCCAAGAAGCGTGCCGCCGATCAGAATGAGGCTGGCCGACGTCGGCTCGGGGACGACGGTCACGAGTTCAAGTGCCGGGGCGGAGATTCCGTCAATATTCTCGGAGCTGCCGAAGCTCACTGTGGACTGACCGTTGTTGTCGCTGGAAACCAAGGCGAACGTCACGATGCCGTTCGTGTCGCTGGCCAGGAAGCTGGTCAAGGCGCTGTTGCTCAGCGCGCGCTCGGAGTTCGCCGTTTGGCTGGTGCCGATGTCGAAGCTGCCGAGGAGGACCGAAGCAGCCGCGTCGAGTGACGAGCCGTCGGCAACATTGGCCGGGGCATTCAGATAGGTGATGGCCGCCTCGTCGAAGTTCTCGACCGACTCGTCCGTGATGCCGAACACCTGAACGACTCGCTCCCCGGAAGTGCCAAGATTCTTTTCCGATTCCGTCTCCAAGTCGAAGACGCTGAAGGTCGCCGAGTCAAGAAACTCACCCGCTGGGATGGCGGGTAAGGAGAACTCGATGAACGACTTACGAATGTTGCTCGACGTGGCATCGTCGCGCACCCGCAGGCGGTTGTCGTTGAAGCTTGAGCCATCGGCCTGCACCCAAGCATCGTCGTTCAACGTGGCGTTGATGACGGCCGCCTGAGCCGGAACCGTATAGCCGGCCGCCAACGTCGTCACGGCAACTGCGATAATGATTCTTTGCATTGTGCTCCTCCAAAGGGTGATGAGTTTTCGAGCAGATGGTTCACGCCGCGTCAAGCGAGCCACATCCGCAACTGCTTGGCGGTAACAACCGCCGTTGCCATCAAGATTCTGCATCACGCAGCCGGTCTTGTCAATCCTCGAACGCAAGACCTTTGGCCCGTGATGCGGCTAATCGAGGGTGAGGCCCATCTTGAGGTGGGCCGAAGGCGAGGCGTGCGGCACATGTCATGGAAGAAGGACCAACGGCTTCTAGATTGATCGCAGGTGGGCAACGATGCCATCGGCCTCGAGCCGGTCGGGAGTAACGGCATCCTCGACCCGATAACTGCCGACGCTCGTGCGGCGTAGGCTGGTCAGGTAGCCGCCGACGCCGAGTAGTTCCCCGAGGTCGCGGGCGAGGCTGCGGACGTAGAAACCCTTGCCGACGGTCATGTCGAGCACGGCGTCGGGCCAGTCGTACGAGACGACTTCGAGCCGATCGACGCGGGCCGGGCGGGGCTGGATTGTCACCTCCTGCCCGCGGCGGGCGAGGTCGTACGCCCGGCGGCCGCCGACTTTTAGGGCGCTGTAGATTGGCGGCGTCTGCGTGATGTCGCCGACGAACGAGGCTGCCGCGGCGCTCACCTGCTCGGGTGACACAGGCCGCACACCGGCCACCGGCCTAGGCTCACCCTCGGCGTCGTCGGTGTCGGTGGTCGCCCCGAAGCGGACGCCGGCGCGGTAGCCCTTTGCGTCGGCCATCAGGCGGGCCGACTGCTTGGTGG
>CAYLSV010000037.1:11420-33857 GCA_964386435.1 uncultured Tepidisphaerales bacterium
CGGGTCGAGGGTGCCGGCGTGGCCGATCTTGATCCGCGGCCCGCCCGGCCGGCGGGGCGGTAAAAGCCGCTTGATCCGCCCGACGCACGCCGCCGACGTGAGGCCGATAGGCTTATCCACGATTACCAATCCTTGCATAGCCTCCTTGTTCACGTTAAACCATAGCAGCACCCGCCCCCAACCCGCCCGACCCCGCGTTGATTGAACTGAGACCCCGATGGCCTGGACGAAGGAAACGATTATCAAGGAACTCAAGGCCCTTTATCGCAAAAAAGGGGAGATGAGCTACAACCGTCTGGCCAAAAGCCACCAGTCGCTGGTGAGTGCGGCGGCTTACCACTTCGGCAGCTACCGTACGGCCGTGGAGGCGGCGGACATCGATTATGCCGCGATCACCCGCCGGCCCCGCTGGACCCGTGATAACATTGTTGAACTAATCCGGGCGGCACAGAAAAAGGGCGAAGATCTGCATTGGTCGGCCGTCACCAAGCGGGGCGATGAGCTGGGCAAAGCGGCCTTCGCCAGTCTGCAGCCGCGGCTGTTCGGCCGGTGGGATAAGGCGCTGGAGGCGGCGGGGTTGGAGATCGAAAGCATCAGTCGTTACAAGCGCTGGGACAAGGCATCGATCGTCGAGGCGCTTAAGCAGCGGGCCAAAGCCGGCGACTCGCTGAGCAGCGGCACATTGCAGAAGAGCCAGCCGGGGCTGCACGCCGCGGCCGTCCGGTACTTCAGCGGCTACGAGAACGCCCTGCGTGAGGCCGGCATCGACCCTGAGCCGCACCGCCGCCGCCGCCGGTGGGACCAAGCGACCGTCATCGCCGGCATCAAGGCGGCGGTCAAAGAAGGCATCCGCCCAAGTGACTCGGAGATGCGTCGCCATGACGCCGCCCTTTACGGCGCGGCCGTCCGCCTGTTCGGCAACTTTACCGCCGCCCGAGAAGCCGCAGGCGTGAAGCTGAAGTGAAGGCGTCCGCGGCTACTTCACGCCCGCAACGCTGCTCGTATTCACGTGGATCACCCGCCACATTCGCAAATGCGGGCCGATGTGCTCGATGTCAAACTCGTCGCCGATCGTCACGAACCCGTGGCGGAGGTAGAAGCCTGCCGCCGTCGTGCGGGCGTTGCACCACAGCCGCCGCCCGCCCTCATCGGCCGCGACGTACGCGGCGGCGTCGAGGATCTTCCCGCCCAAGCCGCGGCCCTGAAAGTCCGGGTGCACGGCCATGCCACGCAGTCTCCAGTCGCCGGGTTGCGGCCCGTCCGGCAGCGACTCGACGTACAGACTCGCAACCGCCAGCGGCTCGCCGCCGTCGCGCAGGGCGAGGTGAATGGCCTTGTCGTCGCCCGGCATGATCGACGACTCGAGCGGCCGTCCGGGCCGCAGCACGAGGTGCCGCAGCGGGCGAACGATCTCGGGTGGGACCCGCTCGATGGTCATTTGCGGTAGCCGTTGGGGTGCTTCTCGAACCACTTCCAAGCCGTCTCGATGATGTCGCCCGGCTCCTTGTACTTCGCCTCCCAGCCCAGCACCTCGCGGGCCTTGGCCGGGTCGGCGTAGAGGGCGATCGCGTCGCCCGCCCGGCGGGGGCCGTACTCGACCGGGATGTCGCGACCGGTCACGCGGCGGGCTTCCTCGATGATCTCCTTGACCGAGAAGCCCCGCCCGGTGCCCAGGTTGCACAGGATCGGTGAGGCGTCGTCGAGCTTCTCCAACGCCTTGATGTGGGCGTCGGCGAGGTCGCTGACGTGGATGTAGTCGCGCACGTTGGTGCCGTCGTCGGTCGGATAATCGGTGCCGAAGACCGTGATTTTTTCGCGTTGGCCGAGGGCGGTTTCGAGGATCACGGGGATGAGGTGGGTCTCCGGGTCGTGGTCCTCGCCGAGCCGGCCCTGGGCGTCGCAGCCGCTGGCGTTGAAGTAGCGCAGGGCGGCGTACTTGAACGTCTCGTCGCTGGCGGCGAGGTCGGCCAGTATCTGCTCGACGTGCCACTTGCTGCGGCCGTAGGGCGAGACGGGCGCCTTCCGCTGATCCTCAGTGATTGGCACGGCTTCCGGGTCGCCGTAGATCGCACAGGTGCTGCTGAAGACGAACTTCGGCACGCCAACCTCCCGCATCGCCTCCAACACGCCGACGGTGGTGGCGACGTTGTTGTGGTAGTACATGAGCGGCTGTCCCACGCTCTCGCCGACGTAGGCGTAGGCGGCGAAGTGCATCACGGCGTCGATGCGGTGCTCACGCAGCGTCGCCTTAAATGTGTCAACATCATCCAGATCGGCCCACACCGCCGGGACGCCCAGCGCCTCGGCCGCCTCCTTGTGCCCGCGGCCGGCGTTGTCGTAAATCACCGGCGAGAACCCCGCCTCCTTCAACGCCAGCACCGTGTGCGACCCGATATACCCGGCACCGCCGGCGACGAGGACGTGCTTCGACATGCCGGTAACGTAGCCGCGGCACGGGGTGGTGCAAGCTGCGGGACGAAGTTGTTGGTTGCTGGTTGCAGGTTGCTGGTCCGGACCCACAACCGGCAACTACAAACCAGCAACTCTTGCTCAATCCAGCCACTGCTTCTTCTTGAGCTTCTCGGGCATGTACTGCTCGGTGATGAAGCTGAAGTCCTTGCTGCTGGCCGTCTCCAGCTCCATCTTGACCTTGCTGTCCATCATCTTCTTGATCTCCGCCTGCCACGGCTTTTTGCCGGCGAACCAGGGGTAGGCGGCGATCTCTTTCAGCCGGCCGATGTCCTTGTCGGAGAGCTCGATGACGTTCGTGAAGTCGAACCGCTCGCGGTCGAAGGCGCTCATGCCAATAAACCGCGCCGCGGGCACGGCCATGCGCTGGCTCTCGAAGGCGAGGTTGATGCTGCCCTGCTTGAGCACGCTGTAGATGTAGTAACCCCACGGGTCATTGTCGGCCAGCACATAGACCGGCAGCTTGCGGGTGCCGCTCTTAAGTTCGTTATGCATGCGGTAGATTAACCGCCGCACACCCCGCGGCGGCTGGCCGCCGCCGTGGATGATCATGCAGTTGTGCTTCTCCCAGAAGCGATCCTGATTGAACCGATTCCAAACCGCCCCTTTCTCAATGAGCAGGATGTAGTCGGCCGTGCACTTCTTGAACTGCACCATGTGCTGCTCGACGATCGACGGCACGGCCCAGCCGCCGGAACCCATCTTCTGCAAATCGATGGTGTCGCCGTTGTCGACAATGGTCATCGGCCCGACCATCGCCCCCTTGTTCTCCGCGTATAAGCCAAGTTCCTCGCGCAGGGCGTTGATGGCCACTTCCAGGTCTTCGATGATTGGATCGCTCTCGGCCTGGTCGTCGAACGTGTTCTCGCCAATGCTCTTGCCACGCTCGTTCTTGATCGTGTGTTTGCAGTGGTAGTACATGTCACGAATGGACGTCGTTTTACCCTGCTCGGCCAGCTCCTTGCATCCGCTGGCGACGAGCATGGTTTGCATGAACTTCTTCGCCTGCGAGAGGTTGAAAAAGCTCCGCCGCTGCGTGGCGTCGCCCATCGTGATGATCTTCTTCTTCGCGTCGAAGTCGGCGTTGGAGAGCGACCGCGTCGGAATGTCGAAGCCGGGATCCTCCCCCGACCGCGCATACTTCGCGACGGTCTTGGCCATCGTCTCGAGCTTCTTCGCCGTATCCGGCTTCTTGGTGGCGGGCATGTTTAGTCGATTCCTTCCTGTAACTTCATGTGTTCGATGATCGCCTGCTCGAGTTCGTTCACCCGATCTCCCGCAACTTCTTCGACAAGATCGACCCGGATCGCGTGATAAGCGTGAACAAGCTTGTTTCGCATCAGGATGATCTGCTTCCACGGTATCAACGGCATGCCGTCTCGCGCTTCTGCTGACAAGCGGTTGGCGGCCTCGCCAATGATGACAATGTTCCAGATCAGGCAGGTAAGGCGGATTCGTCTGGGCAGTATCGCGTCATCGCGGAGCATCTTGATCTGCTCGATGGCTTCTAGCATGTGGGTTAGCCGTACGCTGTCATCGAGTGCCATCGTCGTCTCGTCGATTATAAAGGAACCGCGAAGCCAAGATCGCTCACATCATCACCGAAGGCTTGTTTGCCGGTCGAATGAATTTGCACGTCAAGGCCAAGGTACTCCGTCAGCTCTTGCTCGGCCCCCACCAGATCGAGCATCGACGCGCCAGGCTCATAATCGACCCAGAGATCCAAATCATCCTCGGGGGAAGGCTCACCGCGTGCCACCGATCCGATCACGCGCACATTCGTCATCTTGTGGCGTTGGGCAACATCCTGGATGGCGTTGCGGTGGATGCGTACACCATTGATTGACAACGCATGGTGAAGCCTAGGGGCCTGACGGTAAAGGACGGTGCTAGTCGCACCGGGGTCAACCTGCTGCTTGACGGGTTGTGAAGCGACGGCGGTCATGCGGTCATTCTAGTGGGTTCTTCAGTCGAAGAGGCTGCCTTCGGTGGCTTTCCCGGCTCCTCTCCTTGTTCGGCGGGCTCGGCGGCTTCGTCCGTCGCGTCCTCGCGGTCGACGACGATCACGTTGGCGTCGCCGTCGAGGCGGCCGGCTCGTTTGGCGGGTTTGATGTAGTTGCCGTCCTCGTCCAACGTCTGGTCGGCGACCTCGGTGCGGCTTTTGGCGACGCTGGTGAGTTGGTCGAAGAGCTTGGCGACGTCGACATCGGTCATCCGGCCGCAGGCTTGGGCGACCTCGCCGATGTACTTGTGGAACTTGTCGCGGCGGTCCGCTTCCCTCGCCACACGCTGCTTGCGGCGGATGAAGGTGTTCAATTTGCGGCCGCACTCCTTCAAACCGAGCTGGATTTCCTTGCGGATGTCGTCATAATCGGCGATGGCCTCCTTGCTCTCGCTGGTGAAGGGCACCCAGACGCTGGCCATGTGGATGATGACGATCAGCGGCCCCTCGGGCAGGCCGTTGCGGGGCTGCTTGAGGCCGTAGTTCCGCCAGTTAGTCGCCGCCACACCCTTGGTCACGGCACATGCGGCCGGCTGGTAGAGCAGCGGGACGCGGTTGGCGAAGCGAATCACCTTCGCCTGCTCCTCGTTGGGCAAGTCGCCGCCGAAGGCGAGGCCGACCTCGATCTGGAACGGGTTGCCGCGATACACGGCCGGCTCCCGGGTGTCGGCGGTGTAGAACTCGGCCTTGATCTCCTTGAGCAGCCCCTTGAGGATCTGCTGCGGCCCGATCGGCACCAGGCAGTCGGTGGGCGGGTTCTGGATCTTCGTGTCTTGGATCGCCGCGTGGATCGCCTCGACCTGTTGGTGATCCAGCGTGCTGGTGAAGCTGCGGTCGCTGATCGTGCCGCGGTAGCGTTTGTTCGCCTTCTCGCAGATCTCGGCGGCCACCTTGCCCGTCACGCGGCTGAAGCTGTGTTGCAGAAACGGCCCGAGGTGTTTTTCAGGCGTCTCCTTCAGCATGCGCATCAGCACCCCCAGCTCCACGCCGTAAGGGTGCGGCTTGATCTCGTCCGGCGTCGGCGGCGGGTCGGTGACTTCGCGGGGAAACACCCGCCGCTCGCCGTCGGGCGAGTTCCAGACGATCTCGGCGTGCGGGTTGGCGATGGCCGTCTGCTCGAGGTACTCGTCGACGCTCGCCCGGCCGCGCTGGAACTTGCCCTCGAGCGTGATCGTGACGCTCGTGCCCTGCTTGATCTTCTGGCCCTCGCCGTCGAGCCAGTCGTCGAGGACGTCATCAACCGTGATGTCCGGGCGGTTCTTGAGGGTGTCGATCGCCAGCTCGAAGCGATGGGCCTTGGCCCGCGGCCCGGTTTTGCTGACGATCTGGACGGGCTGGCCGGTGGTGAGCAAACCGTACATGCCGGCGGCGGAGATGCCAATGCCCTGCTGGCCGCGGCTCATGCGCAGGCGGTGGAACTTGCTGCCGTACAGCAGCCGGCCGAAGACGTTGGGAATCTGCGCCTTCACGATGCCGGGGCCGTTGTCGCGCACCGTCACTTTGAACTTCGTCGCCTTGGACAGTGCCGCCGCCTCGACCGACTCGCCCTCGACCAGCACACCCTCGGCCTTCTTCGGCTTGAGGTCGCTCTTCTTCTCCACGGCCTCGATCGTGACGTGGATCTCCGGGCAGATGCCGGCCTCCTCGCAGGCGTCGAGCGAGTTGTCGACCGCCTCCTTGATCGTCGTCAGCAGGGCCTTGCGCGGGTTGTCGAAGCCGAGCAGGTGGCGGTTCTTGGCGAAGAACTCGCTGACGGCGATCTCCTTCTGCCGGGCCGACATCGTCTCGGCCGTCTCAGGTCGGCGGGGCTTCTTGACCTTGTTGGGCGCAGCGGCGGGCGGGGTATCTTTGGCCATCCTTAGCTCCAATCGTCCGATAATGCCGCCGACCTTGAGCCGATTTGGCGGACAGACGGCACGGTACGGACAATGTTCGGGTTCGTCAACTCGCCGGCGGGATGCCGGTGCGGTGGGTAATGATCTCGCCGACGCCGTTGGCCTCGTCGGCGACCACGACCGTGCTGTCGTGGCGGGCGGCTTCGTCGGCGTCGTAGTGGGCGAAGCCGAGGAGGATGACCTTGTGGCCGACCTCGGTGAGCCGGGCGGCGGCGCCGTTGATGCCGATCTGGCCTTGGCCCTCTTCGCCGGGGATGATGTAGGTCTCGAAGCGATGTCCGTTGTCGCAGTCGGCGATGAGCACGGCCTCGTTGACCATCAGGCCGCTCGCCCGCAGCAGCACCGGGTCGACGGTCACGCTGCCGGGGTACTCGACGTCGGTGAACGTCACGGTGGCCCGGTGGATCTTGGCCTTGAGCAGCTTGACCAGCATGTGGCGATGGTAGGTCATTGGTTCTTTGTCCTTTGTTGTTGGTCCTTTGTCCGCGGCTCACCGGGACGTCGGCCGTTCTCGATTTGGCACCGACAAAGGGCCAAGAACAAAGAACAACAGATCAATCGGCCGCAATACTGCCCCGTGCCCCGGTTGCTCGACATCGCGTACCACGTGGCGGCGGCGGGGCTGTGGGTGGTGCGGCCGGGAAAGGTGCGGCGGGCGCTGGCGGACCGGGACGGGCGGGTGGCGGCGCGGCGGGGGGGCGGGCCGTGCGTGCTGATCCACGCGGTGAGCGTCGGGGAGGTGAACGCGACGCGGGCGTTGGTGTCGACGCTGCGGCAGCAGCGGCCGGGGGTGGCGGTGGTGGTGTCGACGTCCACCGACACCGGCACGGCAAGGGCGGCGGAACTTTTCGCCGATGTCGAAGGTGTGGCGACGGTGCGGTTTCCGCTGGACTTCTCGTCGAACGTGCGGCGGTTTCTCGACGCGGTTCGGCCGGACATGGTGATGCTGATGGAGCTGGAACTGTGGCCGAATTTCATTGCCGAGTGCGATCGGCGGGGCGTGCCGGTGCTGCTGGGCAACGGGCGGATCACGGCGAAGAGTTTCAACGGCTACCGCCGGCTGGGGCCGCTGATCCGGCCGACGTTTCGGCGGTTGGCGGGGGTGCTGGCGCAGGATGAGACGTACGCCGCCCGCTTCGGGCAGTTGGGCTGCGAGCGCGTGGAGGTTGCCGGCAGCATGAAGTTCGACACGGCAAGCAGCGAGCAGCCGCCGGGCGTGGCAGCGTTGGCGGCGGAACTTGGATTCGAGGTTGAACGCACCAAAAGCCCCCAGGGGCCACGCACGTCATCAATGTCTGGTGAGAGACGAGGTAGCTGCGACCCGGCGGGTCGCAGTGGCAACATTGAGGATCAAGCAACATCGAGTGATCTAGCAGCGCGTCCACTGCGGCCCGTTGGGCCGCAGCTACCTTCGGTTTCGGAAGATGATCGCCCTGCTGTGCGTGGGGTGGCTGCGTTTAGCCCTGATTGCAGTCTGGAACGTGCACCCGAGCCGGACGGCGACCAAGTGTGGTCGCAGCTACCTCCCGATGCCACCGGCAACGTCATTCGGCCGCTGGTCGTTTGTGGCTCCACTGGGCCGGGCGAGGAGGCAGCGATTCTTGACGCCCTTGGCGACCGGCCGATCCGCCTCGTGTTCGTGCCGCGCAAGCCTGAGCGGTTCGATGAGGTGGCGGCGTTAATTCGTGTCAGGACCGGCGACGTGACCCGCCTCACCGCCGTGCGGCAGGGCGAGGTGCCAAGCTACGGCGTGCTCCTCGGCGACACGATGGGCGAGTTGCGGAAGTGGTACGCCCTCGCCGACGCGGTGATCGTGGGGCGGACGCTGCTCGACCTCGGCCCCAGCCAGCACGGCAGCGACATGATGGAGCCGGCAGCGCTGGGCAAGCCGGTCGCGGTCGGCCCGTTCACCAGCAACTTCGCCGCCGCCATGCAGGCCCTGCGGCGGGCGGATGGCGTCTTGGAGGTGCCGAACGCGGCCGCGCTTCGCGTGGCGTTTCCGGATTTGCTGGGCGACGAGGGCGTGGCGATGGGTCAAAGGGCGGCGGCGGCCGTGGCGACGCATCGCGGGGCGACGGCGCGGCATGTTGCAATTATTCTCTCAATGCTCGACGGCCACGTAGCTGCGACATAACAGGTCGCAGTGGCGACGCCGCTTCACCTGTTGCAGTCACTGGTGGGTGGATACACACACTGCGACCTGCCAGGTCGCAGCTACGAGCGTCCCGAATCCACAAGAGTTCGCCCATTGCGGTTCGCCACAGATTCGTCACAATCGCGGCCATGCCCATTGAAGCCAAGACGGCCATCGACACGATCCGCCTGCTCAGCGCCGACGCCGTGCAGCAGGCCAACAGCGGCCACCCCGGCACGCCGATGGCGCTTGCGCCGGTCGCCTACGAGGTCTGGCAGAACCACCTCCGCTACGACCCGACCGACCCGACGTGGGCCAACCGCGACCGGTTCGTGCTGTCGGTGGGTCATGCGTCGATGCTGCTGTACTCGATGCTGCACCTCTGCGGCGTCAAGCAGCCCGACGGCCAGCCGGCGGTCTCGATGGACGACATCAAAAACTTCCGCCAGATGGGCGCCAAGACGCCCGGCCACCCCGAGAGCCATTTGACCAGCGGCGTCGAGGTCACGACCGGCCCGCTGGGGCAGGGCGTGGGCACCAGCATCGGGCTCGCCGCGGCGGCCAAGCATTTGCACGCAAAGCACGGCGACCTCTTCGACTACAACGTCTACGTCCTGTGCAGCGACGGCGACATGATGGAGGGCATCGGCCTGGAAGCCGCCAGCCTCGGCGGGCACCTTCAGCTCGACAACCTCGTCTGGATCTACGACGACAACCAGATCACCATCGAGGGCGACACCGACCTTGCCTTCACCGAGGACGTCCCCGCCCGCATGGCCGCTCAAGGCTGGCACGTCATCCACGTCGACGACGCCAACGACGTCGAGGCATTGCACAAGGCACTCGAGGAGTTCAAGGCGACCACCGGCAAGCCGACGTTTATCAACGTCAAGAGCGTGATCGCCTACGGCGCCCCGGAGCTGGCCGGCAGCCACAACGCCCACGGCAGCCCGCTGGGCGACGAGGAGATCAAGGGCGCGAAAAAATACTTCGGCTTCCCGGAGGACCAGAAGTTCCACGTCCCCGACGGCGTCTACGAGCACTTCGAGCAGGGCATTGGCCAGCGCGGCAGCAAGCTTCACGGCGAGTGGAAGCAGAAGTTCGAGCAACACGCCGACCGCGACACGCTCGCCGCGATGCTTAAGGGCGAGCTGCCCGCCGGCTGGGACAGCGAGTTGCCGACGTTCGAGGCCGACGCCAAGGGCATGGCCAGCCGCAAATCGAGCGGCAAGGTGCTCAACGCGCTGGCGAAGAAAATACCGTTTCTGCTCGGCGGCTCGGCCGACCTCGCGCCTTCAACGAACACGCTGCTCGACGGCGAGGACGGCTTCCAGGCCGGCAGCTACGGCGGCCGCAACTTGCACTTCGGCGTCCGCGAACACGCCGCCATGTGCGCTGTCAACGGTTTGGCCCTCTCCAAGCTTCGCGGCTACGGGGCGACGTTTTTCGTCTTCACCGACTACTGCCGCCCGGCCCTGCGCCTGGCGAGCATTATGCAGATCCCGTCGCTGTTCATCTTCACCCACGATTCGATCGGCCTGGGCGAGGACGGCCCGACGCACCAGCCGGTCGAACACCTCGCCATGATGCGGGCCACGCCCGGCATCTACGTCTTCCGCCCCGCCGACGCCAACGAGGTCCGCGAGAGCTACAAAGCGGCCATGGGCATGAGCCACCACCCGTCGCTGATGGTGCTGAGCCGCCAGAACCTGCCGACGATGGATTCGACCAAAGTCGGCGACGCCAGCGGCGTAGCCAGGGGTGCTTACATCCTGCTCGACGCCGAGGGCGGCAAGCCGGAGGTCATCCTCATGGGCACCGGCAGCGAGGTCCAGCACCTCGTCGAGGCCCACGCCAAGCTCACGGACGAGGGCATCAAGGCACGCGTTGTCAGCATGCCCTGCTGGGAGTTGTTCACTGATCAGGATCAGGCTTACCGCGACGAAGTCCTGCCGCCCGAGGTGACGGCACGCGTGAGCATGGAAGCTGCCAGCACGTTCGGCTGGACCGAATGGACCGGCACCACCGGCCACCGCATCGGCCTCACCAGCTTCGGCGAAAGCGCCCCGCTCGCCGACGTCCTGAGCCACTTCGGCTTCAACCCCGACGAAGCCGTTAAAGCGGCCAAAGCGCAACTCAAGAAGTAGAGCCCGGCCCTAAGCCGGTTGCTCCAAAATCGCCGGGCGGCGGATGCCTTCGACCTCCACCACCGGCCAGTCGCCCGGGCCCGTCGTGAGCACTTCCGGTTGCTCGCCCGGCAGCACGGTGTCCTCGCTTTTGGTGCCGGCGATGCTCGGGTTCCAGGCGAAGACCTGCCGATCCAGCACCGGCGTCGGTTCATCGGCGCGGGCGAAGGCCTCGCGGCCTTGGTAGCCGGTGGAGCCGCCTTGGTGGTGGTGCTGCCATTCGTCGGCGTAACCTTCGGCGGCGTAGGCGTCTTGCAGGACGTTGAACATCTCGCCCAACGTCCGGCCCGGCCGGGTGGCGGTGTTGATCCTGGCGTCGACGCGGCAGCAGGCCTCGTGGCGGCGGATCAAATCGTCGGGCAACGGGCCGAAGTGAACGATGCGGGTGATGTTCGTGATCAGGCCGCCGAAGCTGGCGCACGAGACGAGCATGGCTGACCGTTCGATGCAGTGATCTGTCGGGATCGGGTGGCGGAACTGCCTCAGGCGATCATCGGCGGCGACCAGCGCGAGCGTCGGCAGCAGCCCCCGGCGGCGGATCTCGAGGTCGAGGATGCCGGCCGCTTCGTGCTCCGTCTGCCCCGGTTCGAGTCGCCGGGCGGCCGCCTCGATCGCCGCGCCGGCCCGGCGGCCGGCCTCGCGGTAGCGGTCGAGCTCGGCGTCCGTCATCTGCAGCCGCAACGCCTCCACCGGCGCCGGCAGCGGAGCGGCCTCCACCCCTGGCACCGCCGGCACAGCCGCGTCGGCGGCCAGCGTCTCACCGCCCAGCACCTCCTGCCACGTCCGCCGCGCCGCCGACAGGTCGTGCCATGGGTACGACACGATGTCGATGCCCCGCCCGGTCAGTTCTTCGGTATCAAACCGCGGAGCCTCGATCGAGTCGCACAAGCAAAACCGCCGGCCGTCGGCGAAGGCGACAAGCCACGCCACGCCCTCGGCCGAGGCGTTGTAGATGTGGTTGTCGCACCCGCCGGTCGCCCATGCAAATCCGTGGCGTGCCTTGAGGGCGACGGCCGTAAGATCGGCCGCTTCAAGCACTTGGCCGAGACGGGCCGATTTCTCCCGCCACTCGGTCGCGGCGTCGCCGAACCGGCGGGCGGGTGTGGCGTCTAATGAAACGTCCGATGAAGCAGAATGGTCGGGCATGGTTCGGGTAAATGGCGCAGCGTTTGCGACCGCAACCCCGGCCGCTCGCCGGGCTGTTGGACGGTGAGAGTATTGTAGAAAGGCGATGAGCATGAACGGCCGGACCTTCTCGAACATTTGGGCATCCCGCCGCCCCTTCAGGGGGACGGGCGGCGGATGCCTTTTGGCGCTGCTGCTGGCCTTGCCGGCGGCGGGGCAGACGCAGCCGGCGACGCAGGCCCCGCCCGGCCAGCCGCCGCTGGGTGATCCGTTTGGCCTCGGCGGCCAGCCGCCACAACAGGGCGGCACCGGCTCGCCGTTCTGGGGCGGCAACGGCGGCGAGGGCAACGGCAGCCTGCCGATCGGCGAGTACCCGGCGGCCCAGGTGGACCGGGTGCCGCAGGCGCTGGCGTTGGTGCAGCGACTGGAGTGGACAAGGCTCACGCTGCGGCAGGATCTGAGTCGCCGAATCGCTGAAAAACAGCGGGAATTCGAGCGCCGCGAGGACGTCGTCGCCGCCACCGAGCGGGAGCGGACGGCGTGGCAGGATTATCAATCGGCCCGGCAGGATGTGCTGGCCCGGCTGCTGGACGATCCCGATTATGCCGCCGCGGCGAAATTGACCGCTCAACTCGATCGGCAGCTTGATTCGTTGCACCGCCGCGATGCCGCCCCGAGCGTGCGGCAGCCTGTGGCCGAGGCCAAACTGTCGTACGCCCGAACGATGTCGGAGATGGAAACCGCCGCCCTGGCCGCCAACGGCGAGGCCGACTCGGCCCGGCGGCGTTACCTGGAGGCCGGGGCACAGCTGGCTGACCTCCAGCAGCAGCAGGCCCGAGCGTTGGAAGGTGACGAGGAACTCGCGCAAATTCGGCAGAGTCTGCGGCAGCTCCGCATCGAGTACCTGACGGCCGTGGAATACGCCCGCGGCCTGATCGACGCCGCCGACATCGCGGTGGATTACCAAGCGTTCACGCTCCGCAACAACCGCTTCCGCCCGGTCTACGGCTTCGGCGGCTATGGCAATTTCGGCGGCTTCTACGGCGGCTACGGCTACGGCGGCGTTGTCGGCTTTCCACAACTCGGCCCCGGCGTGGTGCCCGGCGTGACCTTCACGCCGTACGACCGCGGCCACCTGGTGCGGTGAGGCACGGCCAAGGAGCGGACATCGCTGGAGCCCCCACCGCCGCGTAGCGGCGGGGGCTACGCCCGCAACTTGAGCACATCGAAGAGCGTGTGTGGCCCCGCCGCTACGCGGCGGTGGGGGGCTTCAGCGACGCCCGTCTTCTTCAGATTCTCCCGAGCGTCAGCATCCGCCTCGCATCGTTAGCGGTGCCTGTTGTCAGGCGGCGAAGGTGCTGGGGTCTTCGGGGTCGACGCGGAGGAAGCGTTTGATGCGGCTGGTCAGCGACGCCATGTCGTAGTCGCCTTGCAAATCGACGGGGAGGAAGACGCCTTGGTTGTGGTCGCTGGCGAGGATCAGGTGGCGGTCGGCATTGACGAAGTAGCCGAATTCTTGAGGTTGGTGGCCGGTGATGACGATTTTGGCGTTCATGTGGTCGGCGAACTTGGCGGCCGTGTCGTCACCCATGCCGCGGCCCCAGATGAGTTGGTAGGCGGGGCCAATCTTGCGTTTGTAGTCCGGACCGGTCAGGCGGGGGCGGTCGAAGACGGTGAAGTCGAAGGCGTCGATCTGCTCGTCGCTGGGCAGGGAGTGGGTGATTAGCAGCCCGCCGGGCGTGCTGACGGCCAGCGGCAGGCCGACGTAAAATTGCGTAAGGGCTGAATCGACGAGTCCCCGGCCGCTGCCGAAGTCGCGTTTGAGGGCCTTGGTGAACGCCTCACACACGCCCACACCGCCCTTCATGATGCCCTCGCCGTGGATCTGGGCGAGGTCGTGGTTGGCGAGGATGAAGTGGACCTGCTCCGGGTAATCGGCCTTCAGGCACGCCGCCTGGTACAGCATCTTCCAGCTGTCCTCGGCCCCCGTCTCATCGACGTAGCTGCCGTGGATCAGCTCGTGCAGCAGCAGATGCCGCCGCGGGTTGTTGGGTAGATCGGCGGCTTGCACCAGCTTGCGGAAGTTGGTGCGGTGGTCGTGGAGGTCGCCGGTGATCCACAGTTCGCCCTCGCCGGCGAGCCGGATGATCTGCCCCTCGCGGAAGGGGTCCATCTGGTTCTCGTCGTGGGCCGTCTCAAAAGCCTCCACGGCCTCCTCGGCACTGACATCGGACACGTCGGCAAGTTCGCTCATGACGGGGCCATCGTACAACCTGTCTGCGATCGGCGTTCGCAGGGACCAATCAATCGACGTCCCGCGCTTGCACGATGGTGACGACGCCACCGGCCTCCACGGCGGCGAAGAGGAAGTCGCCGCTTCGTTCAATGGCTTCCTTGATTGTCGTGGCGACCCGCTCCAATTCGGCAAGAACCGGCCGCGGCAGATTTAACTCGATCACCGGAAGCGGCAGCGCGTCGAGCCGGTGTTGGTGGCGGATGTTCTTATCCACCGTGAGCATCAGGTCGAACCCGCGTCGCTTCGCCTCTTCGAGCAGCTCCCCGTTCCGGAGCTGGCCGAGGCCGATATGGCTGGTGTGCCACACCTCGTGGTCGGGCAGTGAGTGGCGAAATGGCCTGGGCACGCAGTGGTCGAGCAGAATCTTCATCCCTCACGGCTCAGCTTGTCGTTCAGGATAAAGTCATTGAATCGATCCCGCACATGGTCGAGCACGGCCGCGACCTGCACCAGAGTGATGGGCGGAAAATGATCGAGGAATTCCTCCACCGGCACCTCGACGGCCAAGTGGTCGAACAAATGCGTCACCGGCACGCGGGTGTCGCGGAAGCACACCTGCCCGCCCATCCGCTTGGGGTTGGCCCAGACGTGCGGGAACAGCGGGTGATCCGAGGGCACCAGCTCGATATCCTCGAGCGGCACGATCTCGATCGGCTTGCGAGTCGCCTTCTTTTCGGTCAACACGGCCATGGTGTCGGATACTACGGGGCCGCGTGAGAGGATGAGCGACATCTCGGGTCAAGCTTCGCCGTGGCGGTGGATGTTGTAGACTGCTGCTGCCGCATGGAACGACGGGACGACTTGACGCCGATTGCCACCGCCCACCCTGCCACGCCCGCTGCCGGTCGCAGCCGGGTGGCGGCGGCGTCGGATCGGGTGCGGCGGGACGGGAAGTTCTTCCGGCTCGGCGGGCAGAAGTGGTACTGCCGCGGGTACACGTATGGGCCGTTCACGCCGCAGGCAGAGGATCCGGACCAGCACCCGCTGCCGGCGCCGGAGCAGGTGCGAATCGACTTCGCCCAGATCATGGAGGGCGGGGCAAACTGTGTACGGCTGTACCACGTGCCGCCGCGGTGGCTGCTGGACGAGGCGGAGGCGGCGGGGCTGAAGCTGCTGGTCGACGTGCCGTGGCCGAAGAACCAGACGTTCCACGACGACGACACGGTCCACGACGCGGCGGTGGGGGCGGTGCGGAAGGCGGCCGAGGCGATCGCCGGGTCGCCGGCGCTGTTCGCGTTCAGCATCGCCAACGAGATCCCGGCCGACATCGTCCGCTACATTGGGGCCGACCGGGTCGCCGATCTGCTCGACGAGATGACAGCGGCGGTGAAGAAGGTCTGCCCCGACTGCCTGGTCACGTTCGCCAACTACCCCTCCACCGAGTACCTCGACCCGGCGGGGCCGGACTTTGTGACGTTCAACGTCTACCTGCACGACGAGGAGACGATGCGGCGATACCTCGCCCGCTTGCAGATGATCGCCGGCGAGCGGCCGCTGATGATCGGCGAGTACGGCATCGACACGTTCCGCGAAGCCGATCCCGCCGAGCAGGCAATCGTGCTGAAGCGGCAGCTTATCGCAGCCTTCGACGAGGGCGTGGCGGGATTATTCGTCTTCAGCCACAGCGACGAGTGGTTCACCCACGGCGCGCTCATCCACGACTGGGCCTTCGGCGTCACGACGGCCGAGCGGGACGAGGACGGCCGGCGGGTCAAGAAGCCGGCGTTCGACGCGGTGGCCGAGGTGTTCCGCCGGGTGCCGCAGACGGCCGACGAGGAGCTGCCGCGGGTCAGCGTTATCATCTGCAGCTACAACGGCGGCGGCACCGTCGAGAGCTGCCTCGACTCGATGCGCCGCATCAACTACCCCGACTACGAGGTCATCTTCGTGGATGACGGCAGCACCGACCACACGCAGGACATCCTCAAAAAGTTCGAGGCCGACCCGGTCTTTTCGCCCAAGCTCCGCAACATCAAGCAGCCCAACCGCGGCCTTTCCGTCGCCCGCAACGTCGGCATGGAGGCGGCGACCGGCGAGGTGATTATCTACACCGACTCCGACTGCGAGGCGGATGAAGATTGGCTGTACCAGGTGGCGCTGCAGCTCAAACGGTCGGGCCACGTCGGGCTCGGCGGGCCGAATTTGATCCCGGACGAGGGGAGCTGGGTCGCCGACTGCGTGGGGCTGAGTCCCGGCGGGCCGACGCACGTGATGATCGACGACCGCACGGCCGAGCACGTGCCGGGGTGCAACATGGCGTTCTATCGTTGGGCGGCCAAAGAGGTCGACGGCTTCGACAGCCAGTTCCGCAAGGCCGGCGACGATGTCGACTTCATCTGGCGACTGCAAAATCGCGGCTACTCCATCGGCTTCGCCCCGGCGGCGCAGGTTTGGCATTACCGTCGCAACACCGTGGAGGCGTACCTCAAGCAACAAAAAGGCTACGGCGAGGCCGAGGCGCTGCTGAAGTACAAGCACCCGGATCGCTTCAACACGCTCGGCAGCGCGCACTGGCGCGGCCGGATCTACGGTGGCGACCAGATTGGCGTGCGCATCGGCCGCGACGTCATCTACCACGGCACCTGGGGCACGGGCCTGTTCCAGACCATCTACCGCCGCCCGGCGTCGCTGACGGCGCAAATGCTGATGAGCGTCGAGTGGCATTTGCTCACGTTGTTCGTCGGCGTGTTGGGGCTCGCGTTCGTGCCGCTGCTTTGGGTGGCGCTCATGATGGCCCTCGTGCCGATCGCGCTCTCGATCGTTGCGGCGTGGCAGGCGCCGGCCCCGCGGCACCAGTCGATCTGGACCCGGCCGCTCATCGCCTACCTGCACTGGCGGCAACCGATCACCCGCGGCCTGGCCCGGTACACCGTCCGGTTGGCTCAAAAGGAGCTCTCGCAAGAGGCCCGCGCGCACCGCAAGAACCAGAAGTTCCCGTTTGCCCAGGGCGATCGCGGCGTCCTCGTCTACTGGGCCACCGCCCACGACGCCCACGACCGACACCAGCTCCTGGAGGCCGTGGCGAGTGAGGCCCGTAAGGCCGGGTTGCGGTTCCGCGTCGACTCCGGCTGGGTGCCGTACGACATCGAGATCTACGGCAACCGGTGGGTGAAGGTGCAGCTGCTGAGCGTCACCGAGTACCATGCGACCGGGCTGCTCACGAAGATCAAGGTCAACATCCGCCCCAGCGGCTTCGCCTTGGTCATCGGCGCGGGCTTGCTGATCCTGACGATCATGCTGCTGGCCCTCGTCTGGCCGTTCAGCCGCGTCGCCATCCTGCTGCCGCTGGCGTGGAGCTGCGTCTACCTGATCAGCAAATGGCGGATCCGCGGCCCCATCCTCGGCCTCATCGACACCGCCGCCCTCAAAACCGGCTTCTACCAAGTCTGGACCACCAAGGACGCCCCCGAACCAACGGAAGACGCCACACCCCCACCACCCCCCAGCGGCAACCTGCCCGAGGACGACGACGAACCGGAGCCACCTTCAGTCACTGCGGCATCGGTTCCAGCCGTCGCCACGACGCCCGTCTCGCCGCGAGCGAGGTTGGAGGACCTCTGAAGTTTGCGGCTATGCCTCGCAGGGTGTAACATTCCACCGGTGGCCCCAGAGCAAGAAGCGTTGCTGCGGCGTGTGGATGCCTTGATCGTTCGCACGACGGAGCTGACGGGCGACCGCCGCAGCCTGGAACTGGCGGCCTCGGACGCGCTGCTTGTGCAGTGTGATGAGGCGGAGGAAGCGGCATTGGTGTTGAGCGGCGTGCGGGATCAGGTGACGGAGGCGACGGCCGACGCGCTGGTGCCCGTGCTGGAGCTGATGGCCGACAGCCTGAAGATCAGGCTCGATCAACTTGCGTGGTCGTTGGCGGGCGAAGGTTTCTGAATTCTCGACGGGAGGACCGGCATGAACCAATTGCAGAACGTGATCGGCTTGAACATCAAGGTCATCCGCCAGGCCCGGCGGCTGTCGCTCCGCGACGTGGCCGAGTCGTGCGGTATCGGCATCTCCCACCTCTCTCAGGTCGAGCGGGGCGTGAAGGGGGCGAGCGACGAGGTGCTGCGACAGATCGACGCGAAGCTCGGGCTGCCCAGCGGCTTCCTTGCCAGCTTGCCCACTCGGACCAGCCCTGACCACGCCGATGAGAACTGGCGGGCTCTGCGGCGGGTGACAGACGACCTCGCCTCGGCACTCGATCGTTTGGACCGGCGTCTGGCGAGGTTGCCGGAGCCGGCGCATGCCTGACAAACTTCGCATCATCGTCGGCGGGCTCGTCGGGCAGTACCCGCTGGGCGGGGTGGCGTGGGATTATTTTCACTACGTCCTGGGGCTTGCGGAGCTGGGGCACGAGGTCTATTACCACGAGGACACTTGGACCTGGCCGTTCAACCCCGTGGGCGGCTACCCGGTGGACGACCCGGCGTACACGGCCGACTTCATCGGCAACTTTTTCCGCCGCTACGCCCCGGAGTTGGCCGAGCGGTGGTGCTACGTGCTGCTGCACGACAAGCACCTCGGCATCCAGAAGCCGGCGTGGGATGACATTTGTCGCACAGCCGACGTCTACCTGAACGTCAGTGGGGCGTGCTTCCTGCCTGACGAGCTGGGGCCAAACTGCCGCAGGGTCTTCATCGACACCGACCCCGGCTACAACCAGATCCTGATGGCCACCCGGCCGGCGTGGTCAGAACACGTCGACCGCTGGGTCAGCGACATTCAGCAGCACGACGTGCACCTGACCTACGCCGAGAACATCCACGGCGACGACTGCCTGATCCCGAAGGTGGGCATCGACTGGGTGCCGACGCGGTGCGTCGTGACGCTGCCGCCGTGGCAACGGGTGAAGGAGGCCACGCCCCCGCCGGGCGGGCCGTTCACCACCGTCATGACCTGGCGGCACTTCAACGGCCCAGTCGAGTGGCAGGGCACGAAGTACCACGCCAAGGTCGAGGAGTTCGACAAGTTCTTCGACCTCCCCCGGCGAACCAAGGTGCCGCTGGAGCTGGCCGTTGCCGGCAGCACCTACGACCCCGAGGCCGTCCGGCAAGGCGGTTGGCAGTTCGCCCGGGCGCTGCCGGTTTCGGTGACGCCGGAGGGTTATCAGGATTACATCATGTGCTCCGTCGGCGAGTGGAGCGTGGCGAAAAACATCTACGTCGCCACCCGCAGCGGCTGGTTCAGCTGCCGCACCGCCTGCTACCTCGCCGCCGGCCGCCCGGCCGTGGTGCAGGACACGGCGTGGAGCAAAACCCTGCCCCCGACCCGCGGCTGCCAAGCCTTCACCACCACCGACGAAGCCGTCGCCGCCCTCAACCGTGCCGCCGCCGACCCCAAAGCCGCCGCCGAATCGGCCTACGAGACGGCCCGCGAGCACCTCGCACCCGACCGTGTGCTGACGCGCATGCTGGACGACATCGGTTCAACTTGACGCATCTGCGAGAGTCTGCACGTCGTTTCGCCGCCCCTGAAGCTTGTTCAGTAGCTCGGGTGCACCGATTCTTCACCACGGCACGGATCTTGCAACGCCTTGGCGCTGCCGGATTTGTAGTGTGGTGGCCCAGCGCTTCATCTGTTGACGCCGATACGAGCCTCTCATGACCCTCCATGCCCAGCAACTCCCGCCCAGTCCCCCGCCCTCGCCCGAAGAGAGCCAGGGCGATGTGGAGACGCTCCGCCAACAGCAGCAGCGGCTCATGGAGCTGCTGGGCACCCGCGATCCGGGCAAGCTTGAGCACGACGTCCGCAACGTCCTCAACGAGCTGAACCTGCTCCGCAAGCTCGCCGAACTCGACGGCGAGTGATGACGCCTCGGCGGTGAGCTGCGTAGGCTGCGGGCCATGTCCGACGCCGCCCCGCAACTGCTCGCCGGCAAAACCGGCCTGATCCTCAACATCGCCAACGACCGCTCGATCGCTTGGCACATCGCCAACCAGTGCGCCGCCGCCGGGGCCACCTGCGGCTACGGCTTCTTGCCCGTCGAGAAGATGGAACGCCGCGCCCGCAAGGCGCTGGATCAACTACCCCTCGACGACGACTACTTCTTGCAAGGCTGCGACGTCGGCAACGACGACAGCATCGCCGACTACTTCGAAGCCGCCGGCGAGCGATTTGGCAAGATCGACTTCCTCGTCCACTCGCTCGCCTTCGCCGACCGCACTTATCTCGCCCACGGCAAGTTCATGGAGACGCCGCGGGAGGTGTTCACGCAGTCCCTGGACATCAGCGCCTACTCGTTGATCGCTCTGGCCCGCGCGGCGGCCCCGTTGATGAACGACGGCGGCAGCATCCTGGCCCTGACCTACCTCGGCAGCACCAAAGCTGTGCCCGGTTATAACGTCATGGGCGTCGCGAAGGCGGCCTTGGAAAGCACCAGCCGCTACCTCGCCCTGGAGCTGGGTGAGAAGAACATCCGCGTCAACACCCTCAGCGCCGGCCCGGTCCGCACCCTGTCCGCCATGGCCGTGGGCGGCATCGACGAAATGTTTGACCACACCGAAAAGAAGGCCCCGCTCAAACGCAACATCACCGGCGACGAAGTCGGTAAGAACGCCCTCTACCTGCTCAGCGACCTCTCCAGCGGCGTCACCGGCGAAAACATCTTTGTCGACGCCGGCTTCAACATCGTCGGCCTGTGATGTCGCGGAAGTGGGGCGGGTAGCTGCGGTGCAACGCACCGCAGTCCGGTCCGATCACCAAGATCTTCACCAACCCCTTGACCCTTCCGCTGACGCGACTATCCTACCTGACCCGCCAGCAAACTCCGTTGGCGGCGACATCGCGGGTGTAGCTCAATTGGCAGAGCGTCACGTTGCCAACGTGAAGGTCGTGAGTTCGAACCTCATCACCCGCTTTCTTGGCCCCCGAGGTCAGGCCGAACCGACTTCGTAGCTCAATTGGATAGAGCATCGGCCTCCGAAGCCGAAGGTTAGAGGTTCGAGCCCTCTCGGAGTCATCCAGATCATCGCCCGCCCATCCTGCGACAGGATGGGCTTTTTGTATCGTGCCACGTGGCCGGCTTGAGTAAGCGTCACGCGGCCCGTGTAGGATTCGCGGCATGCGGATTTGCCTCAGCCCGACATGGGTGGCCGTTGTGCTGCTTCTCGTCGCCGTGCCGGCCTTGGCACAGCTGTCGGACGCCGAGGTGCGCGAGCGAATGGGGCGGCTGAACCAGAAGGCGGCCGATCAAGCCGATGAGACGTCCGATGAGGTGCCGAAGACGCTGCGCGTGACGCAGTGGCGGCCACGACCCACCGCCTCCGACGAGCTTGCCAAGTGGCTGCAGGATTGGCGGGCCAGAAACGACTGGCGTGGCCGTGAGCTCCGCCAACAGATCCGCGTGCTTCAAGACCAACCTACGGGCGGCATGACCCCGGTGGAGCGGGCGGATTACAGGAAGCGTTACGCTGAGCTCATCCGCCAGCACCAGGAGGCGATGAACGACAGGGCGACCGCCCCGTTCCCGCCGCCGTTCGACCCGCACAACGGCTTCGGCGTGATCGGCGAGAGCGGCATTTTCCACTTTAACCCGAAGGGGTTCCACCGCATCACCGTTGCCGGCGACGAATACCTCATTCGCAGGACGCGGTTCATCAACCAAACCGAAAACTGGGTCATCGGCCCCCCAAGGCTGCACCGGGACCCTGAAACCGGTATCGCCGAAAGGCTGCGGACGCTGACCGTCCTGCCGATGGAGAAGCTGTGCTACCGCACCGTCGTGGAGGTCCCCAACCCCGAGCACCCCGACGCCGCCCCGGAAGACAGCCCGGCAGCCAGGGCACGAACCGAGCTGGCGGACGACGACCACGTGCTCGATGTTGGCACGCGCCAACTCCGCGACGGCCTCACCGGCGTGAACATCCTCGTCACCGCCGAGACGCCATTCGAGCGGGCGCAGGCGGTTGGCCAGAGGGCCGCCGAGGCTCTTCGCCGCAACGCAGCCGCCCGCGACGACACCCTCACCCTCTCGATCGTCTCCGACGCCTTCCCCGGCCCCGACATCTTAACCCGCGGCACGCATACGGCCGGTGACGACGGCGTGCATTGGCGTTGAACCAGCTCATCCCTCCTCGTTCGAGATCGTTATTCAGCGGGCCGCCGCCTCACGCCACGCCCGCGGCCCGACGTCTAACCCACGGTCGGCCCATTCACCAGGTCGACGCCGCAGAAAGCCCCACCGCCGCGTAGCGGCGGGGCTACGCCCTCCAGCTCGCGTGGACTGCGTGCGAAGCCCCGCTGCCACGCAGCGGTGGGGGCCTCGTCGACGCACGAAGACCAGCCGGGTGTTCTGCCCCAGCCACACCCTCACCGGCCGCCCCGTTTGTCGAGGCGGATGA
>CAYLSV010000037.1:33867-35106 GCA_964386435.1 uncultured Tepidisphaerales bacterium
GGTGCCGTCGCCGATGATGGCGGGGGTGATCGTCGCCTGCCGGAAGCTCGCCGCCTCGGTTGGGCCGGTGCGGCCCTTGAGGGCGAGCAGCCGGCCGCCGGTCGTCAGCAGCGGCCAGGACCATGCCCAAAGTTTCGCCAGCGGGGCGACCGCACGAGCAACGACGGCGGCGTGCCGCTGCCGCAGTTTCGGCTCGTCCTCGGCGCGGGCGGCGACCACCTCCACATTCGGCAGTTCCAGCCGGGCCACCATCGCTGATAGCGCCGCCGCCTTCTTTGCCGCGGCGTCGAGCAGCGTGTAATTTAGATCAGGCCGCAGCACCGCCAGCGGCACGCCCGGCAGGCCGCCGCCGCTGCCGAGGTCGAGCACCCGCGCCCCCGCCGGCACATCCGCCAGGTGCGGCAGCAGTTGCAGCGAGTCGGCCGTGTGCCGCGTCTCGGCGGCCCCACGATCACGAACGGCCGTGAGGTTCAGCGACTGATTCAGCTCCAGCAGCACGTCAAGGTGCCGGTGAAGCAGCTCGGCCTCCGTCGACGTCACCTCCCGCCCGGCCGCCGCCGCCCACGCCGGGGGAGCTGGCCGCATCAACGGTCCTCCCGCAGCCGCATGCCGTCACCATTCAGGCCGCCAAAACCCGCCCCGGCGTCTTCCACAACCGTCTGCGGCGTCGTGGATTGCGGCTTTTCCGCCTCTCGCATCAGCAGCGAGCCGCCGGCGAGGAGTGTGGTGATGACGACGATCAGCGCCGGCAGCAGGGCGACCGCGATCATCACCAACCCGAGCCAGCCGTAGAAGCTCACCCACCGCCGAATCGACCGGATGTCCGCCGCCATCGGGGCCAGCCGGGCGGCCAACTCTGCCACCTCCGCCGACGCCACGGCCGGGGGCGGTGGGGCGGGCGTTTGCGGCTGTTCCGGCTTCAGCGTCGGCAGCTGTTCCGGCGTCGGCGTCGGCAGGGGGGTGACCGGCGGCTCGTCCGGCTGCACGGCCGCCGCGACCGTCCCGTTGCTCGACGGCTCCTCCGCCGCCGGGGCACTCGCCAGCGACGAGGCCCGTGGCTGCGGCGGGTCCGGATCAATCGGCCACGGCAGCACCACCTCCTGTGCATCACCCGGCGACGCCTCCGCCTCGCCGTCGTCCGAGGTCACAAAGAACCCGCCGGCCGCCGGCTCCGGTTCCACCGGCGGCTGATCGTCGTCCGCCTGCACCGACCCCAAAAGCGCCGGCGTCTGCTCCGGC
>CAYLSV010000038.1:0-5076 GCA_964386435.1 uncultured Tepidisphaerales bacterium
GTCTCCGGCAATTCACCACGTCACACTTCACCACGTCACACTTCACCAAGTCACACTTCATCCCCTTCGCCTACCCTGTCAACCCCGCACCCTTGCCCATGACCAGCTTCACGTTCTTCACCCTCGCCACCGTTTTCGTCATTGCCTGCGTCGTGCTGGTGTTGCTCGTGCTGATCCAGCGGGGGCGGGGCGGGGGGCTCTCTGGGGCATTTGGCGGGGCGGGCGGCAACACGGCGTTTGGCAGCAAGACGGGGGATGTGCTGACGTGGGCGACGAGCGTGGTGTTCGTGCTGTTCGTGCTGCTGTCGATGGGCCTGGTGTGGAGCGGCAACGCGTACAACGCCGGGGCAACGCAGATCATCCCGGCGGCGGCGGATGAGCCGGTGATCAGTGACGAGGTCGGCGAGCCGGTGGTGAACCCGGTTGAGGAGACGGGGCAGCCGGCGGGGCTCGACACGCAGAACGTCAGCCCGGCGATGCCGGAGTGACGCGGGGTTGATCTTCTGGTAGAACCGACACGTGGGCACTCCCCTGGCCAGCATGACGGGCTTTGGCGACGCCGCCGACCACGGCGGGGCAACGCACTACGCCGTTGAGATCCGCAGCATCAACAACCGTTTCTTCAAGGCCGCCGTCCGGCTGCCGGATGCGTTGGCGGCATTGGAAAGCGACATCGAGAAGCTGCTCCGCGAGCACATCGGCCGGGGCACAATTACGCTCACGCTGCACCTGAAAACCGACGACGCCGCCGGCACGCTCGACATCAACGAGGCGGCCATACGACATTACCTGCGGCCGCTGGCCGACCACGCCGTGGGCCACCCGCACTACGTCATCGACCTCGCCCACCTCGTTACGCTGCCGGGCGTGCTGACCGACCCCGCCGCCGCCCCATCCGCCGAGATGGAGGCGCACCGCGAGCCGGTGCTGACGCTGGTGCGGCAAGCCATCGACGCCCTGCTAGCCAGCCGGCGGCGGGAGGGGGCGTCGCTCAAGGCCGACCTCGTCAAGCACCTGGATGATCTCGAGGCCAACCTGAAGCTCGTCGAGCTGGCCGCGCCGAAGATCGTTGCCGAGTACCACCGCAAGCTCGCGGCGCGGGTGAACGAGCTGATGGCCGCCAGCGAGCTGCGGGTGGCCGAGGGCGACTTGATCCGCGAAGTCGCCGTTTTTGCCGAGAAGGCCGACGTCGCCGAAGAGATCAACCGCCTGGGCCACCACCTCGCCCAGTTCCGCCAAACGCTGGACGACCCCGAGCCGCAGGTCGGCCGCAAGCTCGATTTCCTCACCCAGGAAATGCTCCGCGAAGCCAACACCATCGGCAGCAAAAGTCCCGACGCTCAGACGGCCGGGTACGTCATCGCGATCAAGGGTGCGATCGACCGCCTCAAAGAGCAGGTGCAGAACGTCGAGTAAGCCGCCCGCGGCCGCGTCAGATCCTCCGCCCGAACTTCGAGGCCGGTTGCATCGGGTGGGGCGGGTTGTCCGATAACCCTCGCATGACGCCTGAGGCCACCGCACGCCAGAACTTCGACGCGAACGCGGTCCACCAGACGGCACGCTGGCCGGCGGAGGTGTCGTGGGCTTGGGCGCGGGATGGGGCACTGCAAGCGGTGCAGCCGGGCGGGCGGTGGGCGGGTGACTGCTCGGTGCCACGGCTGGCGGCTCAGCGTCAGCTCGGGCGGTTTGTGCCGGACCATGCGGGGGTGGCCATCGCGTTGCCGCGGTCGGCTCACCATGTACGTGTGCTGCTGGAGCGGGTTCCACCGGGCGGGTGCCTCTGGGTCATGTTTGCGGATGAGCCGGCACGGGCGGTTGCGCTGGCGACCTGCGATTTCTCGACAGAATTGGCGAGCGGACGGCTGCAGTGCGTGCTGCCGGGGGAGGTGGCCGATCGGTGCCTGGCCGAGCGTGGGCTGGCCCCGCCGCAGTGTCTGGCCAAGACGCCGGACTCGGACGAGGCGGCAATCGAGGCGGTGGTGCCGGAGCTCCAGGCGTTGCATCAAAAGCTCGCCGAAACGCCCGTCGTGGTGCCGCCGGCGACACACGACACGCTCATCCTGCACCGCGGCGACTTCCGCTTGTGGCAAGACGCCGGGCACGCGCTGCCGCAGTTGCAGGTGGGCGATCGCCTCGACCGCGACGACGCCCGGCAGCACGCCGCCGCCCACGTCGCGGCGCGGCTTCGGCAGTACAAGCGGATTGTCACGCACGACCTGATCCGCGGCAACTTGCTTAGCCTGCTGCCGGACAACGTGCCGCTGACGAGTTGGCTCACCGAGCCGCACGTGGTGCCGCGGGCGATGTGCGGGCCGAGCGATCGGTTGGAGGTCGCCGACGCCGTGTGGCTGCCGCCGCTGCGGGCGGCGGGGTGGGGCGAGCACGAGGTGAGCGTCCGACCGTGGCCGACGCAGCCGCTGGCAGCCGGGCAGGGCGTGGCGATTTTTGCCGACCTTGCCGACATCGAGCAGCCGGCCACCGTTCGTCAGTCGGGCAGCGTCGAGTCGCTGTGGGACGGGCTGGCCAATGAATTGGAGCGTGACCCGTTCGCCGCGCTGCCGGACCCTGCCGTCACCGTCGCCGAGTTGGCCGAGCACGCCAGCATCCCGGCAGGCATGCTGCAGGTGAGCGACTTCGTCAATCACCTGATTCTGCCGCGTGTCCACGCCGCGGCCGTGAAGCTGCTGCGCGGGGCGGGCGTCGGGGTGAAAATCTACGGCAGCGGCTGGCAGCACGTGGGGATCGACGCCGAGCCGATCAACAGCCGAGCCGACTTCACCGCCGCCATCGCCGCCGCGTCGATGGTGCTGACAGCCAGCCCTGCAATGCACACGCCGCAAGTTGAAGCCCTCGGCCGCCGGGCGGTGCCAATCGGCCGCCACGGCGAGTCGCTGATCCGCGCCGTCCGCGGCAACGCCCGCCGCGCGGCGTGAGGAAGGGTAGCTGCGGGTCAACGCACCGCAGTCCGGTGGAAACCTCAGGTCCGCCCGCCGGACTGCGGTGCGTTGCACCACAGCTACCTCACGTCGTGCGAGTGTGCGGCGAAGCTGGGATCACCCGCACCGCTGAAACCGCCTCCGCCTCGTGGAGGCGGGGCTTCACGGAGCAGGCGGCATCGCTCAAGTCAATGAAGCCCCGCCTCCACGAGGCGGAGGCGGTCTCAGCGAGGCACGCACGGGTGCGAGTTGACCGTTGGAGGGCAACGTTGGAACTGGGCCACGACTCGCATGTTTCCGAACGGACGACTCACGTTTTTTAAGCCAGCCGGCCGACACAGTGCACATCACTTTGTCCACTTCCCCCTTCATCGCCGCCGAATCGGCAGGACCCGCCATGTCGTCGCTTATCGAACTCGTCGAACAGGTCAACCAAGGCGAAGCCGTCGACTCGGCCGCATTGGACATCTACCAGGACTCGGCCAACAGCGCCGAGAAGTTCCTCGCCCACCATGCCGCGGCGCGGCTGGGGCTCAAGCGGTGCCGGACGCACTTGCTCGAGGCGCTGGAGGCCATCGGCTACGCCGACGAGAAGGTGCTGCGGCAGTACCTGGCCGTTGCCGGGTTTCTCGGGCAGGACGAGGCCAAGGCCGCCCCGATCGCCCGATTTGCCGAGTCGGCCATCGAGCGCGGCAGCATTGCCACGGGCATCGAGGCGCTGAGCTGGGCCCTGCGTGACGACGCCGCGCAGGGCAACCTGTGGTCGGGCGACTCCGCCAACCAGCAGCAGATCGCCGCGCTCTACGCCGACGCCGCGGCACGGACCGGGTGGTGCCAGCCGCCGGAGTTGAACTGGAACAACAAGCAGACCCGCGTCGCCCTCATCCTCGGCCAGATCGCCGATGACGACGCCGCGACCTCCGCGGCCATCGCGCTGGCGAACCATCTGGACACGAAGCGGTTCAAGCTGTTCGTTTACGCCACCGAGGCCGACGCCCGCCGCGAGGGCGGCTTCGGCGACACGGCTGGCGGCACGCCCAGCGCCCGCCGCGGCAAGAACGCCCTCGACGCCCTCGACCGCGCCAAGGCCACCGCTTGGATCGCCCCAACCGACACTGACGCCGCAACCGCCGCGAAGGTGCTGGCCGACCGTTGCGTGGAGGACAAGATCGACGTGACGCTGTTCGACACCGCCCCCGCCGACGCCGTGGCGAGCCTGGCCGCCCACTGGCCGATCAGCCGGGCCAAGGCGACGATCCGCCGGGATGCCGCGCTGCCGGGGATGAACCTTGGGGCGACAATTTTTCCGGACGCCGTGGCGTTCGAGCGGGAGCAGAACACGGTCGACGACGCCCGCCACATCGCCGAGGGCATCGACCCGCAGGCCGCCGCCGGCGACGGGCCCAAGCGGGGCAACTACGGCATCCCCGACTCGGCAACGGTCTTGGCCGCCGTCGGTGAGGCGCACGACATCGGCGACGAGTTCGCCGCCACCGCAATCGACCTCCTGCGCAACCACGGCAACGCCATCCTGCTGCTCATCGGCGGCGGTGATTGGTCGAAGCTCAAGCGGCGCTTCGAGGCCACCGGCGTCGCCAAGCGGGTCGGCTTTGTCGGCAAGCGGCGGGATCTGGCCCGGTTCCTGAAGATCGCTGACGTCGTGCTCGCCCCGTTCCCCGCCGCCGACCCGGCCGGCGTGCTGCGGGCCATGGCCGCGGGTCGCCCGACGGTCGCCGCGCTTTGGGGCGATTCGCCCGAGCAGTCCGCCGCCGCCACGCTTGTCGGCACCGAGGCGATGATTGCCGGCCGCGATCCGGCCGCCTTCCGCGACCGCGTCGCCAAGCTCATCCGCGACCCCGGCTACCGCACCAAGCTCGGCGACACCCTCCGTCAACGCGCCGAAAAGCACTTCAGCGCCGCCGAAACCGCCCGAAGCTTCGAGCACCTTTTCGATGAACTCCTCCAACGCGCCGCCGAAACCGACGGCCCGATGAGCATCGCCCCCGAACCCACAACACCGAAGATTGCCGCGGCCTGATCAAATCCGGCACCCGCTCGAGCACCAGACGCACCCGAAGCCCCCACCGCTGCGTAGCAGCGGGGCTAAGCACGCGGTTCCGCCCGGTCGGAGTTCGTGTGT
>CAYLSV010000038.1:5086-28253 GCA_964386435.1 uncultured Tepidisphaerales bacterium
GGTGGGGGCGTCTTGTACCCTCAAAACTCCAGCAATGGCACGACCTGCCACAGGCCGTAGCTCATCGCCGCCATCGCGGTCAGCAGCAGGGTCCAGCGGATCGTGGCCCAGGCCCGGTGCGGTAGCAGCTTGCGGCGGATGTGCCGCTTGGCCTTCAAGTCGGCCACGTCGGCGGGTGGGGTCAGGCGGCGGTAGCGAGCTTCAAGGCGTTCGATCAACGGCAGCAGGTTGCCGTTCGTGAGCGGGCGGAGCGTTGCCTCGGCACTACGCAGATGATTGGCGGCCGCCTCGGTGGAGCAGTCCATGGCCTGAGCGAGCGAGCGGGGGCCGAGGCGTTCGAGGTGGGTCAGGATGAACGCCTCCCGCTGCTGGTGCGGCAGCTTGCGCAGGGCGGCGAGCTGGGCCGTCTGCTCGGGCGAGTCGGCGTCGTCGGCCAGCAGGTCGCGGCGGGTGCCGAGGTGGCGGGCGAGTTGCTCACGCACCGCCAGCACCGTGTGGTGCCGGAACCATCGCCCCGGCTCGGCCGGCTCACGCCACTTGGGCACCTGCCCCACGCTCCGCTGGGTCACGTCGCGGGCCACGGCATCACCAAGGTCGTCCCGCCCGGTCAACCCGCAGGCGGCCCGGTAGGCAAAGGGGTAGAACAAGCGGGCGATCTCCTCGATTGCCGCCGGCTTGCCGCGGTTGGCCCGTCGCAGCAGCTTCTCGGGCACCTCAATCTCCGGCACCGGCCGCACCCGCGGCGGCTCCGCCGGCGGCGGCGGCTCGGTGAGTTCATACGTCCCGGCATCGGCCATCGCAAGAGTGTAGTGGGACGCGAACCAGCCGCGTTATGCTGCGGCGATGTGGGACCGCCTCCGCCCCGGCATGGACTGGCCGCTCGTGTGGCTGCTGGTGGCGAACTTGGTGCCGCTGGCGGGGGTGATCTTCCTCGCCTGGGACCTGCGGCAGGTGCTGCTGGTGTTCTGGGCCGAGACGACGCTGCTGGGGCTGCTCGTGCTGCTGCGGTGGCTGGTCGTCTACCACGTCTGGGCGATCCTGCCGACGGCGTTCTTCACGATCCACTTCGGCGGGTTCTGTGCCGGGCACCTGATCTTCATCCTGTTGCTCAGCGGCGGGGCGTTTAGTAACGAACCGGTGGAGATCGGCGGGTCGGGCCAACTGTTGTTGCAAGGCCTTGAGGCCATGCCTTGGTGGGCGCTGCCGCTCGTCATGCTGCCGCACGTCGTGGCCCAAATCCGGCTGGCCATCCATGAGTTTGGCAGCGGCCGGACGTTCGGCGAGATGATGAAGTCGGAGGCCGGCGACGGCAGCGCGCCTCCCTACGGGCGGATCGTGATCATGCACATCGCCATCATCGGCGGGGCGTTCATTTCCGTCACCCTCGGCAACCCGCTGGGCGTGCTCGTGCTGCTGGTGATGCTGAAAATCGGCGTCGACGTCGCCTTGTGGCGGCGCAACCGCCGGATTACCACGCAAAACGCCCCGGCGCCTTAACAACACGGGCCGGGGCGGTACTCCTGCCCCGGTACAACTTGGGGCGGCTCCTGAACAACGCGGAGCCGGCATTGGTTCGGCCGCACCCACGGCAAAGTTCGGGCAACTTCTTCTTATCCCCTGATCGGGATTCCAGTGCGTTATCGACCTCACATCGATGAACCGGTTGTCTGGGGCGTCTGGATGTCGCACCGCGGCAATTTGCCGACCGGTTATGGGGCGTGATGCGTCAGAACGTCGTCGCGGCCGGGCTTTGCGGGTCCGATAGCCGTTGGCACGGGTTGTGCGTGTTGTGCCTCAGACGCAGCGGGGCGTCGCGGCACCGGGCCGCCCACGCCCCACCTGAGTACCGGCTGCGAGCAACCAAAAGGAGTGGGCCGATGTCCATCAGTCACGATCGATTCATCTCGGATGGGCAGTATGCCACCTACGACCCCTTCCGGCCCACGGCCGCGCGGGTCAGCGTGTTCCGCACCCAATGCGGCACCTGCGGCTACGAACCCCCGGAGCCCGACACCCCGCCCCACAAGTGCCCCAAGTGCCGCGAACGCCGCTGGGAACGCTTCGCCCTCCCCGGAAGCATCCTGACCAACGCCGAGCGGCTGTAGGCGCTGTAGAGTGCAGGGAAGCCGAGGGGTGAGCGGAGCGAACACTCGGATAAGACGTTGCACATCATCGTGCGTCCAATCCGGGTTTTCGCTCCGCTCATCCCTCGGCTTCTCCATGTTCCGGGTCGGTTAGCTGACTGCTTCTCCCACCAGGCAATGTGTTTAAAGCTACAACTGCACATGGTCGGAACATGAACCACGTTCGGACAGCGTGCGTAGCCCCGCCGCTACGCGGCGGTGGGGGCTTCGGCGGTGCTGCGATTGGGCGGCGCTGCTCGAAGGGAGGCGATGGATGACCGAGGACGATTTCTGGCTCGCGTTAGAGTTCCGGCTAAGCAACGACTTGCGGCACCATCCGACCGGTCGTGGCATGTGGTGCGATGGCATCCTGCCGGTCGCCGTTGATCGGCTGAACGGGCGGACTTGGCGGGTCATCGGAAAGCTATGGACCGGCAAAAGCGGGCAGGAGGTGTGGCAGTTCGCCGCTCGGCTGCACACGCCGGCAGCTCAATGCAACGACATCGACTGGCAGGCACTGCTTCCGCCAACGGGCGACACCAACTGGTTCGATCTGGACGTGGCGGCGCGGGAGGTTTGGTTCGAGCTGAATCAACCAAACCCTGTTAGCCGCTCGCCTCTCACAGCTCCAAAATCGGTTCCCGGCGTTCGCTGTCCTTGATCGGGCGCTTGAGCACCTCGACGAACGACTGCGTCTTCACCACCGTGTGGTTGTCCTCGAACAAATGAAAGCTGTCCACGTGCAGCTCGTGGGCCCGGCGTTCGATGTCCAGGACGCCGGTGTACGCCCCGCGCTCGCTCGTGGCGGCAACTTGGCCGACGAGCAGCTCGCGCTTGTCGGCGTACTCTAAAATCTCCTCCCGCGTGGCGTCGAACAGTGTCGGCGAAAGCTGCTCCTCCTGCGTGCTGACCATGTACTTCAGGTTCGGGCCGACCTCCAGCTCGTGGTAGCGCTCGCCGCGGCAGGGCAGGGAGTCGAGCAAGCCGCGATCATCGACCGGCTCGCCGTTCATCTGCACGACCTCGGTGAACGTGTTGCCCGCCGCCTCGGGGCACCACGTGCTGCCGGCGGCGGTGGCGCTGAAGGTCACGACATGGCCGCCCTCGACGAGCCAAACGGACGATTCGTACGCCCGGCGGTCGACGTCGACGGTTTGGAGTAGGTTGAACAGCTCCGGGTGCAGCGGCCGCTGGTAGAGCATGAGCATGAGGCCGAGGTTGCGACGCTGCTTGGTTTTCGTGGTACTCATGAGAAGGCTTCCGTGCGGACGAACCGGGCCGATCGGGCGGTGCGCGACCTGCCGCGCGGTGAGGTGCGGTGGGTGAGCGGGCGGATCGGTGGCGGCTGATTCCTCGGCGGGCGGTGGCTGCCGGACGGCCCGGCAGTCGACTGCATCTCCTCCCGCCAACTCCTTGGCGTCCGCGGCGTTGCGTGGACAACCGGAGTATAACCCGTTCCGGGCCGACAATGGAAGGTTTATTTGCGTCCGATTCAGGTGAAGCCGCCCCGTTGCGCGCGCCGCCTCACCAGGCCGCAATAACCAGCAAGTCGTACGCTGCGTGCGTGCCCGCGGCCACGCCGAAGCCGCGGAGGTGGAAGATGACGCCGAAGTAAACGCCGGCCAGCGTGCGAAACGTGAACGTGTCCCACGCGAACGCCTCGACGCCGCGGTAGTGGTAAAGGCTGAACAGCATGGCCATGCCGCCGATCGCCAGCCACAGCGCCGCCTTCGCCGGCAGGCCGAGCACATCCTTGAGCACCACGACGCCCAGCGTCACGCCGATCAGGCGGAAGGCGAGCTCTTCATAAACACCCGCCCCGAATGCCAGCAGCGGCGTCGGCCCACCGCCGGCGGCCATGAGGATTGGGAACAGCGTCGGCAGCATAACCGCCACCGCCAGCAGCGGCATTGCCAGCACGCCGCTCTCGCCGGCCATGCCGAGCAGAATCGTTGGCTGCAGCCGCCACGAGTCGTTGCGGGCCAGATGCGTCGCCAGCAGCACGGCCACGACCGCCGCCGCCGGCAGCCATTGACCGGTGGCGCCCAAGGCGTCAAAGAAGTGCGAGAGGTCCGCCGCCGCCAGGATGCCGGGGCCGGAGGCGGGGCCAAGGTGTCGGCGGCCCAGCTCGTAGATCAGCACCATCGGCAGCACCATCGCCAGCGCGTGCAGCGGGGCGGCGGAACGGTTCAGATAGCTTGAAGCGTCGAGGGCGGCCACCACCCGTACATCGGCCGGCCGTAGCATGGGCCGTGAACGCCGCGGCAAAGGTCCTGGTCATCGGCGGCGGCCCCGGCGGCGGTTTGGCGGCCACCCACCTCGCCCGCCATGGCCACGCCGTCACGCTGGTCGAGCAGAAAAGGTTCCCCCGCGACAAAGTCTGCGGCGAATGCCTCAGCGCCTTGGGCATGGCCACCCTCGACCACGCCGGCCTCGGCGACCCGGTCCGCGACGCTTCGATCAAGCTCACCACCTGCCACGTCCTCAGCGGCCACCGCCGGCTGAAGCTCAACCTCCCCCGTCCGATGTGGGGCGTGAGCCGCGCGAAGCTCGACCCGATCCTCCTCGCCGCCGCGGCGGAGGCGGGCGCGACGATCCGCCAACCCGCCCGGTGCATCAGTTTGCAGGAGGGGGGTAGCTGCGGCCCCGCGGGTCGCAGTGGCGACGCCCGCCCACCCTCACCTTTGCCCGCCCAGTTCAGTCCTGAAGACGAAGGTAGCTGCGACTCGCCGAGTCGCAGCTACCTTGCGGTGCGGACGCCTCAAGAGGGGTTGTGGCTGACTTGCTGGATCAGGGGGCGACGGTGCCCGAGCGTATCGCTTTCAACATCGCGGTTGTCGCCGACGGGCGGGGCGTCTTGAGCCAAACCGCCGGCCCGGCCACGGGCGACCTTGGCGTCAAGCGGCACTTCACGAACGTCCACGGCGACGAGTCGGCCATCACCCTCCTCGCGCTGCCCGGCTGCTACGGCGGCCTCGCCCCGATCGGCAACGGCGTCTGGAACCTCTCGTGCAGCGTCCCGGCGGCCGTGCTCAAAACCTTCAACGGCGACCGCGACGCGTTGCTCGACTTCTGGTGCAACCGGACCCCGACGCTGGGGACGATGATGAAATCGGCCAAGCCCGCCGGCGAGTGGCACGCCTCACCGCTGCCAAGGTTCGGCGTGGCGAACACCTGGCCGCCGAACATCTGGCCCGTCGGCAACGCCGCGGCCGCTCTGGAACCCATCGGCGGTGAGGGCATGGGCCTGGCCCTCCGATCGGCCGAACTCGTGGCAACGGCGATCCACGCGGACCGCGCCCCGGCCACCGTCCGGCAGCAGTTGCACAAGCTGTGGCAACGGCGACGGCTGGCATGCCGCTCCGCCGCTTGGGCACTATCTCACCTACCCCCGGCGTCCCTCACCGCCGCCGCACTGCCGGGCGTCGGCCCGAGCCTTCTGCGACTTATCGGCAAGGCGGCATAGACGCTTTGAGGGTCGCGGCACCACGCTCTGCCGAGCCCAGCAATTGGCACATGAACCGGGCCGACGCCGAGTTCCCGGCGATGCGGGCGGCTGTCGACGCCACGCTCGGCACGGCGACACGCTAGTCAGAAATGGTTGACCACGCCCGCCGCATCGCGTGGTTCAGCAAAGCGAGAGCAAGTGCCAAGTGTTCCGCCTCCAAGCCTGCAAAGCAATGGCGGGCGTGCTGTTCCTGCCGTGGATCGGTCACTCGCCGGCGAGGCCGATCGTCCGCGATGTTGGGGTCAAAAGGACAAGCGCATCGGCACGTCAGACATTTTTTGCGCCACCGAGCTGCTGGCGGATCAGGGTCGGCTGGCAGTCATCGGCCGCCGCACGTGGGGCGGCTTCGCCGGGTTCGTGCGGAAACTGATGGACGACCCGCGGGACGCAAAACGCCCGGCCAAAGGCCGGGCGTTTTGGGGTGCGGGGTTGAGGCGAGGGTCAGGCGTGGCTGTCGGCAGCGACCTTTTTGGTTTCCTCGGCGTGGTGCTCGGCTTCGGCTTGGGCGTCGGCCTTGGTGGCTTCGGCGACGTTCCGGGCCTTTTCCTTGAGCTGCTCGGGGGTCAGGCCTTCTTCGTCGGCCTTGGCGGCGACGTCGTCCTTGATCTGCTCGACGCCCTCGGTGACGTCCTGCTTCACCTTCTGGGCGATGTCGCGAACGTCGTCGGCCACGGCACCGGCGACGGCGCGGGCTTTGCCGGCCAGGGTGTTGGGGTCAAGGCCCTCATCGCGGGCCTGCTGTTGGGCGGTGCTGGCGGCGGTGGAGGCGGTCATCTGGCCGCGCTGCCAAGCCTCACGGCCGACGGCGGCGGCGGTGCCCTTCACCTCATCGCTTTGGCGGCCAAAGTACTCGTCTTCGGTGCGGGTGCGCGGCACGGCGAGGCCGGCCAACGCACCGGCGGCGAGGGCGGCGAGGCCAATGGCCAGCGGGTAATCCTGCAGCGACCGCTGGAAGCCTTGCCGCGACTGGCGGTAGCCTTCGCGGCCGTAGTAGGTTGCGCCTTCGTAGCCACGCTGGCCGTACTGGACGGTGCCTTCGTAGCCGCGGCGGGAGGCATCGGCGGTGGTGCCGGCGGCCCCGGTGAGGGCGTCCTTCGTGGTGCCGGCAGCGCTGCTGACGGCCCCGCCGATTGCGGAGGCGGCCGACCCGATGGCCCCGGCGACGGTGCTGGCGGCGCTGCCCGTGGCTTCCGCGGCGGTGCCGGCGGCATCCTTGGTGCTGTCCCAGGCGGCACCGGCGTAGCCCTGTTGCTGGCTGCCCTGCGGGGCTTGGCCGCGGTAGGCGCGGCCGTAATCCTGGGTGTACGGGCGGCCGGTGCGGGCGTCGACGAAGCTGCCGGAGTGTTCGGGCAGATCACGCCAGTTGCCGGGGGCGCGGCGGCGTTGCTCGGACTTGTCGCCCGAATCGAACAGCAGCCACGCGAGGCCGGCGGTCAGGGCGGTGGCGGAGAACGGGTGGTTCCGCACGGTGCGGCCGAGGCCGCCGAGGATCTTGCCGCCGGCTTGCTTGCCGACGTCCTTGAGGTAGTCGCCGGTGCCGCGGTTGTCGTGGCGGGCTTCGTACTCGTCGTCACCGCTGCCGAGACCGATGGCGCCGAGCAGATCGTCGAACAGGTTCCGAGGCCGCAAACGGTCGGAGAGTTCGTCGATGGTGCGGTCCATCTCGCCGCGGGTGCGGGCCACGTCCTCGTGAATCGCCCGGCTGTCGGTGGAGGCCGCGTAGGGCGGGCCTTGCGGGTGCTCGGTCGAGGCGTAGGGGTCGACGGCGGCGGGGTCGATGGGGGCGGCGCGGTCGCCGGTGTAGTTCACTTGACCTTGTTGGTTAACCATTGTTTGTCTTCTTTCAGGGAGTCGAGCGTGCGCTCGGGGGTGAGGTTCTGGTTCTTGAGGTGGTCGAGGCCCTTCTTGAGAAGGACGTAGCCGACGCCGCCGATGACGGCCGCGACCAGGCCGTAGCCGATCGCTCCGGCGAGCCACTCGACCATGCCAAGGGCCTCGAAGATCGCGCTCACGAGGTTGGCCACGGCGAGCAGGGCGAGCAGCCCGGCGGCAGCCAGCAGCACCCCGCCGATGGCGAGGTAGGTGAGGTTGCTGGTCAGCTTCTCGACCTTCTCGCCGACCTCGGTTTTGGCGAGGGCGACCTCCTGGCGGACCAAGGCCTGGGCCTCGTCGCGCAGATCCTTGATGAGCTCGCCGATGCCGCGCTTGGCCGGGCGGCCCTGGGGCCGCGGCGGCGGTGCGGGCCGTTGGGGCGGCAGGCGGTTGGTGTGGCCGGCGGGCGGTTGCTGCCCAGCATCCACGGCTTGGCCGGGGCGGACCGGGTCGGGCACGGGGCCGTCGGTCACGCTGGTGCCGGTGATCGGGTTGATCCCGACGCCGGCGGTGAACGGCTGCCGCGGTGCGGCGGCCGGATCAGTCGGCGGGGGCACCTTCGGCTTCAGGGGCTTGGGGTCGTTGGTGGTGGTCACCATGCTCAAAGCTCCTTGCTCTTGATGGCGTCGTCGGAATCGACCTCGCCGACGACGGTCACGTCGGTGGCGTCGGCGGTGTGGAGGTCATCGATGTCGTGGGCGTCGCGGGCGTCGGTGCCGGACGACAATGTGTCGGAGTCGGCGGGCATCGCACCGGGGCCCGTGAGGTCGGCGGTGGTGGCGGCGGGGGTGCCGTAAGCCGAGGCGAGGGCGGCGTCGACGGTGGCGTCGTGATCGACGGCGGTTTCGCCATAAGTCGGAGCCGGGCGGTCGGCGGCGTAGGTGCCGTCGGGGCCGTGGCCGGCGGTGAGGCCGGTGGTCATGCCCGGCTCCTGGCGGTAGGCGGTGCCGTAGCGGCTTTCGACGCTTTGGCCGTAGCCGGTGCCGTAGGGAGCGTGCACGCGGTCGTCATCGAAGTCGCGGCGGTCGCGGTCGGCGCTGGCCTTGAAGAACCGGCTGGCGGCGAGCCCGGCGATGAATAGCCCGCCCAGCACCCACTCCGGCCGGCGGCGGGTCAGATCGGCCACGTCGCGGCCGATGGCCGAGAGGTCGCGGTTCGCCAGGTAATCCTTCGCCTCGTCCATCACGTCGGCGGCTTTGTGAGCGTAGGTGGCGATTGTCGGATCGCCCTCGTTGTCCAAGCGCTCGGCGGCGTCACGGGCGGCTAGGCTGAACTTGCCGATCTCACCGGCGAGACCTTCGCGGCGTTTGTTGACGTAGCCGGCCGACTCGTTCTTGACCCGCTCGCTGATGCGGTTGGCGTGGACGCGGCCCTGATCCTTGAGCCGCTCGTACTGCTCGGCGGCCTGGCCCTTCAACTGCGCTGCGCCGTCGGCGACCGCGGCTTTGGCTTGACCATACTGATCGGCGGCTTGACGCTTGCCGTGCTCGAAGGAGTCGGCGGCGTCGCTTTTGGCGGCCTCGATGTGATCGGGCTCGTGGCTGCCCTGCGGCGGGGCGATGGCGGTGCCGGGGGCGGCGTGGTCGGTGTCGGTGGTGCTCATGGGAACGTCCTGGTTGATACCTCGTTGAAACTCGTGCGAAGCAACCTGCAACGGTGGGGGCCGCGGGTTGCGGGGAGTTGTGCAAGCCGCGTACCAGTCCGCGAGGCGGCGGGTTGTGGCCGGGTGTGGCGGGCTGCATTGATGGCCGTAGACTGCGCCGCCCGTGACGCTTGCCCTTCTGATCTCCGCCGTGCTGTTCTCGTTGGGCGTGAGCGCCCTGTGCTCGCTGCTGGAGGCCGCGCTGCTGAGTCTGACGCCCAGCGATGTCGCGCAACTGAAAAAGCGGCGTCCGGCGGCCGGGGCGATCTGGGAGAAGTTCAAGAGCAACGTCGAGCGGCCGATCAGCGTCATCCTGATCTGCAACACCGCCAGCCACACGATCGGGGCGACCGTTGCCGGGGCTCAGTTCGAGCAGCTAATGGAGGAGTACGGCTACGGCAGCGGGTGGGGCGTCCTGCTGTTCGGCATCGGGTTCACGCTGCTCATGCTGCAGTTCACCGAGATTCTGCCCAAAACGCTGGGCGTGAAGTTCAACCAACTCGTCGCCGCCGTCTCGGCCCGGCCGATGGCGTTTCTGGTGAAGGTCATGGAGCCGCTGCTGGCGATCATCCGGTTCATCAACCGGCCATTCGAAACCGGCGGCAGCCACCACGGGGCGGCGGTGAGCGTCGATGAGATCGCCACGCTCGCGGCCCTGGCGCGCGGCACGCAGGTCATCGACGAGCGGCAGGAGCGGATGATCAAGGCCGCCGGGCGGATGGGCGAAGTGCGGGTGCGGCAGGTGATGACGCCGCGGCGGGACGTGCATTACCTGAAGGTCGAGGACAACTTCGCCGAGATCTTGAAGACGCTGCGCGACACGCCCTACAGCCGGCTGCCGGTGGTGGAGGAGTCGCTGGACAAGGTGGTCGGCGTGGTCCACCTGCGGGACGTGTTCAACGCCCTCAAGCCGGTGCCGGGGCGGATGCACATCCAGCCCGATCCGGACCGGCCCGACGAGGTGATGGCCATCGCCAGCGATCGACCCGGCGGCGACTTGCACGCCATCGGCAGCGGCGAGGTCGACTTGCCGGGCATCATGCGAGACGTGCCTTTCGTGCCGGAGACGCAGCCGCTGGGCCTGCTGCTCAAGCAGTTCCAGGAGGGCGGCAGCCATTTGGCGATCGTGGTGAACGAGCACGGCAGCGTCGAGGGCGTCGTGACACTGGAGGACGTGCTCGAGGAGCTCGTCGGCGACATCGAGGACGAGTTCGACGAAGGCGAACACGTCTACGACTTGGTCAAGCACGACGACGGCACCATCACGTGCGGCGGCGACGTGCCGCTGCGGGAGCTGGCAGAGATGTTGGACATCGACGTCGAGGCGCTGGACGCCGAGGACGTCGTGACGGTCGGCGGCTGGCTGACCCGCGAGTTGGGCCGCTGGCCGATCGCGGGCGACGAAGCGCGGATCGCGCAGTCGGTGATGCGTGCCGAGAAGGTGGCAAACGGCCGGCTGGAGGAGGCGCGGGTGACGCCCTACGTCGCACCAACGGAAGAGGCGGAGTGACGACTTCCGGGGTAGCGGCGGAGCTTGCTCCACGGCTACCCCGGCAACACGGTCAGTAACCGCCGTTCATGCGGGCGAGCAGGCGATTGTTTTCTTCGCGCGCAATGCTCGGGATGAGGAACAAATCGATGAACGCCCAGATCGTCGTGATGAAGATCGTCAGGAAGCCGATGAGGACGAACATCAGCACGAATGAGGCGGCGGTGATGACGAGCATGGTGACCGCCGAGCCGGTGCGGCCGAGGTAGAAGCGGTGCGCGCCCCAGCAGCCGAAGAAGATCAGCAGCAGGTAGCCGACGGCCACGCTCTTCTTCTGGTTCTCGTACCACTGCCACCGCTGCCAATCCTGCGGCGACATGGCCGCCGGCTGCGGCACCAGCGGCCGGCCGGTCTGCGGGTCATAGTGACCGACTGGCCCGGCGGTGTGTCTGGCGAGCGTGTTCACCGCTCCAGGATAAAGAACCGGCGGCAGTTGTTCAAGACATTTGCGCCCGCCAAAGGTGGTCACACCGTCCGGCCACCGATGGCCAGCGGCACCGGTTGGGGGGCCGGCACATAGCTCGGCTGCACCGCGATCTGCAACGCCCGGCGGGGGCCGTCCGGCGGCAGGCCGTCCTGGTCGATGATCCGCTGGATGGCCATGATGCCCTCGATCAGCGTCTCGGGCCGCGGCGGGCAGCCGGGGATGTAGACGTCGACGGGCATGAACTGGTCGATGCCCTGCACCGTGGCGTAGGCGTCGAAGACGCCGCCGGTGCTGGCGCAGGCGCCCATGCTGATGACCCACTTCGGCTCGGTCATCTGCTGGTAAATGTGCTGCAGCACCGGCATCATCTTGATGCTCACCCGCCCGGCGACGATCATGAGGTCGCTCTGCCGAGGACTGAACCGCATGGCCTCGCAGCCGAACCGGGCGAGGTCGTACCGGGCACACGCGGTGGCCATCAGCTCGATGCCGCAGCACGCCGTGGCGAAGGGCATCGGCCAAATGCTGCTGCGGCGGGCCCAGTTGACGACCTTCTTGAGCTGCGTCGTCAGAATGTTGTCGGGCAGTTGTTGGGTGTCGAGCATCGCATCAGACTATACGCCGCCGCGGCGGGTCGGGTGCGGTTTCAGGAGTTGCGTTTCACACGGCCGACATCAGTTCGGCGGCGATGCCGTCGGCGAGTTCGACGCCGCGGTCGGTGAGGCGGATGCCGTTGTGGTTGATTGTCACGAGGTCGCCGAGGTTGCCGGCGGCTTGCTCGACTTGCTCGCGAAGATTTAAGCCGGTTCGCTGTTGCAGCGTCGCCCACTTCGCCCCGGCGGCGAGGCGGAGGTTGAGCATCAGGGCTTCGGCATACCGCTGTCGGGGCGTCAGCGTTTCACTCTCGATCGCCGGCAACTCGCCCCGCTGGACGGCCCGCTCCCACTTGCCCAGGTGCGGGGCGTTTTTCCAGCGGTGGCCGCTGGCGTGGCTCGCGGCGCTGGGGCCGAGGCCAAGGTAGCTGCCGGCCGACCAGTACATCAGGTTGTGCCGGCTCGCTTCGCCCGGCGCGGCGTAATTGCTGATTTCATAAGGCGGCAACCCTGCCTCCGTCAGGCGGCGGCGGGTGTGGCGGAGCATGTCGAGCTCCTCGCCCTCCAGCACGTGCGCGACCCGGCCCAGCCGGTGCCGGACGCCCAGCGGGGTGTTGGGCTCGAACGTCAGGCCGTAGCACGACATGTGCTGAGTGCCCAGCGACAAAGCCGTTTCCAGCGTCGCGGCCCACCCGTCCAGCGTCTGGCCGGGCACGGCGTAGATCAGGTCGATGCTGTACCGCTCGAACCCGGCGGCTCTCGCCAGTTCCACGCCCCGCAACACGTCGTCCGGCTCGTGCTGCCGCTCCAGCGCGGCCAGATCGCGGCGGTCGAAACTTTGGGCCCCGAAGCTCAGCCGGTCCACGCCGCTCTCGCGGAGCATGCGGCAGTAGTCGAGTTTGGCCGTCGCCGGGTTGATTTCGATGGTGAACTCACCGACGCCGTCAAGGTTCAGCCGCTGCCGCAGCCCGGCGATGAGCCGTTGCATCTCGCCCAACGGCAGCAGGCTCGGCGTGCCGCCGCCGAAGAAGACGGTCTCAAACCGCGGGGCCATTGCCGCCCACCGCTCGGCCTCGATCAGCAGCAAATCGACAAACCGGCCCATCCGGTCCTCGGCTTGCCCCACAATGCTGTAAAAGTCGCAGTAATGGCATTTGTGCCGGCAGAACGGCACGTGGACGTAAAGCCCCGTGACGCCCGGCAGCGTGGTCGGCACCGCAACCATTGGCGGTTCCAGCAGTTGCAGGGCGGGCACCTCGGATGGTAGCTGCGGTGCAACGCACCGCAGTCCGAACTGCACTCCGTTGGAGTGCAGCTACCTTCCGCATAAATGCGCCGACAATTGTTCCCTTACGCCGGGCGGTCGGGGCGGTCGGGGCGGTTGGTGGGCAAATCCATGTCGATCATGCTGTCGGCCGAGGCAATCTCGTCGTCGTCGTCGAAGAATTGCAGGCCATCGTCGCTCGTTCCGGCGTCACCGGCTTCGGCAGCAGCGGTGGGCATCAGGGCGTTTTCGGGGGAAAGTTCCGACAGTTCCGTCGAGCCGGGGGCCTCATCGGTGGGGGCGGCAAGACCTTCTGTGGCGGGCTCGCCGTTGACTTGCACGATGAACGCCAAGGAGCCGATTTTGATGGTGTCGCCGGCGTCGACGTCTTCCTCGGTGATCCGGCGACCGTTGACGTAGGTGCCGTTGCTGCTGCCCAGATCGACGATCTGGACCCCGGCGGCGTCGATCTTGAGGCGGCAGTGTTTGCGGCTGACCTCGCCCAGCGGGATGCGCAAATCGCAATCCTCCCGTCGGCCGACCACGCTCACCGGCTTGGTGATCTTGAAGGTCCGGTGCCGGCCGTTGGGGCGGAACATCACGAGGGCCACATCCATCCCCGAAGGCTACCGCTTGGCGGCAAATTGGGCAACCGACGAAGCGGGCATCCCGCCGGGCGTTGCAAAAACCGGCTTCGGGCGGCACGACCGGCACAACCCGCTCCGCCGGCCGCGGTTGTTGCTGATTCTTCGCCGCTTGCCCTCACAACCGGAACACGGCCCCGGATGGTGTCGTTTATTTGATTTGATGCCGGTCAATTCCGGCCGCGGCGTGTCAATGCCCCCGGCCGGATGTCCGACGTGATGAATGCCGACCGGTGTCGGCGACCCCGCTTCGGCTCGGGAGGCCGAGCGGGTTCGTGAGGGAGATTGGAGTCAACGGCGGTTCAACCCGCCCCTGGAGAAAAACCGTGAGCAGCCGCCCAGAGCGCCTTTTTGATGATTCGATTGCCGGCCAAGCCGACGCCGATGCCGCCGCCGCCTTTGCCGACAGTTCCAAGGCGAAGCTGGAGAAGGCGTGGAAGCCGGTCTTCGAGCTGCTCGAAACCCGCCGCCTGATGGATGGTGACAGCGTCTTCCGCCTCGACTTCGACCAGGCCGCCCCCGGCACCCTCGTCGACAACGACGGCGAGGGCATTGGCTTCGACGCCTTTCAGGACAACGCCAACAACGACGGCTTCCGCCCCGATCTGCTCGACCTCGATGCGACCAAGGGCATCCTCAAGAGCGTGACCACCGGCGGTGGGCCGCAGGGCAGCAACTTCCAGGGCGACAACACCCACGCCAACCTGCTGCAAACCGACTTCGACGCCACCACCAGCGGCTGGATCATCGAGAGCCGTTTGCTCGGCCCCGACGGTGCCGGCGGCATCACGCAGTACGACGACATCTACAAGCAGGGCGGCATCTTCTTCGGCGAGGACCAAGACAACTACGTCAAGCTCGTCATCGGCCGCTACCCCGACGGCAACCGCATTGAGTTCACCGATGAGTACTCGATCGGCCCGAACATGACCGAGCGGGTCCACCAGAACTTCCGCGACATCGGTGATTTCGGCAACTACACGAGCATCGACCTCCGCCTCGTCGGCGACGCCGCGACCGGCGAAGTGCAGGCCTATTTCCGAACCGACCCCAACGGCGCGTTCGTGTTGATGGGCGAGCTGGAAATCCCGGCGTCGAAGCGGTCGGCGTTCTTCAAAGCTGACGGCGAGGCCGGCGTCATCCAGAGCAGCCGGTGGAGCAACAGCGGCGCGGTGACGGCCGTCTACGACTCGTTCGAGATCTTCCAGCCCGTTGCCGTCGACGGCCGGCCGACCGTCAGCAACGTCAGCCCGGCCAACGGCGCGGTCGGCGTGAGTCGCGACGCGGCGATTTTCGCCAGCATCCAGAGCAACACCAGCGGCAGCCGCATCGACGCCGCCTCGCTCGATCCGACAACCGTCCGCCTCATCGACACCGCCACCAACCAGCAGATCCCGGCGATCGCCACGACCAGCGGGGCGGGTGACGTGATCGTCCTGACGCCCAGCGTCATCCTCGGCGAGACCACCGAGTACCGCCTGGAGATCACCGACGGCGTCACCGACACGATCGGCAACACCGTCGTGCCGTTCACCAGCACCTTCACCACCGGCACCCAGGGCGGCACCGTCGACGGCAGCGTCCGGTTCGACCGCAGTGCCCCGAGCGTTGCGACGCAAAAGAACTGGACCGGCCTGACCTTCGGCCCCGACGGCAAGCTGTACGCCACGTCGCTCGACGGCGAGATCTACCGCTTCGACGTCGCCACCGACGGCACGCTTTCCAACCGCACGCTCATCAACACCGTCCGGCAGAACGAAGGCTTCCGCGCCGTCATCGGTTTGACCTTCGACCCGGCCAGCACGGCGACGGACCTCGTCGCCTACATCACCCACGGCTCGTTCGAGGGCGTCTTCGAGGGCGACGCCCCGGAGTGGAGCGGCAAGCTGACCAAGCTCAGCGGCCCGAACCTCGAAAACTACCAGGATTTGGTAATCGGTCTGCCGCGCAGCGTCGGCGACCACCTCTCGAACCAGCCGGTGTTCGGCCCCGACGGCAAGCTCTACTTCAGCCAGGCGGCCAACACGGCGATGGGTGAGAGTGATCCGACCTGGAGCGAGGCCGACGGCACGCCGCGGCCCGAGCAACTGCTCACCGCCGCCATCCTGCAAATCGACCTCGCCGCCATCGGCGACTCGACGCTGAACGTCCAGACCGAGGGCATTGCCAACCCGTACGACCCGTTCGCCGCCGATGCGCCGGTCAAGATTTACGCGACCGGCGTCCGCAACGCTTACGACCTCGTTTGGCACAGCAACGGCCAGCTCTACGCCCCGACCAACGGCAGCGGCAGCGGCGGCAGCGCCCCGGCCTCCCCGGCACCGGGCGACGCCGAGTACGGCGACGACCGGCTCGACAACGACCTCTACGGCCCGCTCAACGGCCCGCAGATTCCGGGGCTGACCAACGTGCCGGAGGTGCAGAGCGACTTCCTGTTCCGCGTCACCGAGGGCGGCTACTACGGCAGCCCCAACCCGGTCCGCGACGAATGGGTCCTCAACGGCGGCAACCCGACGGCCGGCACCGACCTGCACGAAGTCGTCAGCTACCCCGAAGGCACCCAGCCCGACCGGAACTGGCGCGACGAGGACGTCGTCTACGATTTCGGCAAGCGCATCAGCAGCAACGGCGCGATCGAGTACATCGACGACGCCTCCACCGGCACCCCGTTCGGCGGGGCACTCGACGGCAAGCTGTTCGTCACGCGGTACAGTTTGCCGAAGGACATCGTCATCCTGTCGCTCAACGGCAACGGCCAGGTCATCGACGGCAAGGACGGCTTCGACGGGCTCGAGGGGTTCCAGAGCCCGCTCGACATCGTCCAGCAGCCCGGCAGCGGCAACCTGTTCGTCGCCGACATTTTCGCCCGGCAAATCTACCTGCTCCGCCCCGACGGCGGCAACCCGAACGCGGCCGTCGACCAGACGGCGCTGCACTTCTCCGACAACCACCAGTCAGCCGACCGCAGCACGAGCCGCCAAGTCACCGTGACCAACGACGGCGTCGGCGCGCTCAACCTGAGCAACGTCCAGCTCACCGGGCCGGACGCTGCGCGGTTCAACATTCTCAACGGCAACGCCGCCCCCGACTTCCTCGTCAGCGGCCAGAGCTTCACGTTCGAGATCGACTACGTTGCCGGGAAAAAGGGCATCGAGTCGGCGTTCCTGCAGTTCGGCACGAACGACCCCGACGCCGCCGTCGTCGAGGTGAAGCTCCGCGGCCTTGGCACCACCGGCGAAGGCGGCCAGAACGAGCCGTCGCTGCAGCGCATCCTCGACCTCTACGAGATCCCGGTCGACGTCGGCGACCCCGACCCGAATACCACCGAGTATCCCAGCGACGCCACGCTCCGCGGCGACGAGGTGATCGCCCCGCGGTTCACCAAGGCCGGCAGCGGCGACGTGACGATCGACGTGCTGGCCGTCATGGCCGGCGTTCGGCGGGGCGAGTCGATGTCGCTCGGCACCTACACCCCCGGCACCAGCGCCGACACCAGCGAACTGATCCGCATCTTCGCCGGCAGCGAGCAGACGGTGAACCCCGAGGTCACCGGCACCACCAGCTTCAACCCCGGCGAGGAGGCCTTCAGCTTCTACGGCACCTTCGCCGCGTTCCACAACCGCACGGTCTACGGCGAGAACGACTTCAACACCTGGGAAAACAACAACAGTGAACGCCGCAAGGTCCGCACCTTCCCGCTGAAGGACGAGAACGGCCAGGTCGTGCCCAACGCGTACATCGTGACGTTCGAGGAGTGGGAGCAGCAGAGCGACCAGAACGACATCGTCTTCATCGTCCGCAACGTCGCCCCAAGCGTCGGCCCGGTGCTGGGGGTGCAGAACCTCGACGGCGCGCCGCTGCCGGACCGCCTGGTCTTCAGCCGCATCAACGAGAACGGCGTCGACACCCGCCTCGCCAACACGGTCAAGGAGTTCGGCACCGTCCGCCTGTCCAACACCGGCGAAAACCCCTTGGAAATCAGCGACATCGCGCTGGATACCGCCGACTGGCAGATCACCGGCGGCAACATCGGCAGCCCGATCACGCTCCAACCCGGCCAGACCCGCGACGTGACGGTGCAGTTCGTTTACGACCGCAGCGGCCTCGGCAACGAAGTCCGGCAGGGTACGCTGACGATCACGACCGACAGCATCGACCAGCCCGTCCGCGAGATCACCCTCGGCGGCATCTGGCAGAGCCATTCCGAGGACGCCCCCGGCGCCGGCACCCAGGAGCCGACGATCAACGAGATCGTCGCGGCGCTGGGCTACCAGATCGACATCGGCGACGTCTGGACCGACGGCAACGTCGAGGCCGTCGGCGAGGAAGTGCTCAGCGCGTACTTCCAGCGGAACGACCCGAACAGCCCGGTCGGCGTGCGGATGCTCGCCGCCTACCACCAGCAGTTCAACACGCAGTTCAACACTCGCAGCACCATCCAGTGGCACGAGGAAGGCAGCGAGTCGCTGCGGTTCCTGTACCGCCACCGGCAGAGCGACGGGCAGACGCTGTTGCCGCTGCACGAGAACGGCGGCGGCCCGGCGTACCGCGAGTTCGACCCCGGCGACGCCAGCTTCGGCTTCCGCATCGACGGCCACTGGTCCGACCCGGCGAAGAACGACATCGATTACGACGACGAGAACGACAACCGCCCGGCCCACGCCGTCCGCGTTTACGCCGTCAAGGACATGGACGGCCACATCGTGCCCGGCAGCTACCTGATCGCCCACGACTACACCGGGCTGAGCTACAGCAACTACGATTACCAGGACAACATCTACCTCGTCACCAACGTCAAGCCGACCGGCGGTGCCGCGGCGCCGACGAACCTGGACGCGACCGGCGGGGCAAACATCGCGCTCAACTGGGACGCCGTCAGCGAGGGCAATGTCGTCGGCTATCACGTCTACCGCAGCGACTCGGCGACCGGCTCGTTCACCAAGGTCACGGACAACCCCGTCACCGGCACGACGTTCATCGACGCCACCGCGCCGCAGAACGCCACCAGCTTCTACCGCGTCGTCGCCGTCGATTACCACGGCACCGAAGGCGAAGCCGCCACCGCCGACGCCACCCGCGGCACGGCCAACGCCCCGGCCGCGCCCAGCAACTTACGTTCGACCGGCACGACCGTCGACGGCGTCAGCCTCGCGTGGATCGACAACGCCAGCGGCGAGACGAGCCAGACGTTGCAACGCCGCACCGTCGGCGGCAACTGGGTCAGCATCGCCGTCCTGCCGGCCAACGTGCAGAGCTACGCCGACTCCGGCCTCGACGCGGCGACGACCTACGAGTACCGCGTCTTCGGCAGCAACGCCGTGGGCAACAGCGCCTTCAGCAACGTCCTCTCGGCAACCACCGCGAACGACCAGACCGCCCCCGCCGCCCCGACCAGCCTGGCCGGCACGGCGACGGAAACCGAGGTCACGCTGACCTGGGCCGACAACGCCACGAACGAGACCGGCTACGTTGTCCAGCGCCGCCCCGGCAGCGGCGGCACTTGGTCCACCGTCGCCACCCTCGACGCCGACGCGGCCACCCACACCGACACCGACCTGACGGGCGAAACGGCCTACCAATACCGCGTTTTCGCGATTAACGCCCTTGGCGACAGCGACTTCAGCAACACGCTGACGATCAGCACCACCGCCGCCCCGACCGCGCCGGTCGCCCCGACCAAGCTCGAGGCCACGGCCAGCGGCTCGGCCATCGCCCTCACCTGGCAGGACAACAGCGACAACGAAGACACCTTCGTCATCCAGCGTCGCCTGCCCGGCGGCGAGTGGCAGGAGCTGGCCGTCGTCGCCGCCGACGGCACCGGCTACGCCGACACCGCCACCACCGCCGCCACGACCTACGAGTACCGCATCGCCGCGGAAAACACCGTCGGCCGCAGCCGGTTCAACGGACCCGTCGGCGCCACGACCCCGGCCGCCAGCGAGTTCGCCAGCCACGACATTGGCACCAATGTGTTGCCCGGCAGCACCACCGTCGTCACGCCCAACTCGGCCTACGACATGACGGCCGGCGGCGTCACGCTCTTTGGCCACGCCGACAGCTTCCGCTTCACCTCCACGCTCGTCACCGGCGACTTCGACCTCACGGTCCACGTCGCCGACTACGACGCCGCCGAGGGCAACAGCCGCGTCGGGTTGATGGCCCGCGACGGCCTCGCCGCCGACGCCCGGCACGCGTCGATGAGCTTCGACGTGGACATGTTCCGCCTCTACTACCGCTCCTCACCCGGCAGCCACACCGACGTGCGGAACAAGGTGCCCACCACCAGCGTCAGCCACTTGCGGCTGCAACGCGACGGCTCGACGTTCATCGGCTACGTCTCGACCGACGGCCTCAACTGGACCGAGCACGGCCGCGTCGACATCGACATGCCCCAAAGCCTGCGGGTCGGCATGTTCGCCAGCGCCACCAGCACCCGCGCCACCAGCCGCGTCGAGTTCCGCGACCTCGGCCTCGTCGGCGGGTCGAACCTCTCGGCCCCGCTCGCCCCAACCGAGACGGCCGCCGCGCCGCGGGTGGGCGCGATCGAGCTGACGTGGGAAGACAACTCCGGCGACGAAACCGGCTTCATCGTGCAAAGCGCCACCAGCGGCGGCGGCTGGAACCACCTCGCCACGCTCCCCGCCGGCAGCACCACCTACGACGTGACCGGCCTCGCCGCGGGGCAGAGCTACACGTTCCGCGTCGTTGCCTTCAACGCCGCCGGCCAGACGGCCGGCGAGTCGGTGACGGCCGTGGTGCCCGGTGCCAGCGTTGCCCCGGATGCCCCGACGAATCTCGAAGCCACCAGCGCCGCCACCGGCATCGCGCTCGAATGGTTCGACGCCAGCGACAACGAGACGAACTTCGTCATTCAACGCCGCACCGTCGGCGGGAGCTGGAGCGACTACGTGACGCTGGGTGCCGACGCCGAGAGCTACTTCGACTCCTCGGCCACGCCGGGCGTGACGTACGAGTACCGCGTGTTCGCCACGAACAACGTCGGCGACTCGGCCGTTGCCGGGCCGGTGCAGGGCGTGGTGCCCGAGGCCGACGTGACGCTCACGAGCACCGACATCGGCCCGACCGCCCCCGGCAGCACGACCGTCGTCGTGCCCGGCCGCAGCTACGACGTCGTCGCCGGCGGCCGGACGATCTTCGGGACGTCTGACCAGTTCCGCTTCGTCCACGGCGCGATCACCGGCGACTTCGACGTCAAGGTTCGCGTCGGCAGCTACGACGCCGCGGCCACCAACAGCCGCGTCGGCCTGATGGCCCGCGACGGCACCACCGCCGGAGCCCGGTACGTCGCCCTGACCCACGACGGCGATTTGTGGCGGCTTTACCACCGCGAGGTCGGCGGGGCCCACTCGGCCGGCACCGACAAGGTCCGCGCAACCGTCGGCCAGCCCGGCTGGATGCGCATGGTCCGCGAGGGCGACACCTTCACCACCTACTTCAGCACCGACGGCACCAATTGGCACCAGCAGGCCCAGAAGGACATGCGGCTGCCCGAGACGCTGGAGGTCGGCATGTTCGCCAGTGCGACCACCGACCGCGATATGAGCCACGTCAGCTTCCGCGACCTCTCCGGCTTCCCCGGCGAAGTCAGCGATCAACCGCCGGCCGCGCCCACCGGGCTCGGGGCGAGCGTCGTCAACGGCGAGGTCCGCCTGACCTGGACCGACGCCGCCCGGCACGAGGAGAGCTACCGCGTGGTCCGCCGCGAAGCCGGCGGCAGTTGGGCGACCCTCGCCGATTTGCCGGCCAACGCCTCGACCTACACCGACGCCACCGCCGTGGTCGGCACGACCTACGACTACCGCGTGCTGGCCATCAACACCTTTGGCCGCGCCGGCACCACGCTCCGCAATGTCGAGGTGCCCGCCCCGTCGGTTCCCGACGCCCCGAGCGAGTTGGTCGCGGTTGAGCGGGCCGACGGCGTGACGCTGACGTGGGCCGACAACTCGGTCAACGAGGCCGGCTTCACCCTCACCCGGCAAAATGCCGACGGCACCGGCGGCACGCAGACGTTCAACCTCGACGCCGGCGCCACCACGTTCACCGACACGACCGGCGTCGTCGGCGTCGAGTACACCTACACGCTCGTCGCCACGAACGACGTCGGCGACTCGGCCGCCGTCACGGTCAACGCCACCCGCCCCGAGGCCCCGTCAATCACGTTCACCAGCGACGACATCGGCAACCCGCAGCCCGGCAGCACCACCGTCGTCAGCCCCGGCAGCGACTTTGACGTGACCGCCGGCGGCCGGACGATCTGGGGCCGCGACAGCGATGGCCTGCGACTCGTCCACACGACCGTCACCGGCGACTTCGAGTTCGTCGTCCGCGTCGACGGCTACGACGCCGCGGCCACCAACAGCCGCGTCGGCATCATGGCCCGCGCCTCAATTGATCCCGACAGCGAATACATGGCCCTTTCGCACGACGGCGACTTGTGGCGGATGTACCACCGCCATGCCGCCGGCGAGCAGAGCAGCACCACCGGCAAGAGTTCGGCCACCATCGGCCAGCCCGGTTGGATGAAGCTCGTCCGGCAGGGCGACGAGTTCGTCAGTTACTACTCGACCGACGGCCAAACCTGGACCGAGCACGGCCGCCGCACCATGGCCCTGCCCGACACCATGCTCGTCGGCATGTTCGCCAGCAGCACGTCGCACAACACCCAGAGCACGGTCGAGTTCCGCGACGCCCGGCTGACGGTGTGACCGTCGACGACGTGACCCTCAACAGCGCACTCCCATCTCCCCGTCCCACGGCCCGGCCACGCAAGTCGCCGGGTCGTGGGCATTTTTGCCGTTGCGACAACCACCCGCCGCCGCCATCATCCGCGGCATGACCAAGATTGTTACCGTCTACCACAGCGGCTACGGCCACACCAAGAAGCTCGCCGAGGCCGTCCACGAAGGTGTCGGCCAAGTCGACGGCGTCGACGCCCACCTCGTCGTGGCGACGGATTACCACGAGAAGGACGCCCTCGACTTCTTCGACGACGCGGCCGGCATCATCTTCGGTTGCCCGACGTACATGGGCGGCCCGTCGGCCGACTTCAAGAAGTTCATCGACGCCGCCGGGGCCAAGTGGCTGCAGCGGGCGTGGGTCGGCAAAGTCGCCGGCGGCTTCACCAACTCCGGCAGCCTCAGCGGCGACAAGCAGAGCACGCTCATCGCCTTGGCCGTCAACGCCATGCAGCAGGGCATGATTTGGGTGCCGCAAATCGAGATGCCCGCCAGCAACAAGGGCGGCCACGACGGCCAGGAATCGCCCGGCCCCGACGCGGTCAACCGCCTGGGCGCGTTCATGGGCGTGATGGCCAAAAGCGCCAACCAAAGCCCCGAAGGCCCCAGCCAAGGCGACCTGGAAACCGGCCGCCGCTACGGCAAACACGTCGCCGAGGTCACCCTGCAGTTCCTCCGCGGCAAGGCCTGACCTTGCGCCCGTTCGTGACGGCGCTCGCGTGGCAACGCCGCTGAAACCCCCACCGCCGTGGTGACGGCGGGGCTTCGCCCAAAGTGAGCGACATGCGG
>CAYLSV010000038.1:28263-32695 GCA_964386435.1 uncultured Tepidisphaerales bacterium
CGCCGTCACCACGGCGGTGGGGGGTTTCAGCGGCGCAAGTTGTTCAGCGCCGTGTAAACCAGGAGCGACCCGCCGCGGCGGGTGAATAGACTTCGCCGTGGACCACGCGACGCTCAAAGACGCGCTGCTCGCCGACGCCTTCCGGCCGGTCCTCGTAAAGCTGGGCGACGGCACCGCCCACCCGATCCACCACCCGGCCAACGTGCTGCTGCTTTCCTGCAAACTCCTGATCGGCCTCGACCTCGACGAATCGGACGTGCCCACACGCCAGGTGAGCGTTCGTCACGACGACATCGTCGCCCTCACTCCGATCGACGATGACGCAGCCGGTGCCGCTGTCCTCGACTGAACCTTTCGAAGATTGATTGCCATGACCGCACGCCTCGACCAATACCGTCTCCTGGGCCGCAGCGGCCTGCGGGTTTCGCCGCTCTGCTTGGGCACCATGACCTTCGGCACCGACTGGAAGTGGGGCAGCGACGAAACCGAGAGCAAAAAGGTTTTCGACGCCTACGCCGACGCCGGGGGCAACTTCATCGACACCGCCGACCTCTACACCGGCGGCACCAGCGAGACTTTCGTCGGCCGGTTCGTCAAGGAGAACCGCCGGCGGTTCGTCGTCGCGACCAAGTTCACGTTCACCCTCGAGCAGGGCGACCCCAACGCCGGGGGCAACCACCGCAAGCACATGGTGGAGGCCGTCGAGGCGTCGCTCTCGCGGCTCGACACGGAATACATTGACCTGCTCTGGGTCCACGCCTTCGACGGCCGCACGCCGGTGGAGGAGACGATGCGGGCGCTGGACGACCTAGTCCGCGCCGGCAAGGTGCTGTACGTCGGCGTCAGCGATTACCCGGCGTGGAAGGTCGCCGAGGCGAACACGATGGCTCTGCTCCGCGGCTGGACGCCGTTCGTGGCGCTGCAAATCGAGTACTCCCTTGTCGAGCGGACGCCCGAGCGCGACCTGATCCCAATGGCCATCGACTTCGGCCTCACCGTCACCCCGTGGAGCCCGCTGGGGCAGGGCGTGTTGACGGGCAAGTACCTGGACGACTCCGCCGACGCCGACAGCCGGATCAACCAGAACAAGCAGCGGATGGGCGGCAAGTACGTCGACGACCGCGCCGACGCCGCCGCCCGCGCGGTGGTCGAGGTCGCCAAAGCCAAGAGCACCAGCCCGAGCCAAGTAGCCCTCGCCTGGCTGCTCCACCAGCCGGGCGAGCAGGTGCCGATCATCGGCGCCCGCAAGACCGACCATTTGCTCGACAACATCGCCGCCGTCGACGTCAAGCTGACGGCCGACGATCTCGCCAAACTCAACGACGCCACCAAAATCGACCTCGGCTTCCCCCACGACTTCCTGCAAGAAGTCGACGGCATGACCGTCGGCAAAACCAGCGTCGCCCCACCCCCGCAGGGCCGCTTGGTCTGAGCGGTCCGCGGGTTCATCATTCACCGACGACCTCCGTCATCAAGCAGTGGGGGCAAGGGCGGCGAACAACGCCAAACCGAGCAGCGCGGCGAGCATGATCTGCAGCACCGTCAGCCCGCGACCATGGGCCGCGTCAAACTTCGCCGCCGCGGCGTCGAAGGCGGCCGGCGAATCGCCGGTGCGGGCCACCTCGTCGGCCGCCGTCCGCGCCGCCGCCAGCGCCGGCAGCGTCGCGAACCAGTCGTACACCAACACGCCCGCCGCCACAGCAAACAGCGCCAGCTTGATGACGTCCAAGCCGACGTTCCGCCCGAGCCCGAGCACGAGTCCCGCCACCACCGCGAACCCGACGAACAATGCCGCCGGCAGCGCGATCCGCAGCAGCCCCGCCCGCAACGCCTCGATCACCTGCCCCGCCACGAGCGGCCCGGCATCATCATGATTCGTCGCCCGGATCACCCCCGGCACGCTGAGCAACACCACCGCCACCCCCCCGAGCCACGGCGCGAGCCCCAACCAAAACGCAGCATTCACCAAGGCGGCCGGTTCCATGACTGCATCGTAGATCGGAAGGACGTCATCCACGTCAACCCGCCGTCGCCGGAACCCCCACCGCTGCGTGGGCAGCGGGGCCACATCCGATCTCCGACCGACACAAGAAGCGGGTGTAGCCCCGCTGCCCACGCAGCGGTGGGGGCTTCAGCGACGCGAGTCCACCCGCCACGTCCTGGCACTGTGATGACGACGCCCCAACGCCGGAGCCGACGCGCTACCCTCCGTTGTGGCCCGCCCGCCGATCCGTCGACTGCTCATCTGGTGCCCCGACCGGCGCGGTATCATCGCGGCGGCCACCGGGTTCCTCGCCGAGCGGGGGGCCAACATCCTCGAGGCCGAGCAGCACACCGATCCGGACGATGGCAGCTTCTGCATGCGGCTGGAGTTCGACGCCGAGAATATCCGCGGCGACCTCGTGCCCGACTGGCGAAAGCTGGCCGAGGAGTTCCGGATGGACTGGCAACTCACCGCCGCCGACCGTCGGCGCATCGCCATCCTCGTCAGCCGCGAGGGCCACTGCCTGAACGACTTGCTCTGGCGTTGCCGCCACCACGAGCTGCCGGCGGAGGTGGCGTGCGTCATCAGCAACCACCTTGACCACGCCGCCGAGGCCCAGAGCTTCGGCGTGCCGTACCACCACCTGCCCGTCACCGCCGACACCAAGCCGCGGCAGGAGCGGCAAGTGCTCGATTTGCTCGCCGAGGCCGACGTCGACCTCGTGTTGCTCGCCCGCTACATGCAGGTGCTGAGCCCAGCCGTTATTGACGCCTGGCGGGGCCGGATGATCAACATCCACCACAGCTTCCTCCCCGCCTTCGCCGGCGCCAAGCCGTACGCCCAGGCCTACCGCCGCGGCGTCAAGCTGATCGGCGCGACGGCCCACTACGTCACCGAAGCGCTGGACGAAGGCCCGATCATCGCCCAAGCGACAACGCCCGTCACCCACCGCGACGGCATCGGCGACTTGATCCGCAAAGGCCGCGACCTCGAACGCACCACCCTCGCCGCCGCGGCGCGGGCGCATTTGGAGGACAAGGTCATCACCCGCGACAACAAAACCATCGTTTTCGGCTGACGCCGGCGCGGCGACGCGCGCAGCCTCGTTTTGCCTCACGTCGGCAGCGGCGTCCGCTTTGCCTTCTTGCACGCCTTCTTGTACAGCTTCTGCAGCTGCGGCTGCTCGCGAAGTTCGGGGTGGGCGGCGAACGCCTGCTCCATCTGGTTGGCCGCCTCGGGCCAGCGTTTGGCGGCGACGTACAAGTCGATCAAACGGCCTTGCAACTCCGGCAGCTCAGGGTTGGTGGCCGCGAGCTGCTTGAAGGCCGCCGTGGCCTCGTCGCGGCAACCGGCCTTGTCGAGTGCGTCGGCCCGCAGCAGGGAGGCGTAGAAGTTGTCCGGATCAACGGCCAGCAAGTCGTCGTACGCTTCGATCGCCAGCGGCAACCCGCCGGCGTGGGTGTGCAATGCTGCCGCCACGAACGCCTCGCCCACGGCATCGCCGGCGCGGGCACGATTGAGCAACTCCGACGCGCCCTCCTCGTCGCCCAGCGAGCCGACGGCCATCGCGGCGGCGATCACGTCGAGCGCGGCGTGACGCTGCTTGCCGGCCTCGTCCTGGAAAACGGCCTCGCCGGCGTCGATCTTGTCGGCCGCCTCGCTGCCGGCGGCGAAGGCAGCGGCGTGGGCTTGCTCGGCGTCGGCCACGGGTAGGTGGGCCCCGTGGCCGCACTTGCCGCACTCGCCGATCACGCGGACGTGGCCGCCCAACGGGATCAGCGGGACGAAGTAGAGGTGGCCCCACTTGCGGGCGGTGTAATCTTTCTGCGGGCCGAACACGCCGCAGTGGTCGCAGCTGCCGTAGCCCCCGCCGCGCTGCCGGCGACCGTACATGCGTGAGCCCCAGATGATCATGCCGGCGTAGTGTGGCAAATCATGTCCGCGATGTCGAGCAGTCAGATCCGCCAGCAGTTCGTCGAGTTCTTCGAGCAGAAGCACGGCCACGCGTTCGTGCCCAGTTCCTCCGTCGTGCCGCACGGCGACAACACGCTGCTGTTCGCCAACGCCGGGATGAACCAGTTCAAGCCGATCTTCCTTGGCGAGGAAACGCGGGACTACCAACGGGCCGTCAACAGCCAGAAGTGCATTCGCGCCGGCGGCAAGCACAACGACCTGGACGACGTGGGCAAGGACAGCTACCACCACACGTTCTTCGAGATGCTGGTCAACTGGAGCTTCGGCGACTACTTCAAGGCCGAGGCCATGGACTGGGCGTGGGAGCTGCTCGTCGAGCAATGGGGGCTGGACCCCGATCGGCTGCACGCGACGTACTTCGAGGGCGACGCGGCCGAGGGCCTGGAGCCGGACACGGAGGCCCGCGATTTGTGGCTGAAAAAGCTGCCGGCCGACCACGTCCACCCCGGCAACAAGAAGGACAACTTCTGGGAG
>CAYLSV010000038.1:32705-33160 GCA_964386435.1 uncultured Tepidisphaerales bacterium
CCGTGCAGCGAGCTGCACTACGACCGCTCCGACGACAAATCCGGCGGCAACCTCGTCAACGCCGACGGGCAGGACATTGTGGTTGAGATTTGGAACCTCGTCTTCATCCAGTTCAACCGTGCCGAGGGCGGCAAGCTCACGCCGCTGCCGGCCAAGCACGTCGACACCGGCATGGGCTTCGAGCGGATCGTCCGCGTGTTGCAGGGCAAATCGAGCAACTACGACACCGATGTCTTCACGCCGCTGCTGGACCAGATCAGCCAAATCAGCGGGAAAAACTACAATGTCGACCTCGCCGACCCGGTCGGCATCGCCTTCCGCGCCATCGCCGACCACGCCCGCATGGCGGCCTTCAGCATCGCCGACGGGGCGGTGCCGGAGAACAAAGGCCGCGGCAGCGTCCTCCGCAGCGTCATCCGCCGGGCCGTTCGCTTCGGCTACCAGACGCTGGACCT
>CAYLSV010000039.1:0-10641 GCA_964386435.1 uncultured Tepidisphaerales bacterium
GTAGCGATCGTTGCCGATGCAGTAGCCCACTTTCTCGCCCGCCGCCTCCGCGACAAGCACGTGCCCGGCTTCGATCTTGCCCTCGAACTGCTTCGTCGGCATCCACCCGACCGCCTTCGTGTGCAACTTGCCGAGCGAGTCGAGAAACGGCACGTCCCGCATCTCGCCGGGCCGGATGTTCACCCGATCCGCCGGGATCGGCAGGAGGGCGTTCGTCGCTTCGTTCGTCTCGATGATGGTTGATTCTGTTATGGTCATGGCATGGTCCAGTTCGATGGAGAATTCAACGGCAAGGTGCTGGTCCCGGACGAACCGCTGAACGAGACGCCGGGCAAGCGTTTTCGCGTCACCCTCACCCCCCTGGATGGCGACCTCGCCGCCGCGGCCGATGACGCCGAGACGATCGAGGACAAGAAGCATGCGATCCGCGCCGCCTGGGATGGCGAGAACGAGTTCGAGCTGGCCCGCGCCCTGGCCCGCGTCGACCCGCTCCCGCCCGACTTCGTCCGCCGCCCCGGCTCCGCCAAGGGCGAGTTCGAAGTGCCTGACGACTTCAAGGACATCCCCGAAGAGTTCAAGGACTACATCTGATGCCCGAGGCGACCTCCTTGATCGACACGCAGTCGATGCTCTGGTTCATCACGGATCACCCGAAGCTCAGCCGGATTGCCCGTCTCGCGATCGACGATCCTGAGAGCCTCGTGTTTGTCAGCCACGCCAGTGCTTCGGAGTTCGGCATCAAGTACAACAAGCGAAACTTGCCGTTACCCGAACCACCCGAGCCGTACCTGGCGCGACACATCGAGACGAACGGCTTCCACTGGGTGCCGATCACGCTGCCGACGATCTACCGCGCCGCCGCACTCCCGCGGCACCACGACGATCCGTTCGACCGCCTCATCGTCGCTCAGTCGCTCCGCGACCCGCCCAGGCGGGTGCCGCTGATCTCGTCCGACAAAGACCTCGACGCCTACGGCATCCGCCGCGTCTGGTGAGGCCGCTCATGAAGGGCGAGGCGGTGTCACTCGGGGAACCCTCGATACACTCCGTCCTCATCGACGCTGTCGGCGAAGTCTTCCCAATCCATGTTCGCGATTTGCAGGTTCGAAATCGGTCCCCAGGCCTCTGCCGCCGTCATGCGGAAGCTTGCCCCTCCCCCTTCCGTCGGATCGACCGCGAGCAGCGGGTGGTCCGCCTCCCGCATGGATCGCTCATCTGCTATCAGCAGAATCGCGGTATGGTGACCCTTCGGTAAGAGCTTGAGCAAGTTCTCGGCATCGAGACCCGCGTACTCGCGATCTTCAATCAGATTCAAAGGCACCGCCTCACCGATGATCGGCACCGGCGCCGTCAGTGCATCTACGATTTCCTGCCACGCGGCGTCATCACCGAAGTGCGTCCGCACGACCGGCTCGTCATCCGTCAATGTCAGCTCGTCGGCCATGATGAGAGATTACCAGCAATTGGGTTTCGTTACACAACGTTCAACAGCTGTAGCAGCAGCAACTGTAGGGTGGGCTTCAGCCCACCATTTGGGCGGGTGGCACGATCTTTAGATCGTGTCGGGCTCCGAGTCGTCGCCGGAGCACGAACTGAAGTTCGTGGCACGGCTGCAACGCTTGAGTCGTCTCAGGCGGCGATCTTGAGGTCCCCTCCCTGGGTGCCCGCGGCTTCGACGGTCGTCTTGCCGGTGTACTGCGTGAACGCGCTGACCGGCATCGACGGCGGGCCGGATTGACCGCGGGGGTTGACCCACGCCGCCATCACCCACACCTGCGTGCCGCCGGGCAGCGACGTCGGCAGCTCGATCGTGTGCTTGTACGTCGTCGTCGCCCCGTGGAACGTCCACGCTCCGGGGTCCGAGGGGTACTCCTCGCCGACGAAGGTGTAGAGCCAGGCCTGCGTCGCCGTGGGTAATTTTGCCCGCTTGCTCCGCGACAGCGGGTCGAAGACGCGGATCGAGATCGTCGTGCCGACGACCTCCGCGACCGTCACCTTCGGCGCTGCGTTGGGCACGCCGATGGGCGACCGGCCAGCGCCGACGTGGACGCCGAGGTCGATCTTGTTCTGGTCGCTGATCGCCGGGTTCTTGGCGACGGTGGCGTAGATCTGCCGGGCCTCGACGAGGAGGGCATCGCGTGCGGTGGTGCGAGCCGCCGTGAGCGACTCCGACCGCGTCCCCGCCGCCCGTGCCGTCTGCATGGCAGAGACCGCCGCGACGTAGGCACTTTGCTTCGTGCCGAACTCGGTAATGACGGCAGCCGAGAGGAAGTAGTCCGTCTCGCCCCGGCTGTCGAGAATGTCGTTCATGTTCTCGCTGTAAGGAACGAGTTTTTGATCGTCTGTAGGAACGGCCACGTCGGCCTCCTTTGTGTCGAACTCGCGACCCCCAACTCTGAGAGAGTGGGCGGGGGGGCGACCGCTGACGTCGTCGGCGTGTCATCGCTCCCGTTCGCGTTGCACCCCTGATGTCGGCGCAGCTGCGGGGCGGCTTAACGCGACGATCAGAAAAATCTTCCCGCCACGGATGATGATCGGACCCGCCGCACGTCCATCCGCATTATTTGGCCATTAGGACCGATCGGCACCACCCATTTCCGGTTCTACGTCACCGAGAACCGGAGATCAGTCACCGCCGACCGGAAACACGTGACCCGCGACCGGAAGCCGATGACCCGCGACCGGAAGCCGGTCATCGGAAACCGGAAGGCGATGATTGTCGACCGGAAAGCGATGACCTTCGACCGAACGCCCGTCACCCACGACCGGAAGCCGCTGACCCACGACCGGAAGCGGCTAATCTGTGACCGGACGCGATCCACACGTGACCCGACCGCTATCACTGAAAAAGCGACGGACGCTCAAAGCCCACTTCGAGACGAACGACGTCCCCATTCCCCGTCCCGCTCACGCCACCTAGATGTACGTCTGCATCACCCAGACGCGCGTCCGCGTGACTCAGTCGCACGCCCTGACGCAGAAGCACGTCTACCTCACCCGGCCGTACGCGCGAGCGACGCAGCCACACGTCCACGCCACCCGGCTGTATCCCCACGCGACCAATCCGTACCTCTGGATCACGCAGATCGAAAGCAGGCACCACCAGATAAGGACGGTGCCCCTGTGAGTTCCCCCAGACTGTCGATCAGGAGGCAATCCGCATGAAGCCCCCGCGCGGTCGGAACAGAACAGTTTGTGCTTCTTCGGCAAAGAGGTGCGTGATTGCCTCGATCTCGCCCCAAGTGAACCCGCTTTGATCGCGTAGCGCGGTAACGACACGATCAATAGTGGTTGGCGTTTCGGGAGCGATTGGGTACGGCTCTGCTTTCTTCCAACCTTGCTTTGACATTTGAATAACCATGCCCTTGTAACGGGCAGGCGAGATGCACCCAAGATCGCGGGCACGCCGTACCAACGCCCACATGGAGACGCGCCACTTCGGCTTGAGGCGGGCAGCCTTCTCCAGTGTCAGATCGAACAAGTCACGCCGGATGTCTTGACGTGGCATGAGGAACGACGATGCAAATGCATTGGCTTCATCTTCCATCGTCTCGGTCGGCCGTTCATGTAGTACGAGGTGACCGAGCTCGTGCGCGAGGGAGAATCGGACCCGATCAGCAGGGGCATCGGCATTGACGAATAACAGGGGCAACCCGCCATCGAGCCACTGGCTCATGCCATCAATCTTGCGGGTGCCGAACGAGAACTTGAAGACGATAACGCCCGCCCGTTCCACGCTGGCGAGCAGATTCTGAACGGGACCCGACGGAAGATGCCAAGCCGAACGAGTGAGCGTCGCGACGTCGGCCGGGTCACCGCTCGGGAAATCATCAAGGTCAAGTCTCTCAAGATCGTGCGGAAATCGCAGCTCGGCCTCCCGCATCAGCCCTTCCGCCTGTATGCGACACAAAACCGCCTTCGCCTCAAGGCGTGTGATGTGCTTCTTAAGGCTGCTCGCCTGTTTACGGAACATGTTGACGCTGATGCCGACGCCGACCCGCGAACGGGGTAGGCGGAGCAACGACACAGGATAACCAACCGCCGCCGCCAACTTCGCCTCGGCATCAGGTTCGGGCACGCGCAACCCACGTTGAACCGCGGATATGAAAGCCGGCGATAGACCGGACCGTTCCGCAAGGTCTTTCTGCGTCATGTCCCGCGAGTCGCGAGCGACGCGAAGCATGTCGGGATTAAACGGTAGATTTGAAGGCATTTATGCCTCCTTCCTCGCACGATCGGGAACCTTGATATCGACATCTGCCGCGGGTGCGATCTCGCCGGAGTCGGGCAGGTCGCTCGGCGTGCCGAACAAATCGAGCCGTCCTTCGCCCTCGTGCCAAAGTTCGGCGATCCAATGGTTCGCCTGCATGGTCCGTGGGCAGGTCAGGTAGATTGCCACCGGTTTCTGCCCAAGCGAATCGAGCAGGTACGCGAACGTCAGGGAGCAAAGCGGTCCAAGGCCAGGCAGCGTCTGGTCCTGATTGTAGATACGCTCTTGGTTCGCCGTCTCGACATTCTTGGCGAGCAGTTCCGCATCTACCTTCTTGAAGCGGATGGCGATCTGCTGCGCGATGACCGCCTGCGAAAGACGTCCGACTCGCGTTATTACGGCGTTATGCTCTTCGTGCAGCCGCGGCATTGCGTAATGCCCAAACATGTCCGAGACGACGCCGGCGCGGGTCGATGTCGAGAGGTGAGCGCTCAGGTCTTCGTGCCCGCCGAGTGCATCCTGCAACCGGTCCCACGCAGTGAAGAACGAGTCGAACAGGACAGGGAATACTGGATTCAGACGCTCGAGCACGACATCACGCGGCAGAACATGTTGCGGCAGCATGGCCGCAGTGTACGACCTGTCATCGAGGTTGACAACGTGCATGGTTGGAGGCTGTTAGCGCGGGAGCCATCTTGCCCCGTCTGATGCACAAAGCTCGCCGCCCACGGCGTTCCCCGGCGTGCTCGGCCGGCCGGGCGGTCTGCCGCTGTCGTAGCGGCGGGCGGTGCGGTGGCTGCCGATGGACCGGATGAAGGCCGAGAAGCAGCTCAACAGCCTCAAGCGGCAGGGGTTCCAGAAACGCAAGAACCTCCGGACGATGATGCCGGAGGTCGGTGAGAGCGACGATGGAGGCGTCGCAGCTTGAAAGCAGCGATGCCACCCACACGGCCAGCGAGGGTGCTGGGCGACCGGCGGTTCAGCGAGGTGCTGAGCACGGTTATCGCTTACCGCAGGAAGGCGTCTTGGAGGCCGCCGTCGACCGTTAGGATCTGGCCGGTGGTGCGGCTCAGGCGGTCGCTGGCGAGGAGGAAGATGGCTTCGGCTTGGTCGATCGGGCGGATGGGTTGGTGGGTGAGGGTGCGCTTGGCGTAGAAGTCGGCGAGCTGGTTGCGCAGGGTTTCCTCGTCGGCCGACTCGTCGTGTTCGATGTCGTACTTGGTCAGGCTGGCGATGACGCGGTCTTTGGGGAACATGCTGCTGCCGGCGACGACGGTGGCGGGGGCGACGCCGTTGACGCGGACGCCGGGGGCGTAGGCGACGGCCAGCTCGCGGACGAGGTGGTTGGCGGCGGCCTTGCTGGTGTCATAGGGGAAGCTGCCCTTCTTCGCGACGACGGCGTTGACCGACGTGGTCAGGACGATGCCGCCGCCGAGGTTTTGGCTTTTGAGAATTTGATATGCGGCGTCGGCGGCGTTGTAGAGGCCGGTGACGTTGATCTTGAAGCTGCGGTCCCATTGGTCGGGCGTGTTGTGGCCCTGCTTGTCGGGGGTGGCGAAGTAGCCGGCGGTGACGAGAACCTGGTCGACGCCGCCGTAGGCGAGCAGGACGTGCTCGAGCATGACGCGGCAGGAGGTGGCGTCGGTGATGTCGGCCGAGAGGCCCAACGCGTCGCCGCAGCCGCTGATGCCGGTGCCGGCGACGCCGATGCCTTTGCCGAGCTTTTCCTCGATCTCGGCGGCCGTGGCCTTGGCGGCGTCTTCGTTCAAATCGACGGCGACGATCTGGGCCCCCTCCTTCACGAGGCGGTGGCAGGTCTCCTTGCCGATACCGCTGCCGCCGCCGATGACGACGCAGATTTTGCGGGCCAGTTCCTTCTCCGGCGGCATGCGTTGGAGCTTGGCCTCTTCGAGGGCCCAGTACTCGATGTCGAACGCCTCCTGCCGCGGCAGGCCCTGATACTCGCTGACGGCCTCGGCCCCGCGCATCACCTCGACGGCGCAGCAGTAGAACTCGGCCGTCACGCGGCTCTCGCTCTTGTTCTTGCCCCACGCGATCATGCCGACCCCGGGGATGAGGATGACGGTCGGGTTCGGGTCACGCATCGCCGGCGAGCCGGGACGCTTGCACGACTCGTAGTACTCGGCGTAGTCATTACGGTACTGCTCGAGGCCGGCGGCGAGAAGGTCGCGGAGCTTGTCGGTGCCGCTGGTCGGGTCCCAGTCGACGTAAAGCGGTTTGATCTTGGTCCGCAGGAAGTGGTCGGGGCAGCTCGTGCCGATCTCTGCGAGGCGCTTCGCGTCGTTTGAGTTGACGAACGTCATGACGCTGTCGCGGTGCTCGACGGTGCCGATGAAGCGTTTTTGCTGGGAAACCTGGCCGCGCAGCCAGGGCAGAATCTCGTGGAGCGTGGCGTTGCGCTGGCCGTCGTCGAGCGAGGCGTACTTCTGGCCGCCGAAGGTTTGCTCGCCCTTGTCGTGGTCGGCGAGGTACTGGGCGGCCTTCTCGATGAGCGAGAGCGTCAGCTCGTAGCACGCCTTGTCGCTCTCGTCGGACCAGTTGATCAGCCCGTGCTGGCCCATCAGGATGCCGACGGCGTCGGGGTTCTCGGCGGCGATTTGCTCCATCTTCAGCCCGAGGTCGAAGCCCGGCCGCTGCCAGCCGACGTAGGCGAGCTGGCCGCCGAAAATCTCCTGGTTCAGCTTCTCCTGGTCGCGGCACGCGGCGATGGCGATCACCGCGTTGGGGTGCATGTGATCGACGTACTTGTGTGGGATGAACGCGTGCAGCGGCGTGTCGATGCTGCTGGGGCGGGGGTTCAGGTTGAACGTGCAGTGCGGGTACATCCCGACCATCGCGTCCTCCTCCGGCGACTTCGGTGCGGCATCGCCGAACTTGCTTCTCAGGCTCTGCAGCTTGTCCATGTACAGGCTGCTGAAGTTGGCCGCCTTGCTGGTGCGCAAATCGCCGCCGCTACCTTTGACCCAGAGGACTTGGATCTTTTCCCCGGAAAGCGGGTCGGTTTCGGCGAGCTTGTTGCTCGTGTTGCCGCCGCCGGTGTTGGTCACGCGCTGGTCGGCGCCGAGGCAGTTGCTGCGATAGACGAGCCGCTCGACGGGCGAGAGCTTCTCGGCCTTGGCGTCGTCCCACAGGTAGTCCACGTGCTTGAAGTCGCTGGCGTTCATGTCGGTAGTTTCGCGAAGCGATCGGCCTGTTCGGCCAAATCTCCGCTGGGTTGGAACGTTCTCAAATCGCTCGACGCCCGCACCCGGCGGCGCAAGTCGGCGAGGTCGGCGAGCGTGCCGGCGGCGATGGCCTGGATGCCGACGTTGCCCAGCGCCGTCGCCTCGGCCGGGCCGGCCTCGACGGGCAAGCCGGTGGCGTCGGCGGCGAACTGGTTGAGCAAATCGGCGTTGCTGCCGCCGCCAACGATGTTGAGTTTTGTCGGCGTTCGTCCGGTGATCTCGCCGATTGCACCGATCGTCTGGCCGTACAGCAGCGCGAGTGATTCGTAGCAGCACCGCACGAACCCGCCCGGCGACTCGGGCACCGGCTGGTCGGTCGCCCGGCAGTAGTCGGCGATCTTGCCGGTCATGTGGCCGGGCGTGGTGAACTGCGGCGCGTCGGGCCGGATCAGCGACTGCGCCCGCCCGGCGTTGGCCGCGATCTCGGCAAGGTCAGCGTAGCTGAGGCTTTGGTCGAAATCCTTCCGCGACTCCTGCACGAGGAACAAACCCGACAGGTTCTTCAGCAGCCGGATCGAATGGCCTAAGCCGACTTCGTTGGTGAAGTTGTGGCCGCGGGCGGCGTCGGTCAGCACGGGCGCGTCGGCCTCGACACCCAGCAGCGACCACGTGCCGCTGGAAAGGTACGCCGCCCCACTCGTCAGCGGCGTGGCGGCGACGGCGTTGCCGGTGTCGTGGCTGCAGGTGGCGACGACGTTCAGCGTCGCCGGCAATCCCGTTTGCTCCGCCACCTCCGCCGCGATCGGCCCGAGCGTTTGGCCCGCGTCGACAAAGTCGGCTTTTTCCAGGAGTTTCCGCGCGGCCACGTCATCGGCGAAGTCGGCCCACTGGCGGTGCGTCGGGTCGTAGAGCTGCGTGGTGCTGGCCAGAGACCGCTCATGCCGGGCGACGCCGGAGAGGAGGAAGTTGAAGTAGTCGGCGATCAGCAGCAAGCCGTCCGCCGATTCGTGCAGGCCGGGCGTGTCGCTGGCGAGTTGGTACGCCGTGTTGATCGGCATGAACTGGATGCCGGTCTGGGCGAAGATCGCCGCCTTCTGGTCATCGGTGCCGGCAAGCCGCTCGTACGCCGCGGTCGTCCGTTCGTCGCGGTACATGAACGGCGGCGTCAGGTGCGGGTGGCCGTCCTTCAAGAGCACGTAATCGACGCCCCAACTGTCGACGCTCACGCTCGCCGCATCGCCCGCCACGGCGGCGGCTTTCCGCAAACCTTCCAGGATTTCGGCCCACATGAACAGGACGTCCCACCGCTCGCCGCCCATCACGCGGACCCGCCGGCTCGGCCAGCGGTGGACCTCCTCGAGCGCGATTGTCTCGCCGACGCGGCCGACCATCACGCGGCCGGACTCGGCCCCCAGATCCACGGCGAGGTGCGTGCTCATCGGTCCATCTCCTTCGCCGGCCGCAACACCCGGCCGCGGCCGAGGCGGATCTCTTGCTCCCGCAGGCCCGCCGGATCGGCGTCGGTGATGAGCAAGTCGATCTCGTCCCACGACGCCAACAGCGCCGGCGCGCGAGCGGCGAGCTTCGACGCGTCGACGCACAGCGCCACTCGCCGGCAACGGCCGATCACGGCGCGCTGCAGCTCGACCACGCTGTTGTCGCTGTTCCACGCCCCGCTGGCGTCAATCGCCTCGGCCCCGCACAGGGCGAGGTCGTAGTCGAGCTCGGCGGCGGCGCGCACCGTTTGCTCATCCAGCAACGCCGCCTGTCGGGGCATGAGCGTGCCGCCAAGCACGCGGACCGGCACCTTTGCCACGCCAAGGCGATCGGCGACAGCGAGCGAGTTCGTGACGATTTCCGCGGCAAACGGCCGCTTTGCCAGCAGCGCGGCGACGAGCGCGAGCGTCGTGCCGGCATCGAGAAACACGCGCGAGCCGGCGGGCAACTGCCGCACGAGCTTCGCGGCCCTGCCTGCCACCCGCCGCTTGGCCGCCGCGCCACGCTCGGCCCGGTCGGCAAAGCTGGCGAACCGCCGGTCGTACGCGGCCACGGCCCCGCCGAGGGTTCGCGTCGCCTCGCTCGACTCGGCCAGCGCCGCCAAGTCGCGGCGGGCAGTGTTCAGGCTGACCTTCAGATGCTTCGCCACGTCGGCGACGCCCATGTACCGGTGCCGCCGCAGCAAATCGGCGGCCCGCCGGCGGCGGGCGTCGACGACGTGCTGGGCGACGCGGGGCACGCGGGCAAACTACCCGACTTTATGGTGGGCGTCAACCATAACGATGTGGCGGGCTCCCGCGGCTGCGTGTAGGCTTTGCCCATGAGCGAGGACCACGTCGACATCGTCCTGATCGGCAGCGGCGTGATGAGCGCGTCGCTGGGCGTCATGCTCAAGCGGCTGCGGCCGGCGGCGTCGATCCGGCTGTTCGAGAGCCACGCCGAGTTCGCCGGCGAGGCGTCACACGGCTGGCACAACGCCGGCACCGGCCATGCGGGGCTGTGTGAGCTCAGCTACACGCCCAACCGCGGCGACGACGGCGAGGTCAACGTCTCAACGGCCGTGAAGATCTTCGAGCAGTTCGAGCATTCCAAGCACTTCTGGGGCAGCGTGGTCCGCGACGGCATCATCGACGACCCGACAACTTTCGTCCGCCCGGTGCCGCACATCGCGTTCGTTTACGGCCAGCCGCAGGTGGAGTTCCTGCGGTCGCGGCATCGCCAGATGACGCGGCACCACTTCTTCGAGCACATGGCGTACACGGAGGATCGCGAGATGATCCGGCAATGGTGCCCGCTGCTGCTGGCCGGGCGTGATCCGGATGAGCCGGTGGCGGCGACGAAGGCGGACGATGGCACCGATGTGAACTTCGGCAGTTTGTCCCGGCAACTCGTCGAATGGCTCGACCGGCAAGATGGCTGCTCGGCCCACACCGGGCACCGCGTCACGAACCTCACCCGGCAGCCTGACGGCCGCTGGCTCGTGTCGGTAAAGACGCCACATGGCTCGACGAAGGCGGTGAACGCCGGGTTCGTTTTTATCGGTGCCGGCGGCGGGAGCTTGCCACTGCTGCAGAAGTCGGGCATCAAGGAGGCGAAGGGGTTTGGCGGGTTTCCGATCGGCGGGCAGTGGCTTGTTTGCGATGACCCGGCGTTGGTCGAGCAGCACCGGGCGAAGGTCTACGGCCTCTCGCCGGGGGCCGCGCCGACGATGGCGGTGCCGCACCTCGACTTGCGAATCATCGACGGGAA
>CAYLSV010000039.1:10662-32631 GCA_964386435.1 uncultured Tepidisphaerales bacterium
GGCCCGTATGCGGCGTGGACCACGAAGTTTCTGCACAAAACCGGCAGAATCTTCGACTTGCCCGGCTCGGTGCGGCCGGACAACATCGCGTCGCTGATCCGCGTCGGCCTGCACAACTTGCCGCTGGTCCGCTACCTGATCCAGCAGGGCACGCAGAGCATGACCACGCGGCTGGGCGAGTTGCGGAACTTCTACCCGGACGCGAAGGCGGAGGATTGGAAGCTGATCGACGCCGGCATCCGGGTGCAGGCGATCAAGAAGGAGGACGGCGACGCGGGCATCGTGCACTTCGGCACGGAGGTGGTGACGGGGGCCGGCCACACGATCTCGGCGTTGCTGGGCGCGTCGCCGGGCGCGAGCGTTTCGGCCAACATCGTGCTGCAGGTGGTGAAGCAGTGCTTCGCTGCCGACCTTGCCACCGACGAAGGGCACGAGCGGATGAAGGCGATTATCCCCACGTACGACGAATCGTTGCAGCCGGCGGCGATGGCCGAGCGGCAACGGGCGACGAGTGATTCGGCGCGGGCCATCCTTCAGTTGAATGAGGCACCCGAACCCGTGGCGGCGTGAAAAGTTCGGGGGGCGGACGTGTTGCGCTGATATTGTGGGACATGCCCCGCATCTACACCCGCAGCGGCGATGACGGCACCACCGGGTTGCTCGACGGCTCGCGGACGCCCAAGCACGCCGCCCGGCTCGACGCCTACGGCACGGTCGACGAACTCTCGGCCACCCTCGGCCTCGCGGCGGTCGCCGCGCCGGGGGAGTTGCCGGAGAAGCTGCACGCGATTCAGCACGATTTGTTCACGCTTGGCAGCCACCTCGCGCTGCCGGGCGGGGTGGCCCCGGAGAACATCCAGATGCCGCCGCTGGGTGAAGAATTGATCGCTCGGCTCGAAGGTGAGATCGACTCGGCCGAGGATCGGGTGCCGGCGCTGACGGTGTTCATCCTGCCCGGCGGCAGCGAGGCGGCGGCGCGGCTGCACGTGGCGCGGACGGTCTGCCGGCGGGCGGAACGTTTGGCGAGCGAATTGGCCGAAGCCGAGCCAGTGCCGGTGACGGCCGTGACGTACCTGAACCGGCTGAGCGATTGGCTGTTCGTCCACGCCCGGCTGGCGAACAAGTTGGAGGGCGTCGAGGACGTGGCGTGGGCGAAGCCGGCGGCTTCTTAAAGTTGCTCGAGCTTTTCCCGCAGCAGCGGCTGGATTTTCTTCCGCAACTGTTCATTCGCGTAACCAATCCAGTTCACGCCGCTGGTGGTGTCGAGCGGGCCATCGAGCGGGCCGCCCTGCTCGTCGGTCAGCACGACGCCGGCTTCCTCGGCGACGAGCCAGGTGACGCAGTCGTAGGGGTGGCAACACAACCCCTCGGGCTGGCCCTGCTTCTGGTAAAACAGCGGCCGGAGGTCGGCGTTGAAGCGGTCGTGGCCGACGATCAATTCATACCACTGGCCGCCGGTCGAGATGTACTGGTCGTCGAACACGGTCGCCCGCGTCACGTCGGCCGGGCCGATGAGTTCGGCCGCGAGTTCCTCCATCAAGCGGCTGGCCAGCACCTTGGTGCCGGGGAAAAAATTGCTGATCTGGGCGAAGCCGTGGTTGATGCCGTCGGCCCCGCTGGGCCGCAGCGGCAGCGGCTCGACGTCGTTCGTCGCCAGCGTCACGCGCTCGCCATGTGCCCCGCCGCCGGCCGTCGCCCAGAGCACGTCGGCTTGGCCCATCTTCGCGGTGGGCAGCTCGGTCATCACGGCAACCTCCACGTCGCGCAGCGTGGTCGCCTCGCCGCGATCAGGGGCGACGCCGCCAAGGCTCCAGGCGGGACGTTTGTCGTACATGATGCCGCGGGTGCCGTCGATCGGGTCGAGCAGCACGCGGATAATCGGCTCGCCCTCGCCGAGCTGGATCGGCCCCTCGGTGCCGTCCTCGCGCTCGAGCCCTTCGGAGATCAGCACCATCGGCTGCTCCTGCGCCCACGCCCGGCACACCTCCAGAATCGCCGGCTCGACCACCGCGTCGATCGCGTAGATCGTGTCGGCGTCGGTCGTCTTATCGACCCCGGCAAGATCGGCCCGGCCGCGGCTCTCGACGATCAGATCGCGCACCTTCGCCTGCAAATGCTTCAGATGGCGGAGGGCAACGGCGTGGTCGAAGCTGGGCATGACGGCACCTTACACACCGATGTCGCGCGCCGTATCCTGCCGCCCGATGCGGGCGCTCCTGAAAGTCATGCTGCCGCTGTTCGTGTTCTTCACGTCCATGCTCGTGCTGCTGCGGGTGACGGGGCTGGTGACGCAGGAGAAGATCGAGCTGTGGATCGCCGCGGCGCGGGACGTGTCGCCGCTGTGGGCGGCGACGGCGGTGGCGCTCTTGCTGTTCGCCGACTTGTTCGTCGCGGTGCCGACGCTGTCGCTGATGCTGGTGGCCGGGGCGTTGCTCGGCTTCCCCGTGGCGGCGGCGGCGAGCCTGATCGGGCTGTACGCGGCGGGGCTGGGCGGGTACGCGCTGTCGCGGCAATTCGGCGAGCCGCTGGTGCGGCGGATCGTGAAGGACGACGCCCAGCGGGCCGAGATGTCGGCGGCGTTTCGGGAGCACGGCGTCGTGATGATCCTGCTGTCGCGGGCGCTGCCGATGTTGCCGGAGATGTCGGCGTGTTTGGCAGGATTGACGAAGATGCGGTTGGGGCGGTTCGTGCTGGCGTGGACCGGCAGCACCGTGCCGTACGTCTTGGTGGCGACGTTCGCCGGCTCGCAAAGCAGCCTCGACAACCCGTGGCCGGCCATCGCGGCGGCGGTCGGGCTGGCGGGGTTCTTCGGCGTCTGCTGGTGGCTGTTCCAGCGGTCGCTCAAGACCCGGAACGCGGATGCTGCACCCGTGAGGTAGCTGCGACGCAACGCGTCGCAGTCCGGACTGCGGTGCGTTACACCGCAGCTACCTTCTGGTCACTTGCCGATGCAGAAGCGGCCGAAGACTTCGCCCAACACGTCGTCGGGCGTGACTTCGCCCAGAATGAGACCGAGTTCGTCGAGGGCGGTGCGGAGTTCGGCGGCGGTGAGTTCGGGCGGCTGATCGCCAGCCCGCCCCACGGCGCCGGCGGCGTTGGCCAGGTGGCGGCGGTGGCGGGCGTTGAGGGCGAAGCCGACGTTGGGTTTGCCGAAGGCAAGGCGGCTGAGGGTTTGGCGGAGGTCAGCCAGGCCGTGGCCGGTGTGGGCGCTGACGCCGCCGTGGGTGCCGGCGTCGTCCTTGGAGCGAACGGCGAGGTCCGGCTCGGCGGGGAGCGTCGGGGCGTCTTCGTTGATCGGCTGGACGAGGACGAGTACGTCGGCCTCGGCGATGGCGCGGTGGGCGTGGGCGGCCACCTGGTTGTCGATGTCGCTGGGCCCGATCGGACCTCCGCCGCGTGGCGACGGGGCTGATCTCTCGGTGGACGGTGCTTTGGGATCAGCCCCGCCGCCACGCGGCGGAGGTCCGATCGATTGGTCATCCAAGCCCGCCGCATCGATCAACTCGACCACCCCGCCTGGCAGCACCAGCGCCTCGCCCAGCACGTCCCGCGTCGTCCCGGCCACCGGCGACACCACCGCCCGATCGCGGCCCAGCAGCGCGTTGAAGAGCGTGCTCTTCCCGGCGTTGGGTCGGCCGGCAAGGACGACGCGGGGGCGGGGCGACTTGCGATCCAAATGCTCTGCGGCGGCGAGCTTCTTCAAATCGGCGGCGACCGCATCGAGCCGTTGCCGCAGGTCGGCGGCGGTGATGAAGTCGATGTCCTCCTCGGCGAAGTCGATGCCGGCTTCGAGCAGGGCGAGGGTTTCGACGAGGCGGTCCATGATCGGCCGGAGGCGGTCGGCGAGGGCGCCGGCCATCAGGCCGCGGGCGGCTCGGAGGTCGGCGGCGTTGTCGGCCTCGATCGCCGCGGCCACGCCCTCGGCGGCGGCGAGGGTCAGCTTGCCGCTCAGATACGCCCGCGCCGTGAACTCCCCCGGCTCGGCGGGCCGGGCACCGAGCGCGTGCAGCCGCTCCAGCACCATCGCCGCCAGCGGCGGGCTACTTGGCAGATGCAGCTCGAACGCGTCCTCCCCCGTGTAGCTCCGCGGCGAATCGAACCGCAGCACCAACCCCGGCACCGGCAACTCCTCCACGATGACCGAACATGCCGTCGCCCCCGCCCCGGCGTCCGGCGCGACCCGCCGCAGCAGATCGTGGGCCTCCGGCCCGGCGACGCGGACGATCATCCGCCGCCCCGCGCCCGCCGCCGTGGCGAGGGCGGCCGCGGAAGTGATGAATGATGAGTTGCTGAGTGATGAGTTACCAGTGGCGCCCGACGTTTCGAGACTTCGCAACTCGTTACTCCTCAACTCATCACTCATCATTTCCGCTTCTTGCCCTTCTGAGCCTTCTGGGCCTGTTTGGCCTTTTCGGCTTGCTGCTTTTCGACCTCTTCCTTCATCTGCTCCGCCTTCTCGACGAGGTTGGCCCAGAAGCCGCCGACACCCTTGCGTTCTGGGGCGGCCTCGCGGGTGCCGCCGGCAACCTTGAGGTTTTTGCGCGGCTCGGGCAGATCCATGTCGTCGATCTCGACGACGCCGCGGGCCTTTTCTTCCTCGTCCTTCTTTTTCAGGTGGTCACGGACGATCTTGCTCTCGACGATGCCGATGGCGGTGCTGGTGAGGATGTAGAGGACCAACCCGCTCGGGGCCGAGTAGAGGAAGATCGGGAAAATGAGCGGGAAGACCGTTTTCATGATCTTCTGCGTCTGTTCCTGCTCCGGCGACATCGCCGCGGTCGGCTGGGGCTGGAGCTTCATCTGGAAGTAGAAGACCACGCCCAAGAGCAGCGGCAGGATGTTCAGGCCGCTGATCATCGGGCCGGGGAAGAACAGGCACGGGAGCTGAAACCCGGCACCGAAGTCGATGAGCTTGTCCGGTTTGGAAAGGTCATCGATCCAGGTGTAGCCGTACAGCAGTGGCGCGTGCCGCAGCTCGAAGGTGGTTTGCAGCGACTGGTAGAGCGCGATCCAGATCGGCGTCTGCAAGATCATGGGCAAACAGCCGAGGACCGGCTTGATGCCGACCTGTTTCTTCTGCACCTGCCAGGCGGCGCGGGCGTACCCCTCCTTGTCGTCGCCGTACTTTTCCTGAAGTTTCTTCAGCTGCGGGCCGAGCTTGCCCATGACCATCATGTTCGCCTGGGCCCGCTTGGTAATCGGGTGGAGCAGCGTGCGGACCAGCAGCACCAGGCAGATAATCGCCAGGCCCCAGTCGTTGGTCACGTAGTGGAAGATCCGCAAGAGCCCGTTGAGGGCGTCGACGATCGGCGTGAAGACGCAGAACGTGCAGCCGGTTGGGGCGATCAGCGACTCGCCAAATCGGACCGTCGGGGCGTCATAATATTCGCCGGTCATCAGCGACCGCAGCTTGGGCCCGAAGAACACCGTCAGCGGCAATTCGCTCGACTCGCCGGGGGCGAGAGTGGCTGTTTTGGTCTGGAACGTGAGGGCGATCTCCCGCTGCCGGGCCGACTCGACGTTCGGGTTGAGCACGCGGCCCTTGATCGAGGCGAACGGCTGCGGGATCAGGTTGTTCGCCGCCTGCTCGGGCGTGGGCGTCGGACGGACGACCGCCTGGAAGTAGATGGTGCTGGCCCCGGCCCAGGTGAACAGCGGTTGGCCGCCGTCTTCGGTGAGGTCGCTGCCGAGGGTGAAGGTGTCGTCGGCGCTTTGGACGATTTGTTGGTCGACCTCGAACTCATCGTTGAGAAAGTAGCCGCCGAGGATCTGGCGGTCGGGGCGGTCCTCCAACTCGGCCGGCGGCGTGGTGGGGCCGGCGAAGGTGCGGGCGATTTCCAGCGGCTGGTCGGTGAGGTTCTCGACGCCGGTGACGAGCGAGACCTCGTAGCCGCCTGAGGCGTCGTCGCGGGTGGTCAGGCGGTAGGTTTTGGTCAGCTTCGCCAGCGGCGTCTGATCTTCATCTGTGACGGTGGCGGTGTACGTGGCGCTGGCGGTGTCAGCTTCGACGAGCGACCAGGCGGCGCTGGTGTCGATTGCTTCGCCGTTGACGAGCAGGGTCAAATCGGTGAACGGCCGGGTCAGGTCGCCGCCGATGGCGCTGCCGGTTTCGAACTCGTACGGGTCGTCGCTGCCGACGGTGCGGTTGTAGCCGTTGAGCACCACGCGGCCGACGCCAGCCCCCTGGGGCACGAGGTCGACGGCCATGACGTAATCGCCGCCTTCGTCGAGCGAGCCGAGCGTGACGGGCTGCGGGTTCTCGGCCCCGGCGAGCCGGTCGCTGCCGGGCCGGGTGGTGGCGAGGTCGAGGGCGGGCAGGTCATCGTCCGCGGCCGCCACGGTGACGTCCCGCTGGGGCGTCATGTCGTACCCCAGCCAGGTGCCGACGGCTTTGGCCAAGGGCATCCAGAGCAGCGCCAGCAGCGTGACGACGACGACGATCAGGATCAGGCGCTTTTGCTCGGGTTCCATGGGGGGTCAGTGTTCGCACCGCGCGGCGGGCGGCATCGTAGCCCATTGTTGATCTGGGATTGCTGATTGCTGAACCCCGGAACATCAGCAATCCGCAATCAACGATCCAAGATTCATCTCCCGTCAAGCAGGCGGGCACCGAGGAAGTCGTCGAGCGCGCCGGTGTCCTTCACCTTGGCGACGGTGGTGTCGATGTCGTAGGCGAGGCGGACAAACGTGAGCTTCGGGTCGCTCGGGTCGGCGTCGTCGAGCAGGACGAAGCTCGCCCGCGGGTCGCGGTCACGCGGCTGGCCGACGCTGCCAACGTTGACGACGGCCTTCTCACCCTTGGGCTCAAACCGCATGTCCAGCTCGTCGGGCGAGTAGAAGTCCGGGCCTTCGAGGAACACACCGGGCACGTGGGTGTGGCCGCAGAAGCAAAGCGCGTCGAAGCGGTCGAAAATCGCCGGGAACTTCTGGGCGTTCGTGTAGATGTCGTCGGGGAAAATGTACTCGTTGATCGGCCGCCGCGGCGAGGCGTGGACAGCGGTCAGGCGGCTGATTTTGTCGTCGCCCTCGCCCTCGTGCTTCTCGTGCCGCACCGGCAGCCCGGCCAGAAACGTCCACCGGCGGCGGCGTGTTTCTTCGTCCGGCTCGGCGTCGAACTGCTTGCGGGTCCAGTAACACGCCGACTCGGCGCCGGTGTTGAAGTTGTACGGCTCGTACAACACCGCGAAATCATGGTTGCCCATCAGCGCCGTCTCCGCCCGCTCGGCGATGAGGTCCATGCACTCCACCGGGTTCGGCCCGTACCCGACCACGTCGCCCAGACACAGAATGCGCGACACGCCCCGCCGATCGATCTCGGCCAGGACGGTGTTGAGCGCCTCGAGGTTGCCGTGGATGTCGCTGACGATGGCGAGCATGGAGGGCAGGTTAGGGCACAGCAGGGCCGAGGCAGAGGTGTTAGGGGTTAGAAGCTAGGTGTTAAGCCGAACTCAGACATCTACCCACACCTCCGGCCTAACACCTTACTCCTACTCCCTAACACCTATCGCCGGTGTAAATCGGGCGATGTGCTCCCACAACCGCACTGCCGTGCGGCGGCTGTCGAAGTGCTCGACGGCGAAGGCTCTCGCCGCCCTTCCCATCGTGTGGCGGCGGGCGACGTCGCGGGCGAGGATGGCGAAGGCCTCGGCGAGGGCCGCGACGTCCTGCTGCTTGCAGAGGAAGCCCGTCTCGCCGTCGACGACCATGTGCGGCGTCGAGCCGATGACGCTGCAGACGACCGGCAGCTCGACCGCGCACGCCTCCATCACGCTGATCGGCCCCGCCTCGCCGAGGCCGATGCTGGGCAGGCAGAAAACGTCGGCCGCCAAGAGAGCCGCCCGGACGTCGCCCTCGCCGAGGGTGCCGCGCAGGGTCACGCGGTCGGTTAAATTGAGCCGCTTGATGTCGGCCTCGACCTGCGGCTGGTAGTCGCCGCCGCCGATGAGCTCGTACGACACATCGAGCCCGTCATCGACGCAGCGGCGGATCGCCTCCAGCGCGTAGACGTGACCCTTGTTCTTGTTCAGCCGGGCGACGGTGACGATTTTCAACCGCCCCGCCGCCGCATCGCGTGGCTCGCTCGGCGGCGTGTGCTTGTCGGTGTCGACGCCCATCCAGTTCGGCAGCGCCCGCTCCAGCGGGTAGCCCACCGCCTCGATCTGCGGCAACAGGTGCGGGCCGTCGCAGCCGAGCACCGTGCAGTGCTTGAGCTTTTGCGGGTGATCGGTGCCGTAGACGCTGAAGTCGCCGTGAAGCGTCAGCGAGTACGTCGGGCCGCCGAGGGCGTCGCAGAGCGCCAGCAGGTGGGCGGCATCGGCGCAGGAGTGACCATGGATGTGGGCGATGTCGTTCTGCTTCGCCCACCGCCTCAATCCTTCCGCGGCCGGCACAAGGGCGGCGGCCTTCTTCTTGTCCGACAGCGAGGCGACATACTTCAGCGCCCGCGCCACGCCAACCGGGTTGGCGAGCGTGCCGAGGGCCGCGGCGGGCTTGGGCGGCCAGGCGTAGAACGTGGTTTGCCGGGCCTCGTCGGCGAACTCGTGCCGGCACGCCTCATCCGGCGGCCGGCGGGTGCTGATGATTTTGACCGTGGCCCCCGCCGCCCGCCACGCCTGCACCTCCCGCCAAAAGAACACGTGCGTCTGCGACGGAAACTCGGGCACCAGCACACCCACCGCCGGCGACGCCGGCAGCCTCCGCGGTGGCGCGGCAACGGCAACATCGTCTGGCTTCACGTCGGGCATGGGGGCTCCCATGCTATCGGCATCGGCACCTCGCCCGCCGATCGCCATAAGCTCCGCCATGGCCGATAACCCCCGGCCCGGCCCGCCGCCGGGCGTCGACCCACTCCGCTGGAACAGCGACCCCGAAGGCACCGCTCGCCGCCAACGGCAGAGCGCGTTCCGGGGCAAACTTGCTTGGTACGGCACGATCGCCGGCGGCTTCCTCGTACTGTTCGCGCTCGGCGCCCTCTTCATCGCCGCCGTATTCATGGACGGCTAAAGGTGGAAGAATGTGGCCCGCTTGCCTTCATTTTCTCGCACGGGAGTGCGGCATGAAACACGTTCTCCCGATCGCCGCCTGGGCCATGCTGCTGCTCGTCGCGCCGTCGCTCGCGCAACCCGCCGGCGGCAACCCGTTGGCCGGTGGCAACACGCAGCCCAACCCCCTCGCCCGCGGCAACCCGCTGGCCGCTACGGCCGGGCAGCCGAAGCAGTTGGTGGTCAAGCGGTTCGAGCTGCGCGACCGCCAGAACAACAACATGGTCTCGCACCACATGCTGTTGCCCACCGGCTGGCAGCTCACCGGCGGGCCGATCTGGAACCAGCAGGACAGCCAGCTCGTCCGCAATGACCTGCGTGCCACCGCGCCCGACGGCTCTCAGATCGCCTTGTTCCCCGGCCACAGCGGCACCGTCAACGAGCACCCCGATCCCCAGGCGATGGTCAACGCGATGGACCCGATGACCGGCCAAATCCGCGGCCAGGTGCCCATGCGGCAGAGCGGCCAACCCGCCCCGCAGTCGGCGTCGGCGTACGTCCGCGACGTCATCCTCCCCCAGGCCCGGCCGTTCGCCACAAACGTCCGGCTCGGCCAGGAACAAATCGAGCAGCAGGCCACCGCCGCCCACCGCCAGGGGCTGCAGCAGCAGGCCCGGCAGTTCCAGCAAATGATGCAGCAGGCGGGCAGCAACGACCGCGTGCAAATCGACGGCGAGGTCGTTGTCGTGCCGATCAGTTATGTCGAGAACAACCAACGCTTCGAGGAGGAGGTGCTGGTGATCGCCAACCGGATGACCATGACCTTCGCCCCGCTCATGCCCGGCGGCCCGGCGACGACGACTCGCATCTGGGAGCAGAAAGCACTCAGCGTCCGCGCCCCCGCCGGCCAGCTTCAGGCGAAGAAGCCGACGTTCGACCGCCTTGCCGGCACGTTCCGCGCCACGCCGCAGTGGCAGAACGTCGTCAACCAGGCCGCCCAACAGCGGGCCAAGGTGCAAGGGAAAATGGCCCGCGACAACGCCGACACGTTCCGCAAGATCAACCAGATTCAGCGGGAAACCAGCGACTACGTCATGAACCTCCAGCGGCAGACCTACGAGAATCGTTCGGCCTCCCAAGATCGCATCGGCCAGATGAACAGCGAAGCCATCCGCGGCGTCAACACGTGGCAGCCCACCGCCGGTTCGTCCACGCCCGTCGAGGTGCCGCTCGGTTGGGACCACGTCTACGCCGGCCCGAACGACACGTACATCCTCAGCAACGACCCCAGCTACGACCCCGCCGCCGACCCGAACCTGACGGGCAACTGGCAGCCGATGCAGAAGCGGTAACGCCTCACGCGACGCGGGTCGCCGGCACGGCAAAGTCCGTCGCGGTGAGCACATGCCCCGCCGGCCGGTCGGCCAAAAGCGTGCGGCCGACCACCTGGTCCAGCTTCGCCGGCGGCAAACCGTCGCCGGGTCGGCGGGTGGTCAGGTCGCCGTACTCGATCGTTTTTCCCGCAGAAAGCGGCCGCCGCAGGGCGAGCGATTGTCGGCTGACGTGCCGCACGTCCCGCTCGCACGGCAACACCTGCCGCGTGCCAATGCCCACGAGTGCGGCCGCCTCGCGGGTTGCCTCGACGTAGCGGGCGAACTGGGCCGGCGCGAAACTTGTCGCATGATCCGGACCCGGCGCGGTGCGGTCGTGGGTGAGATGCTTCTCGATAATCGTCGCCCCCGCGGCCACAGCCAACGCGCCGGCGAGCGGGTGCTGCGTGTGGTCGCTGAAGCCCACCGGCACGTCGAACGCCCGCACCAACTCGCCGACGCAGCCGAGGTTCGCCTCGCCGTCCGGGCAGGGGTAACTGCTGACGCAGTGCAGCAGCGCGAACTCGGCATCGAGTTGCCGCAGCAAATCGACCGTCGCCGTCACCTCCGCCGCCGACGCCGCGCCGGTGCTCAGCAACATCGGCCGCCGGAGCGCCGCCACCTCGCGCAACAGCAGATGATTGACCAAGTCCGGCGACGCAATTTTCACCGCCGGCAACTCGAGCTCGGCCACCAGCGCCACGTCCTCCGGCGAGAAAGGCGTCGCCAGCGGCACGAGCCCCATTGACCGCACGTGCCTCACCACCCGCCGTACGGCATCGGGTGAAAGCTCCAGGTTTTTCAGCAATTCCGCCTGCGAGCCGCCGCCTTGATATGCCGCCTGCGGCGCGGCACCGGCGAGGCGGGCGGCGCTGAACAATTGCAGTTTCACCGCGTCCGCCCCGGCCTCCGCGGCCGCCGCGGCGAGCGCAATCGCCTGCCCCTCGTCGCCGTCGTGATTGACGCCGATCTCGGCGATGATGAAGGGGTTGGTGTGGAAGAGCTTGGTCATGTCGAACTCCGAATTCTCAAGACGCCTGCCGCATCCGCCCGCTCTCGCCGGCGGCCCGCAGCGTCGCCTCGGCGAGGAACAGATCGCGCGGCTCGTCCACCTCCACCGTCTCGCCCGAGGCCGTACGGACGCCGGCCCGGCGGGTGCCGAAGAAGGCGTGCGGGTCGCTCCGGTCCTGCCGGCCCAGCTCCAAGGACCGGCGGGTGACGGCAACGCACGCGCCGTCGTGCAGCATGAGCGGCCGAAGGTCCTGCCGGCGGTGGATGCTGCCGGGATGTTCGGCGAAGACCTCGTCGCCACCCTCGCCGCCGAGCGTGCTCATCCATTGCGGGTGCCACTTGCCGACCGGGCAGAACGTCCGCACGCTGTCGCAGTCGCCCGCGGCCAGCCGCTCCACGCAGCAATCGATCACGCCCGCGCCGCGGGCCGGCACGTTGCCATAGATCACCACGATGGCGTCGGCCCGGAAGTCGCCGCGCTGCTCCACGGCGTCGGTCGCGTGCAGCAGCACGTCCTGCACGCTCGCCTCGCCCGTCGCCAATGTCGGCGGGCGGTCGATCGTCTGGAACATCGCCGATTTGGCGAGCTGCCGGATCTGAGGGCAATCGGTGGAGACGACGACGCGGTCGAGCCGACCCGCGGCGCGGGCGTGGCCGAACGTCCAATCGATCACCGGCCGGCCCAGCAGCGGCTTGACGTGTTTGCCGGGCAGCCCTTGGCTGCCGGCGCGGGCGAGGATGATGCCGAGCGTGTTCATGATTTCTTCGGGAAAACTACCAGGCTTGCCACTCGCGGCAGCCGCCGCAGAGACTGTCATGCCGGCCGGCGATGTCGTCGGCCCGCAACGTGTGGGCGTCTCGCCAGATTTCGGCCAGCGGTTGTTCGAGCAGCGTGCCGAGGCACGCGGTGCCGCCGACGTCCTGATCGCAGCGGGCCACCCGGCCGTCGCTGAGGACCATCGCCCTGCGGTGCAGCCGGCGGCACGGCTCGCGGGTGGGCGGGGTCATGTCGCTGACCGTCAGTTGCACCAACTCCGGTAGTTGTCCGGCGTAGTCGCTCGGCCCCCGGACGCACACCGCGTGCGTCGCCGTCAGCCACTGCTCGTACCACGCCTCCATCTCCGGGAAGTTGATCGGCGTCTTGACGAACGTCGGCACGATCAACGGCACCCCACCCCGCCGCCGGCCGAGCAACGCCGCGATGTTCGTCATCACCTGCGGCAAACCGGGGCCGCCCATCATGCGGTCGTACGTCGCCACCGTCATCGCCGGTAAATGCGGGGCGACGACGTCGACGTCATCAAGCAACTCCAAACGATCGGCGGCGAGCAGATCCGTCTCCACTGTCAGCGGCACCGCTCGCTCCGCCGCCGCCGCGACCACGTCGGCAAAGGCATCGGCCAGCATCGGGTCGCCCACGCCAGCGAGCGTCAGCCGCACGTCATGCGCCGCCAACTCGTCCAAAAGCGGCAGGAAATGCTCAATTCTCGCCTCCGGCCGCTGGATGTCGGCGAACCGCCCGGCCCACCAGATCGGGCGCGTGCTGCGGCGGGTGGTCAGCTCGAGCGTCACGTCCCGCGGGAACGACAGCGGCGCCGCCGCCCGCGCCGCGATCGGGTCGATTGGCCACTCGGCGAGGCCGTTGAGCCACGCGATCGTGTCGGCGTCGGCGGCCCGCAGCGGATGCGTCGCCCGCCGCTCGGCATCCGGCATTGGCACCGACGCCGGCGACATGAGCGTGTCGGCCTGCGGGTTCCACGGCACGTAGTTCAGCAAGCATCCCGGCGTCTCGCCATTCTCGCGCAGTTCTTTCACCCGCTCGGCGGTGAGCGCGATCGCCCCCCGCCCGGCCGGGCCGGCACCTACAGCGGTGGCGTGCTCGTCGAGCAACTCGATGGCCGCCGCCACGCGCTCGGTGTCGATCAGCACGCTGGCCGGGTCGATCAGCACGATGCCGTCGGCCTTGCGTTGTTCCACCAGGTTCGCCACGGCCTCGGCGTGCCAGCCGCGGTCGAACGCGGTGGCGAACAGCGGCCCGCCCCGGACGCCGTCCATCCAGCGGGTCGCCACGTCCAGTGCCGACTTGGTCGTCCGCGGGCCGACCAAAATCACATCCGCCCCGCCCGCCGACGCCGCGGCCGCTTGATCGTCCCACGCCAGCACCGCCGCCTCCGGCGTCACCAGTCGGATGCGGTCGAGCGTCGTCGCCAGCACGCTGCGGCCGCGCACCACACGGTCGGCACTGCTCTTGCCAATCGGCTCGTGCAGCATCGACAGCACGGCGATTACCGTACCAACCTTCGTCACCGGTTCGACAAGCGTCTGCATCACGCGGCCTTTCGGGCTGGGGCACTTGACTCATCGTTGAGCAATTCGGCCACCTGCTGCGCCGCGTTGGCGTAGGCGGCGAGGTACGCCCGATCCCGCTCGACGGCGAGCCGTTGCTGCTCCACGGGCGACAGCTCCGGGTCGCTGGCGGCGATGTTGTGGAACTGCCGCTCGACCTCCTCGTCTTGAATCAGGTAACCAACGAGCTGCCGCACGTTGGAGAACGCGGCCATGCGATGCCGCAGCGTGTCGTAGCGGGCGAGTTGTTCGTTGAACTTCCGGGGTTTTTGCCGAAGATCGTCGAGCGTCGCCAGCACGGTTGCCGCGTCGCGGGCGAGCGTTGCCGACTCGAGCGCGTCGCCGCGAACCTGCGCCAACCGCTTGATCGCCGGTGCCACCGCGGCGGGCGATGGGTCGGTCGGCGGATCGATCGAAACCGGCTCGTCCGGCAACACCGCCAGCACGTCGGCCAGCTTGGCCACCTCGGTGAACTGCTTGGCCGCCCCGCCCTCGGTCGCGTCGATCACGCGCAGCGACGAGTTGGCGAATATCTGCTCGAACTTCCGCAGATACTGCGTCATCCGGCCCTCGCTGAACATCGGTTGCCCGTGCACGTCGGCGAGGCGGACGAGGTGCTTCTTGTCGCGGCTGAGCCACTCCCAATGCCGCATCTCGATCGTGTTGAACGGCCCGAGTTCGGCCCGCCAGATCCGCTCGTGGCTCGTGCCCGGCACGTAGTACGCCCCGCCGCTGAAACCCAGATCCTGCCCGATCAGCACCGCGGTTCGGCAGCCCAAATGCTCGATCAGGCGGAACGCTTGGTGGGCGACGGTGGTCGCGCCATCGAAGCCCTCGCGGTGACCTGTTGGGCCGAAGAGGTGAGGCAACTCATCGCTGCCGGTGTAGGCGATTGGGCCGGGGTGGACCTCGGCCAGCACCGGCGAGGTGCGCGGCTTGGCGACGAGCCAGGTCGGCGAATCCTCCGGCAAATCCTCGAAGAACCGCCGGCAATTGTCGTGGGCGTCGAGGGCGCAGACGTAGTGCGGCGTGATGCCCGCAGCCAGCAGCGCCCGCAGTGCCGTTTGCACCGCGACGATGACGACGCGGTTCTGATACTTTGCCAGATCGGCGATGTTCTTCCGCAGCGACGGTCCGGCGGCGACGAGCACCGCGGTGCGGCCGGCGTGGCGGTTGGCGAGCGTGGCGAAGTTGGCATCGGCGGCGATGCGGCGGGCGTTACGCAGGACATTGCGGGCGCTGCCGCCGGTGATCGCGCGGGCGGTGCGGCCGTCCATCTCGCGGTCGTCGGCGCAGGCATCGACCGCCGCCGCCGCTTCACGCCAGGCATCGGTGTTGGCTAGATCCGCGGCCGGGTTGTCGATGCGCAACATCGGCCGGCCCAGCAGCGGCGGGTTGAACAGCAGCGCCGCCTCCAGCCGGGCGATGTCATCAGCCACCCCGAGGCGGCCGTCGGCCAGGGCGTCGGCGATGCCGGGCTCGGCGAGCGTGTTCAGCAAGCGAATCGGGTCCGACTCGAAGACGACCAGCCGGCCCTTGGGGTGCAGCCGCGGCAGGATCTCGCCGACGCGGTAGGGCCCGGCGGAACCGTGCATCAGGATCAGCAGGTGGCGGCCGCGGTCGAAGGTGAGCGGCTTGCCGCCCGTCCGCGGCGTCGGCTCGCTGCCGGGTGCCGCGTCGAGCGCGGCGGCCAAGTCGGGGGCGACGGCCCACAGCTCGGCCAACGATCGGGCCAGCGGGCTGCATCCTTCGGCGTCGGCCGGGTTGTGTGGGGTGGTGGGCATGAACGAACCGGCGGCTTCGCTGGTTATCGGACGGGCCCGCCGCGTTGCTTGATGAAAGAATCCCGATGACCGAAACGATATTCGCCGCCCCGTTCTGGATGCCCGCGCTCGTGCTGATTTTGGCCGTCGCGTTGGCCGCCATCTTCCGCAGCGGGCCGGTGCTGAAGGCGGCGGCGGGGGTCGCGGTGGTGGCCGGGGCGTGGCTCGGGCTGAGCCTGCTCGTCGAGACGAACCAGGAGCAGCCACGGCATTGTCGCAGCGGCTGAAGTACGCGACTGGGAGACGTTCGGCAGCCTAATGAACCCAGGCACGAAGCTGCCGCCGCTGTACGGCGATCGGGCGACGCTCGTCGCAGGGGCCCGGCGGGCAATCGAGACGGTGAAGCTGACCGAGGCCAGCATCACGCGCACCCGCGTCGACGCCGAGGGCGATCTGATCGAGGTTTACACTACCATTTGGAGCCGGCAGGCGGCGGCGTTGGAGCGGCCGGTGAAGTCGCTGTGGCTTTTTCAGTACGTCGTCGACGGCGACGAATTGATCCTGAAGAAAATCGAGCCAATCGAACTCGACGGCCAGCCGCAGGCACTGAACGAGATTTACGATCGGCTGCCGAGTCCGGGGAGTTTGATCGAGTCGTTAACCGAATAGCGTCGGCTCGTCGTCGGCCTTTTCCTCGACGCGGCCGAAGTTGTCGGGGCTGTCGTAGAGCTCGCCGACGCGGGCGAGGGTGTCGGCGTCTTCCGGGCGTTTGTCGCGGCGGATGCGCTTGATGCGGGGGAACCGCAACGCGTAGCCGCCGGCGTGGCGGGCGCTTCTCTGGATCTGGTCGAACGCGATCTCGAAGACGATCGTCGGCTTCACCGTGTAGACGCGGCCGTAGTTGCCGGTTTGGAGTTCGAGGAAGGTTTGGGTGAGTTCTTCGATCTCGGCATCGGTGACGCCGCTGTAGGCTTTGCCGATGTTGACAAGTTTGGCGTCTTCATGGCTCGGGTCGGTGTCCCAGACGGCAAAGGTGTAGTCGGAAAGGTGGTTGCGTCGCTTGCCGTGGCCGTGCTCGGCGGCGGTGACGACGCAATCGAGGGTGGGCAAATGCGTCTTGAGCTTGAACCACGCCAAGCCCCGGCGGCCGGGGGCGTAGACGCTCTGCGGGTCTTTCAGGATCAGGCCCTCGTTGCGGGCGGCGCGGGCGGCGTCGAAGGCGGCGGTTATAGCCGGCTCGTCCGTCACCTCCACCGCCCGGCCGACTCGGAACGGGCCGCGGCCCTCGGCGGTGAGGCCGGGTGCGCTGGCTTTTTCCGCCAAATCTTGCAGAACCGCCCGGCGGTCGATGAGCGGGGCGTCCATCAGGTTCACGCCGTCGCGAAACAGGCAGTCGAAGGCAACGAACGTCAGCGGGTGGTCGCGGAGCAGCTTGGGCGTCAGCGTCTTGCGGCCCAGCCGCTTCTGCATGTTGACGAACGGCAGCACCCGGCCGCCGCGGAACGGCACGATCTCGCCGTCGAGCAACCAATCGCCGGGCACCCGCAGCAACTCCTCCACCACGTCCGGGTAGCTCTCGTCGGAGCGGTCGAGCGTTCTTGTGTAGATGGCGAGGCGGTCGCCGCTTTTATGAACCTGGGCACGCACGCCATCAAGCTTGTCCTCGGCGATGAACTTCGACAATAATTCTGACCCTTCCAACCGGGCCGCGGCATCGGCGGGTGTCTCCAATGGTGAGGCCAGCATGAACTGGATCGGGTGGAACAGTTGAAACGTCGCCTCGGCCAACCGATCTTCCTTCGCTAGGACGGCGACTTCGTCCAAGTCGCCCACGAGCAACTGGGCCCGGCGGACGGCGTCGAACTCGCGGCCGAACGCCTCGGCGACGGCGGCGAGCAGCACGCCCTCGCGGGCCCCGGTCCGCAGATCGCCGAAGATGACCTTGCCGACGTACGCCGCCTCGCGGGGGGTGCGGCAGCGGGCGAGCAACCCGCGGACGGCGTCGCGTTTCTCGGCGAAGTTGCCGGTGCTGGCGAGCGCGTCGAACGCGTCGGCCACGGCGTGCAGCGTCAGCGGGTCGCCGGCGGGCTTTTTCTCGGGCCAGAGTTTTGCCAAAGCCTCGCCGACCTCGCCCTCGGCGACGGTGGCCGCTTGGTAGATGTCGCTTGGCACGCCCAGCAGCGTGGTGGCGACCTCGCGCATCGTCGCCCCGCTGACGCCGAGGACGCGTTCGTCGGTGGAGCTGAACGCCTTGCCGCCGGCGAAGCGGGTGGCCCGGCGGAGGTCGCTTGTGTCGAGCTTGGCGAAGTAGCCGGCGAGGGCGGCTTGTTTCTCGAGCTTCTTCGTCGTCGCCGCGGCAACGTCGTTGACGGCGGCGAACTGTTCCCACGACTCGGCGGCGGCTTCGTGCACGCTTTGCGACAGCAACGGGCGCGCCGCGGAAACGACAACCGCCCGCCCTGGTGAAGGGGCGGGCGGCACATCATGCGGATGACTGGAGTCGAACCAGCACGTCCATAGGACACGGCGACCTGAACACCGCGCGTCTGCCAATTCCGCCACATCCGCGTGTCGGGCGGGTAGTTTAGGCCGGGTGCGAGGGGCGTCAAGTGCCTATGGTTCCCTTCGCCGATGGCCAAGGGCAAGCGCAAACCTGATGACAAGCAGCCGCGGATCGTCAACCGCCGGGCGAAGTTCGATTACGCCATCGGCGACACCTATGAGGTCGGCCTCTCGCTGATCGGCAGCGAGGTGAAGAGCCTCCGCGAGGGCCAGGCGAATCTGACCGGCAGCTACGCCAAGATCACGCCCGGCGGGCAGCTGCAGCTGTGGGACGCCCAGATCGACGCCTACCGCCAAGCGGGGCCCAGCGGCTACCACGAGGTCCGCCGCATCCGGCCGCTGCTCGCCCACAAGCGGGAGATCCGCAAGCTCCAGGCCGAGGCGCGGGAGCCGGGCGTGTCGCTGGTGCCGCTGCAAATCTACTGGAAAGGCGGCCGGGCGAAGCTGGAGCTGGCCGTCGCCCGCGGCAAGCAGGCCCACGACAAGCGGGAGTCACTGAAGCGCAAGGTGCAGGACCGCGAGCTACGCCGGGCAATGACCTCGCGGCAGTAGGCGTGGTGGCGCTGCGCGAGGTTTGTCCCCTCACGGTTCGGCGAGTTCGACGGTCACCGTTACCTGCTGCCCGTCGCGATTGATGGTGAAGTCGGTGGGCCCGCGGACCTCGGCCAACGCGGCGGCGAGGGTGGCGGCGTTGCCGAGGGGGCGGCCGTTGAGGCGGAGCAGCAGATCACCGCGGCGAAGGCCGGCGGCGTGGGCGGGGCCGGTGGGGTCGACGGTGGCGATCTGCAAATCGTGGCCGGCGGCGTTGGGGCGGTTGAGGATCAGCAGCGTCAGGCCGAGGCGGGCGCGGCGGACGGGGCCGGCATCGAGCTGCCGGGCGGCGGCGGCGAGCCAATCGGCGGGGCGGAACTGGCCATCTAGAACGAAGCCGCCGAGCTTGCCGTCGGCGAGGATCAGGGTGCCGTCGGGCAGGTCGGTGGCGTCGTCGAGCCAAACGAACAGCCGGCCCGCCCCGCTGCCGTCGGGCAGGAGCAGGGCCAGCTCGCCGGTGGCCGGACGACGAATCGCCGGCTCCAGCGGCTGGGCGCCAACGGGCACGGCGGCGGGCGCGAGGGCCGTGATGCCGCTGCGGCGGTCGGTGCCGGTGACCGTGGCGGGCGAGACGGTGCCGTCGACGAACGTGACGGTGACGCCACCCGCCGGCAGCGCGGTCGGCACCAGCACGCGGCCGCCTTCGAGCAGGACGCCCGGCACCGACTGAACCGCGGGCCGTGTCGTGCCCTCGCCGGCCACCCGCACCGTCACCTGCCCGGCCTGCGCGACTTGAACGAGCCGCATCGTTTGCCGCGACAAATCTTCCAGCGATGGGGCGGTTGCGAGCAGGAGGAACGCGATGAGCAGAAGGCACCCCGCCCGGGTGAACGCGTCGCTGAGGCCCCCACCGCCTCGTAGAGGCGGGGCTTCACCGGCGTGGCGACGTTGACCGGCCTGCGATGCTCCAACTTCATGACGCGGAGCCGGGTTCAGGAACTTTTGTGGATCCAGCAGGTTGAGAGCGCGGGCGACGAACAAACCCCCACCGCCGATTGGCAGCGGGGCTACGCCCGCAGTTCGAGCACGTGAGAGCGCGTGTGTAGCCCCGCCGCCACGCGTCGGTGGGGGCTTCTGCGACGCACGCGCTTTGGGTGGTCGGGGCGTGGGAGGTGGCTGCGACTCGGCGAATCGCAGTTGGAACAAGGCCCGGCTGCCTTCTTGTCGGGCCGCAGTTGATTGGGCCGCAGGTGCCTTCAATCCGGGGGAGGTTGGCTCAGAAGGCCGATTCATCGACGACTTCCCGGGCGCCGGGGGCGTAGACGCGGACGTCCATCGACTGGTCCTGGGCGTTCATCCGCTGCTGGACGGCTTGGGCTTCTTCGTAGCTGTCGAAGGAGACTTGGCGGACGACTTGGCCAGTGCTGGGGTTGGTGACCTGAACGGTCCAATCCTGAGCGGCGGGGGTCAGCGGCGGCTGGGCGGGGCCGGTGAGGTAGCCGTAGCCGATGCCGAGGAAACCGACGACGAGGGTGGCGGCGACCATGGCGAGCCACCCGCCGTGGCGGTGGCCGAAGCCGGGGGTGGGCATTTTCATCCGTGCCGCCTGCTCGTCCTGTTCATCTTGCTCGGCGTTGCGCAAGGCACTGAGCAGGTGGTCGACATCGGCCTCGGTGCCCTCATTGCTGTTAAACAAGTTGCCGCGGAGTTGGCGGGCCTGTTCGGCGGCGCGCAGGGCGGCCGTCGCATCGTCGCTGCCGGCCAGCCAGTGCCGAACGCGATCGGCGGCGGCGGCGTCGAGTTCGCCATCGAGGTACGCGTCGAGCTGGCGGTGTTGATCGTCGGTGAGCGGCATTGCGGATCTTCGGATCGAAGTGGTACAGGTACTCAATCGGCGGCGGCGGGGTTCAGATCCTCGAGCATTTCGGCAAGCCGGCGGCGGGCACGGTGCAGCCAGGTTTTGACCTGCGGGATCGAGCAGTCGAGCGTCTCGCTGATCTGCTGGTAACTCATCTGCTCGTACTCGCACAGCACGATCGCGGCCTTGAAGTGCGGCGGCAGTTGCTCGATGGCGGCCCGGACGGCGGCGACGGTTTCGCCCTCCTGCAAACGGGAATCGGGCGCGTCCTTGGGCTTCTCGGGGGCCGGGTGGTCGTCCTGGACCATGGACATGCGCGGCGGGCGGAGGATGCGCAGGGCCTCGTTGACGGTGGCCCGCCGCATGAGCGGGCCGGGGGCGTGCCAGTCGTAGCGGTGGCGGTGCTTGTAGAGGTTCATCATCGCCTGCTGGACGACGTCCTCGGGGCTGGCCCGGTAGCCGACAATGCCGCGGGCGATGCCCAAGAGCCGGCGGCCGTGCTCGGCGACGGCCTTCTCGAACAGCACGTCGGTCTCGGCGGCCTGCTCGGCGGTGACGCTGGCGGCAATTTCTTTACGGCGGTCGGCCAGTTCGCGGCCGGTGAGGCCCTCGGCGGCGCGCGGTCCGGACCAGGCGGCGGCCGGAACGGCCGGGGCCGCCGGGGCGAAGGGGGTGGGTTGTGCGGTTGCCATCGCCATGCGGGCCTCCGTGGTCTTGTGCTGGGGAGCGTCGATTGCCTGAGCCTTGGTCGTTGAACGTTTCATGCGCGGCGGCCCTTATAAGTTGCACCCGGCGGCGAACGGTTCACCGTTTTCGGGGAGACGAACGCTACGACGACGCACCACGGCCGTCGGTAACAAAGGACCTCGCGATTTAGAACGCGACTTTCCCGCGTCACACGCTTCCCGGGTCACACGCTTCCCCGCGTCACACGTTGGGCACGGCGACGGCACCTTCGAGGAACAGCAGGATCTCCCGCCACGCCTCGTCGTCCTCCAGCACGCCGTTGTGGCCGCCGGCGTCGAGCCACCATTGCAGCTTTGGGGCGTCGGCGGCGTTATAAAGCCGGCGGCCTCGGGATTGGGGGATAATCGTGTCGTCCGCGGCGTGCAGCACCATGACCGGCCGCGGCCAAAGCTCGCGGACGGCGTCGATCGGGCGGAACCCGGCCAAATGCACCCCGGCGTGGGCCGAGGCGGCGGGCAGGGCGAGGCGGCGGGCGAGGTGGTCCAGCGGCGGCGTGAAAATCTTACCCGTCGCATCGCCGGCCATGCCGCCCAAATCGTCGTAGGTGCCGACCAGGATCAGGGCGGCGAGGCGATCGTCCCCCGCCGCGGCGTCGACCATGGCGGCGGCCCCCATGCTCGGGGCGAGCCCGACGATGTCGTCCACGCCCGCGGCTTCGAGGAAATCGAGGGCCCCGACCACGTCCGCCGCCTCTGCCGCGCCGAACGCCGTCACCTGCCCGCCGCTGCCGCCGTGGCCGCGGTGGTCGAACATCAGCACGTGGTAGCCCGCCGCGTGCAGCTTGTCGGCCACCGGCAGCA
>CAYLSV010000039.1:32641-32885 GCA_964386435.1 uncultured Tepidisphaerales bacterium
TGGCCCAGCAGCACGGTGCGGGCGGTCGGCTCACCCGCCGGCACCCACCAGCCGCGGATCGTCGTGCCGTCGGCCGCCGCGAAAGCCACATCCTCGAACGCGAGCCCCTGCGTCATGCGCGGGTCGTACGGCGGCACAATCTTGGGCCGGTAGACCATGATCGCCGACATCAGCACCGGCAGCACCAGCAACAGCAACACCGCCACCCGCCCCAACTGCCCCCCCCCCCGCCGCCACTTCCCCG